>NZ_CP028902.1:97156-372149 GCF_001639105.2 Azospirillum humicireducens
GCTTCTCCAACCGCATGGCCGACACCGCGGTCGCCATGGCGACTGCCAAGTAAGCCTCGCCGAACCAAGAAAACCGACCCAGTCCAAAGGAGCCGGACGATGAGCAAGACGATCATGTGGGCCGAAACCGACGCCAAGGGCTTCGAGTCCGAGTGTCTGTTCAATGAGGACAGCCGCCAGTATGAAGTGATGGTCTGCGCATCGGGCCGCCGGCTCTGCCGGTCGGACTCCTTCCCGGCGCAATCCGATCCCATGCAGGGCATGACCGATGAGGACCGCCGGCGCGCCGTGCAATGCGCCGAACGGCTGGTCACCGAGATCGAGCACGATCTGGGCGACCGCTGACGGATCGGGAGCGAGACGGTCGAACGAAGCGGGCCGGCATCCCTGAGGTGCCGGCCCGCTTTCTTTTGCAACGGCGTCTTCGCCGCAGAGAAGTCCCAGAGGCCGCCCTCCGGCAGCACCCGGCCGGTCCCGGATCACTCCTCCTCCTCGTCCGTCGCCTCCTCCTCGGCCGGTTCGTCGAGTACGATCTTGTCATTCACGGCGTAGAGCATGCAGTCCTCCTTGCCGCCGGCCTGCCCGCACCGCTCCAGCGCCGCCGTGCCGGCCTCCTCCTCGCTGTCGCGGTCCCACACCGACGCCCAGCGGCCGGTCAGCGTCAGGGCCACGGCCTTGTGTCCGGGGTTGCGCTGGTAGTTGACCATGCCGACCTTGCGCGTGTGCTCGCTGACGAAGGGGACGCGCGCCGGATCGAAGGGGCCGGAACCCAGAATCTCCACCGGCATCGGAACGAAGCGCTTGCCGTCCATCACCACGCCGTCGTCGACCGCATAGAGGGTGCAGGGCTCCTCCGCCCTGTACTGGCAATATTGCAGGGCGCTGCGCCTGACGTCGTCCGCGGTCCGGCTGTTCGACTTGTTGGAGAAATAGGCGTAGTTCCCCTTGGCCGAGATCGCCAGAGCCTTGGGTGACGGCAGGCCGGGATAGATTGCCAGTGCGGCGCGCGCCTTGGCGCTGAGATAGGGGATCGCCTCGACATCGAGCGGCCGGGCGGACGGCGTGGGTGGGGCGGCCGGGCCAGGTGCGGGAACCGGCGGAGCGGCAAGGGCAGCGACCGACACCGGCGCCCGTTCTCCCGTGCCGGCAGCATTCGCCGTCCCGCCAAGCTCGGCGACCCGCGCCTCGGCGATCGCCGTGAAGGTGCCTTGCGGAAACTGCTTCAGATAGGCTTCGAACAGCCCGCGGTTGGAACTGCCCTTGATGCTGTCCCAAAAGAGCAGCTCCTTGTCCGCGGCTGCTGCTGGGGCGGCTGCGGCTGCGGCGGTCGCAGGCGCTTCGGGCGGCGGCTGGTTGACCACCGTGGTCGGCCCCAGGAAATAGAAGCGCCCCTCGATGGGGGATGCCGACACCCAGGGCTGCTGGACGCCGCCGGTGTTGCGCTTGACCGTGATGCCGACGTCGTTGAAGACGTCGAACACCGTCTCCCCCGGCTTCAGCAGGGCTTTCGACAAGGCTTCCGTATAGGGACTGTTCGATCCGGCTCCGTCGGCCGCCACCGCGCCCGGCTGGGTCGCATAGGCGATGATCGTGCCGGCCGGCGCCTGCATCTGCGCCAGTCCGGGCGACGCCGCGCGCAGGCCGCGGCCGCCGAAGGGATTGTTGCGGCAGGCGTCCAGGATGACGATGTTCATCCGGCTTTCGGCCAGCGCCATCTCGTCCAGCACCATGGCGATGTCGATCAGCTCATAGCGGACGTCCGACTCCTTCTCCAGGTTGGCGGAGACCGGCAGCAGGTAATTGGTGCCGCGCGCCTGCATGCCGTGACCGGCGTAGAAGAACAGCCCGACATCCGCCCCGGCCAGCTTGGCGCCGAAGCTGCGGATCGCCCGCTCGGTCGCCGCCCGGTCCAGATCGATCTGCGGCGCCCCGCCAACCAGTTCGAACCCGGCCGCGCGCAGGGAGTCGGCCATCGCCCTGGCGTCGTTCGCCGGGTTGGGCAGCGACGGCGCATGCCGATAGGCGCTGTTGCCCAGGATCAGAGCCACCCGCCGCTCATTTCCCGCCGCCCAGCATGGCCCGGACGCGAAAGCCAACAGTGCCAAGGCAAAGGCAAGGGTGCGTCCCAGGATACTCACAGCCATTTTCCTTCGGATCGGAAGCGTCGCGGCCACTCTGCCCAGGCAACGCCCACGCTTGCAAGGCCGGCGCTTGCAGCACCGGCTTCGAAGCGGCACTGCCGCAGGGTTGCGAACGGCCGTTCACATTCATTGCACAATCCGTTCATGGTTCTGAGCAAGGATATTCAATGGAGTTGTACAGACTGCCCATTCCCAAGGGTTGGCAGGTGCCGGCCAAGAAAATCGAAATGGGAGAGGAACACCGTGTTGAAGACCACCGCCCGCACCCTGATGGCCGCCGGGATGGCCGCCGCCCTGACACTGTCCGCAACCATGGCCTTTGCCGCCGACGGGCTGCCCAACGTGACCATCCTGGCGACCGGCGGAACCATCGCCGGCACCGGCGCCACCAGCACCACCACCGTCGGCTACACCGCCGCCAAGGTCGGCGTCGAGAAGCTGATCGAAGCGGTGCCGGAACTGAAGAAGGTCGCCAACGTCAAGGGCGAACAGGTCTTCCAGATCGCCAGCGAGAACATGACCAACGACCATTGGCTGAAGCTGGCCAAGCGGGTGAACGAACTGCTTGCACAGAAGGACGTCGACGGCATCGTCATCACCCATGGCACCGATACCATCGAGGAAACGGCCTATTTCCTGAACCTGACGGTCAAGAGCACCAAGCCGGTGGTGATCGTCGGAGCCATGCGTCCCTCGACGGCCATCAGCGCCGACGGCCCCGTCAACCTCTACAACGCGGTGACGCTGGCCGGGTCCAAGGACGCCGTCGGCAAGGGCGTGCTGGTCGCCCTGAACGACCAGATCAATGCCGGCCGCGACGTCAGCAAGACCAACACCTCCACCGCCGATACCTTCCGCACGCCGGAGCTCGGCTTCCTCGGCTACATGCAGGACAACCGGCCGCACTTCTACCGTCAGGTCGTGCGCAAACACACCGCCGAGGCTGAATTCGACATCTCGGCCCTCGACAGCCTGCCGCAGGTCGACATCGTGTATGGCTATGCCAACAACAACCGCACGGCGCTCGACGCTCTGGTGAAGGCGGGTGCCAAGGGCATCGTCCATGCCGGCGTCGGCAATGGCAGCCTGTCCAACGCGATGAAGCCGGGCCTGATCGAAGCCCGCAAGCAGGGGGTGCTCATCGTCCGCTCCTCGCGTGTCGGCAACGGCATCGTCGCCCGTAACGGCGAAGCCAACGACGACGAGCTGGATTTCGTCGCCAGCGACAGCCTCAATCCGCAGAAGGCGCGCATCCTGCTGATGCTGGCCCTCACCAAGACGACCGACGCCAAGGCCATCCAGAAGATGTTCTACACCTACTGATCCTTGCCGGTCACCATGGGGGCGGCGGCAAAAGCCGCTCCCGGCGCGGCGGCAGTCCTGGTGACCTTCGTCTCTCCATGAGGCACTCTCAGGTACATTGAGGGAGGTCCGTCAACCCTGACAAGGGCTGGCGGGCCTGCGCCATCACCGGAGATGCCGATGCCCATCCTGCACCGCCGCAGCCTTATGGCTTTCACCGCCGCCGCATTGCTTGCGTTCCCGGCCGCGGCGATGGAGACCGCCGGTCTCGTCGTGCTGATGCGCCACGCAGAGGCTCCCGGTACCGGCGACCCGCCGGGATTCACACTGGACAACTGCGCGACCCAGCGCACTCTCAGCGACGATGGCCGCGCCCAGGCCAAGCGGATCGGCGAGCGACTGCGCCAGCTCGGCATCGCCAAGGCGCGCGTGCTGTCCAGCCAGTGGTGCCGCTGCCTGGAGACGGCGCGGCTGCTGGACCTCGGTCCGGTGACGGAGATGCCCGCCCTCAACTCCTTCTTCGGCCGGCAGGAGGAGGCAAAGGACAAGCTGACCGAACTGCGCCAGTTCCTGGCCGACCTGCCGCGCGACGGCCAGCCGGTGGTGCTGGTGACGCATCAGGTCACCGTCACCGAACTGACCGGCATCTTTCCGGCTTCGGGCGAGGCGGTCCTGCTGCGGGTGAACGGCACCCCCGACCCCGACCGCCTCGACCGTCTGCCGACCCGCTGAGGGCTAACCTTCTTGGCGCCGAACCGACCCGTTCGAATCGCATCGGCGCCCGATCAACGGAAGTACACAGCCACGCGCTTGCCGTCGATCTCGTGGATGTCGGCCTCCACGCCATAGACGTCTCGGATGATGCAGGGGGTGATGATGTCCTCCGGCGGGCCCTGGTGCGCGATGCGGCCGTTGCGCATCGCGACGATCCGGTCGGAATAGCAGGAGGCGAAGTTGATGTCGTGCAGCACCAGGATGATGGTCTTGCGGAACTCGTCGGCGGTGCGGCGGAACAGCTTCATCATCGCCACCGCATGCTTGACGTCCAGATTGTTCAGCGGCTCGTCGAGCAGGACGTACTCGGTGTCCTGGCACAGCACCATGGCGATGAAGGCGCGCTGGCGCTGGCCGCCCGACAGCTCGTCGAGGAAGCGGTGGGCGACCGCCTCCAGCTCCAGATAGCGGATGACCCGCTCGATATGGCCCTGGTCCTCCACCGTCAGCCGGCCCTTGCTGTGGGGATAGCGGCCGAAGGCGATCAGGTCGCGCACGGTCAGGCGCGCCGTCATCTGGTTGTCCTGGCGCAGGATCGACAGGTGACGCGCCAGCACGTCGCCGGGCGTCGTCGTGACGTCCATGCCCTCCACCGTCACCGTGCCGGCGGGCACCGGCAGCAGGCGGCTGATCATCGACAGCAGGGTCGATTTGCCGGCCCCGTTCGCCCCGATCAGCGAGATGACGCCGCCGGCCGGCAGCGTAACCGACACGTCGTCGACGACGACGGTCTCGCCATAGGACTTACTGGCATTCCGGACCTCGATCATCGGGCCGCTCTCCGCACAAGGATGGTCAGGAAGACGATTCCGCCCAGGAACTCGATGACGATGCTGAGCGCGCCGTTGAAGCCCAGCAGCCGTTCCAGGACGAGCTGACCGCCCATCAGCACCAGGATGGCGACCAGGGCCGCGACCGGCAGGATCAGCCGGTGCCGGTGCGTATCCACCAGCAGATAGGCCAGGTTGGCGACCAGCAGGCCGAAGAAGGTGACCGGACCGACCAGGGCGGTGGAGACGGCGACCAGCACCGACACCATCACCAGCACCCGCATCACCTCGCGCCGGTGATCGACGCCCAGATTGATGGCGGCGTCGCGTCCCAGAGCCAGCACGTCCAGCACGCCGGCCTTGCGCCACACCGCCACCGACACCGCCAGCACGACCAGCGCGGAGACGGCCAGGAGCTGCCCGTCCACCCGGTTGAAGCTGGCGAACAGCCGGTCCTGCACCACCAGGAATTCGTTGGGGTCGATCACCCGCTGCAGGAAGCCGGACAGGCTGCGGAACAGCACGCCGAAGACGATGCCGACCAGCATCAGCAGGTGAAGCCCGCGCAGGCTTCCCGAAAACAGCCAGCGGTAGAGCAGCCAGGAAAAGGCAACCATCGCCGCGACCTCGACCCCGAAGCGCAGGCGCGGGTCGAAGGCCGCCACCGCGGCGGAGCCAAGCTGGAACACCAGCACCGTCTGGATCAGCCGGTAGAGAGCGTCGAACCCCATGATCGACGGGGTCAGGATCCGGTTGTTGGTGATGGTCTGGAACAGAACGGTGGACATGGCGATGGCCCAGCCGACCAGCACCATCGCCGCCACCTTGGTGCCGCGGAAGGTCAGGATGAAGCTCCAGCTTCCCTTCGCGCCGACGGTCAGGAACAGGACGATGGACGCGGCGGCCAGCCCGCCCAGCCCCGCGATCAGGACGGCTGGAGGCAGCGAACGGCGGTCAGGCGGCATGGCGGTTCTTCCGCAGCAGCAGGTAAAGGAAGATCGCGCTGCCGACGATGCCCATGGTCGTGCCGATCGGGATCTCGTAGGGGCGGATCACCAGCCGGCCGGCGATGTCGCAGGCCAGCACCAGCCCGGCGCCGAGCAGCGCCACCCAGGGCAGCGAGCGGCGCATGTTGTCGCCCCGGATCAGGCTGATCAGGTTGGGCACGATCAGGCCGAGGAACGGGATCATGCCGCAGGTGGCGATCACCGCCGCCGTCACCAGCGACACGATGACCAGCCCGAGCGACACCACGCGCCGGTGGTTCAGGCCCAGGTTGGTGGTGAAATCCTCTCCCAACCCGGCGACGGTGAAGCGGTCGGCCGCGGCATAGGCGACGGCCGTCAGCACGGCGCCGATCCACAGCAGTTCGTAGCGTCCGCGCAGGACGCCGGAAAAGTCGCCGGTTTCCCACGCCCGCACCGACTGCAGCATGTCGAAGCGGTAGGCGACGAACTCGGTCGAGGCGGAGATCACCGCCCCCAGCATGATGCCGACCAGCGGCACGATCAGCGGCGAGCGCAGCGGCATCCGCCGCAGGATCCCCAGGAACAGCGCGGTTCCGGCCAATGCGCAGGCGCCCGCCACCAGCATCCGGGTCAGCATCGGGGTTTCCGGCGCCAGCAGCGTCACCATCAGCATGCCGAGCACCGCCGATTCGGCGGTTCCGGCGGTCGACGGCTCCACGAACTTGTTGCGGGCGAGCATTTGCAGGATCAGGCCCGACACCGCCATTCCGGCCCCGGCCAGCACCAGCGCCAGCGTGCGCGGGATGCGGCTGACCAGCAGCACCTGCGCCGCCTCGTCGGAGGCGCCGCTCAGGATGGTGCCGATCGTCACGTCGCTGACGCCGACGAACAGGCTGGCCACCGCCAGCGCCAGAACGCAGACGGCGGCCGGAACGAGCCCCCTCATGCCGGAGGTCCGCCAGCGGCAATGATCACCAAGGCAGGCATCGTCACGCTTTTCCCGTCAGCATCGCCTGGGAACTGCCGTCATCCGTTCGTGCGACGGCGAGCGAGCGCCCGATCGGGCACAGGCACGACCGAAGCGAATGGACAAGCCCCTCCTGCGGTGCAGCGAACTTGCGAATGATGTTATTGTCCAGCCGCTCTATGATCATCGCAACTCCAGAAACGATCCGGACCCCGCCGACAGGCACGGCCCCGATGAGCCGCTGGTGTCGTCGGAATCATGGCACGGGATCGGCCCACACCGAATTGGACGGGCAGGCCCGTCGGCCGTCGCCGATCCAGAGAGCTTACATTAACGCAAATAATTCTTACTTGCAAAATTTTATCCGGCGCTCACGCTTGAGGGCACTGAGCGGCACTCTTTCCCTGGCTTGATTTCGACAGCAGCCTTCACGGAACAACCTTCTCCCATCAAAATGCATCAATAATCCAGAGTGAAACTCAATCGCATCCCTAAAAAATTTTTGAACAATACATAAAAACAACATAGCAATTTTCTGGAAATATCTCTCTATTGCAAGATATTATTACAAATATATTCAGAAAATATTTCCAAACACTCCATCGCAGTGGGCCTGTCTCGCTTGACACATTCAACGATCTGAATCAACGTGTATTTCAATATTGAAATTTCTAATATTTCAAAGTGAGTCAATCATGTTTGCTCTGTAAATGATAAATTCTTTCTCATTGCTCAATCTGGAGGCGATAATGGATAACGCCAGTGTCAAGCCGAGCTGCGTCATCACGAATTCCATCACAAATTCCGGTGCGGCATCAATGCCGACTGCCGGCTGGAACGGTAGCATTTTCGCGTTTACCTTCTCCAACACGGAACCGGACAGCATGCTGCAATGGTATGCTTCGTCAAATCTCGTACCGCTTCCCTTCGCGAACGGCGTTCCACTGCCGATGGGAGAAAAGGACAGCTTGCAACTCGGTGCGGCAAGCGGCGCGAATAGCGGCCAGAACATCAAGATGATCCTCGCTCAGCCGGATAATTTCTTTCCGGTAAAGCTGATTCTCAATGAGGATCCACCATTGCTGGGTCCACAGACATATCCCGACCAGACGTTGCAGGATGCGGACGCGCAAGCGATTGCCAATGCACTCGCATTCTATAAATCGATCAACGCTCAATCGGGCTCGGCATTGGCAAAGACATTTGCTACGGCGACGCAGAACGCGACGGCGAATATCGATGCGCTGACCGCAGCAAGCAGCGCCGCAGATAAATTTTTTGCCGCTACGGAGCAGTACAAGAATGTCACCTATAACCTCTACACAGCAGTATCCACTTATCTGAACACCTTCCCGTTCGCCTGGGCCAACTTTCAGACGTCTTATGCATACAACGTGTATGTGGCCGACCAGCAGGGAACGGAGTCTGTACTCCTGGGCAGCATCACCTTCAACCGGCCAGACTCGAACCCGCAACTCACGGACACCACCGGCGGCTATACCATCACTTACGCCCCGAGCAAGCTCAACGAAGACAACATCTTCCAAAGCAGCATCCTCAACACACCCGCTTCCGTGCCGCTGTACTTCAAACGTGGCCAGCTCGTCTCCGATCTCAATGCGGACAGTCCCGACATTGTGCTGGTGTGCAACTTCATGAACATGAGCACATTCTCTGGCGATCCGGCGGATTTTGGAAACATTGTTCCGGCGCTGACCGGAACAATCAAAGGTCAGGATGTGTTGGGTATCGACGCCAGCCAGCCTATCAAAGATGCCCTCCTGACAACGATCCAAAGCTTCCTCAACAGCAGTGGCGTCCAACTCTTCAATTCGGCCGCCAATTTCATGCAGAGCATAGAAATCGGGGCCAAAGTCGTGTCATGGGTTTATGGAAAACTCTTCGGCGCACCAAAGCCCAAGGACGGCACGTCCGATCCCGATCCGAAGCCACCGACGCAATCTCAGGTTGATTCGGCCGTTCAGTCCGAACTCAAGAATGCCGACGAGGAGCTGATCTACAAGGACGGTCTGACGCCGCCAAGCGCCCTGAGCAATACGCAGAGCCAGTTGTCGCAGAAGGTGAAGACCGTCAACGAGGACCAGGCCATCCAAGAGGCCGCCAACGCCGAACTGGACTCGATCAAGAAGACGATCACCCAGTTGAATGACAACACCGGCGGGGTACAGAACAGCCAGATCGAATCCATCGAAAGCAACCTTCGCACGGATGCGGCCTCGATCAAGACCGCGATGCAGAGCGCGCAGACATCGAGTAATCCTGCCACCCTGGATCAGGCAAAGGCCACCGTGGGCAGCGTGCAACAGGACGTGGTTGCGCAGGAGAAAGCCGTGACCAACACGGTTAAATCGATCAATGAATCAACCATGGAGACGATCGAGAACGAAAGCACCACCCACGCAAACGCTGCAAAGGAAATTCTCGAGAAAGAGGAAGGGGAAGGGGGCAGCGAGGAGGCCAGTCCTGAAGGCAGGCCCGGCGAAGAAGGTAAGTCTGGCTTGGCCGGACCAAGAGAAGAAGAACCTGCTGTAAAGCCGCATGTGGGAATTGAAGAAATTTAATCAGCATCGCCCCGAAGGGAGAGCAAATATTATGGCCAACAACAGCCTGTACATCACCTTCAAAAATTCTCTGGATACAGAATTCACTCTCGGAAATCTCAACGAGGGTTTCTCCAACCCTGTACTCTCCCAAGACATGCGCTTCACGCAGACAGTCTCATCCCCACTGTCGGGTGGTGACAGTCAGACCTTGGCAGTCGAAGAGGTCGACACCTTCGTCGACTCCATCAAGAACAACATCCCGCTCGCGGCGGCGGTAGCAAACCCGAGCGGACGGGTTTCGACCTCCGTTGTCTGGACCTGCTATCCGCTTAAACTCCGCTTCGGCATTTCCGCGGTGATCGATGCGACGCGGCTTGAAGCCATCGGCGCAAGCTACGCCAATGACGCCGGCGTTATGGGACTCTCCCTACCGGCGCCAACTCCGGATGTGAGTTGGACCTACATGATGGACTGTGCGCCCGACCAGCCGGTGACCTGGATCACGCCTGAAGTTGCGACGGCACCGCTGACCAAGAGCTTTACCGCCAATCCCGGCTTCCATTTATCGATCGTACCGATCGTGGAGGAAAATTCGATCCAGATTCAATGCGAGATCAAGTCGATCTAGCGTCAGGCAGGGCATCCTGCCGCGTTCCGGCTGGCGGAACGGCAATCATCCGTTCCGCCAGCCTGCCGTTCTGCACAGGGCGGCATCGGACCAGCCATGAGCAATGTCGCTCAGACAGGCATCGTCACGCCTTTCCCGTCAGGGCCGCCTTGATGTCGTCGGCATCCTGCTGCATGGCTTGCAGACCACCGCCGATCAGATACCAGTTCGCCGCGTTCAGATAGACCACCTGCCCCTTCCGCCATGCGGTGGTCCGGCGCATGATGTCGTTGTCCAGCAGTTGTTTGGCCGACTGCCCTTCCCGGCCGATGGCGGAATCGCGGTCGAGCACGAACAGCCAGTCCGGGTTGGTCTGCAAGATGAACTCGAAATTGACCGCCTGCCCGTGATTGGAGGCGTCGAGCTTCTCGGCGGCCGGCACGACGCCATATTCGGTGTGCAGCACGCCGAAGCGCGATCCCGGACCATAGGCGCTGATCTTGCCGCCGGTGGTCAGGATCAGCAGGCCCTTGCCGGCCCCCGCCGCGACCGACTTCACCTCGGCCACCGTCGCGCGCAGCTTGTCGGCGCGGGCCTTCACCTCGGCGCTCCTGCCGAAGATGCGGCCCAGGATGGCGGCATTCTCCAGCGCGCTGTCGAAGAAGTGCTCCGGTTTCACCGTCAGGTCGATGGTGGGAGCGATGGCCGACAGCTCGGCATATTTCGGGCCGGACCGGCCGCCGACGACGATCAGGTCGGGCTGGGCGGCGTTCACCACCTCGTAATCCGGCTCGAACAATGTGCCGATCCTGGCATAGCCGGGGCCGTCATACTTGGCGAGATAGGGCGGCTTCGACTGGGTCGGCACGCCAGCCACCGGAATGCCCAGCGCATCCAGCGTGTCGAGCGACGCCATGTCGAAGCACAGGACCTTGTTCACCGTCTTGGACAGCGTCGTCTCGCCCTGGGAATGGCGGATGGTGCCGGGGGCTGCGGTCTGGCTGAAGGCGGCCCGCGGCATCAGGACGGGCGCCAGGCCGGAAACCCCGATCGCCAGACCTGCCGTCAACAGATCCCTGCGGCGCGTCACGATGGTCATCACAACTCCCAAAATTATCCGGTTTGCACCGAACCTGCAGACACCGATGGGCGCAGAACAGGCCAGGACGGGCAGCAAGGACCGGTGCGCCTCCGGACCCGGTCCGCAGCCGCATGCTAACGACTCTAATTCTCACTTGCAAAAACTTCCGATTGGGGCAATGCGACGCACTGCGGATGACCGGCACGCCCCCGCTTGCCCCCGTCCGCCCGGCAGGGCGGCGGCGAGCAGGCTTCCCGCATCACCCCGCTTCAATGCAGAATCGATGTCTTCGCATGTTACCGGCAACCTTGCCGCCGCAGCCGGAAAAATAAAGGAAATCAAGAAAATGACCGATGGCCTGTTTCCGTCCTGGATGCTGTGGGCCCTGTTGTCGGCCTGTTTCGCGGCGCTGACCGCCATCTTCGCCAAGGTCGGGGTGGAGGGAATCGACTCCGACTTGGCCACGCTGATCCGCACGGCTGTCATCTTCCCGCTGCTGATCGGCATCGTCGTCTCGTCGGGCCGGCCGCTGGCGCCGTCCGCCATATCGGGCAAGACCTGGCTGTTCCTGGTTCTGTCCGGCCTGGCCACCGGGGCGTCCTGGCTGTGCTATTTCCGTGCGTTGAAGCTCGGTCCCGCCTCGCAGGTCGCCCCCGTCGACAAGCTCAGCGTCGTGCTGGTCGCCCTGTTCGGCGTGCTGTTCCTCGGTGAACAGCTTTCGGCGCCGAACTGGCTCGGCGTCGTCCTGATCGCTGCCGGGGTGATCCTGCTGGCCTTCAAATAGGCACGGCGACGGCGTCTACGACAACGCGCGGCCGCAGGCCGTCGCGCCGTCGATGGCGGAGCGTCCCCTGGGACCGGTTCACCCGGCGGAAACCTGATCGCGCAGCACGCGCTTCGTCACCTTGCCGTTGGCGTTGCGCGGCAGCGCGTCGCCCAGCAGGGTCACATAGTCGGGCACCTTGTAGTCGGCGAGGCTGGCCCGGCAGAAGTCGCGCACGTCGTCTTCGGTCAAACTGCCGGACTTGGAGATGACGAAGACGTGGATCTTCTCGCCCAGCACCGGATCGGGATGGGCCACCGCCGCCGCCTCCACCACGTCGGCATGGCGGACCAGCAGGTTTTCGACCTCCACACTATAGATCTTGTGGCCGCCGCGGTTGATGACGTCGTTCTTGCGGTCGTAGAGCCGCAGATGGCCCCGCTCATCCAGCGCCCCGATATCGCCGGACCGCCAATAGCCGTCGACGAAGCTGTCGCGGGTGGCGTCCTCGCGGTTCCAATAGCCGCGGATGGTCATCGGCCCGCGGATCCACACCTCCCCGCTCACCCCCGGCGGGCATTCGCGGCCCTGGTCGTCGACGATCCGCAGGTCGCCGCAGGGCACGCACATCCCGACCGAATCCAGGCAGGCTCGGGTGCTGCCGATGGGGACGACGCTGATGATGGTGGCGCATTCGGTGGAACCATAGGCGTTCAGCAGATGCAGCTCGGGCAACCGCTCCGCCATCGCCTCCACCGTCGCTTCCGGCATCGGCGCGCCGCCGAAGCCGCCGATCCGCCAGGACGACAGGTCGTAGCGGCTGAAATCGGCGCGAAGCAGGCAGAGATTGTACATCGCCGGGACCAGCACCGTGGTGGTCATCCGCTCCCGGCTCGCCAGTTCCAGGAAGCCGGCGACGTCGAAGGCCGGCATCATCACCGTGCAGCCGGCGACCCGGATCATCGCCATCACCACGGCGACCAGCCCGGTGACATGGGAGGCCGGCACCGCCAGCACCGCCCGCTCCCCCTCGCGATAGTCCCAGCATTCCTCGAAATGCATCGCGGAGTGGATGATGTTCACATGGGCCAGCAGCGCGCCCTTCGGCTTCCCCGTGGTGCCGGAGGTGTAGAGGATGACGGCGGTGTCCTCCTCCCCCTGCTCCACCGCCGGGGCCGGTAGGGCGGGATCGCTCACCAGCAGTTCCTCGAACGGCCGGCAGCCCTCCACCGCGCCGCCGGCCGACAGCCGCAGCGCCAATGACGGCACCTCCGCCGCGTCGGGCATGCGGTCGGCAAGCGCGGCGTCATGGATCAGGATGGAGGCGCCGCAGTCATTCAGGATACCGGCGATGCCCGGCCGCTGTTCGCGCGCGCTGATCGGCACCGCGACGACGCCCGCCCGTGCCGCCGCCAGCAGCGCGATCAGGAACTCCGACCGGTTGCTCAGCACCAAGGCCATGCGCGTGCCCGGTTTGGCGCCTCCTGCGATCAGCCCGGCGGCGGCGCGCGTCACCAACCCGTCCAGTTGCGCATAGCTGTAGCGCCGCTCGCCATCCACCAGCGCCTCGCCGTCGGGCCGGCGGGCCACCGCTGCGCGGAACATGGCGTCGACGGTCGCCGGACGCTCGCTGTAGCATGGTACGAGACGCGTGCCGAAAAGCAGCTCGCGCCGTTTGGGAACGCCCGTTCCTTCCGGCCAGGCCATGCCCGTCCTCCCTGACGATTTCGTTGGATTCCATGCCCGGGCAGGCACCACAGCCGCAGAACTCCGCGCATGAACCGGCACTGCCCTTGTCGATCTCCGTCGAACTATGTCATTCTATGAACCGAGTGTCAAACAGCGGCACAGTCCGCGACATTAACAAAATGGCCGCAACGGCCCCCGCGGCACTCGACACCCCCTTCGCACAAGGAAATGCAGGCAATCGCCGCCTGCCGACCGGGAGGACATCCATGTCGACACCCCATTACGTGACCATCGGACAGGGGCAGTTGCGCGTCTGGCGCAGCGGGTACGGTCCCGACCTGCTGGTGCTGCCCGGCCTGATCGCCGCCGCCTCCACCCGTGCCGACCAGTTGGCCCGCGACCTGCCGGGCTGGACCGTCACCGCGGTCGATCTCCCGGGAATCGGCAGGTCGAGCGGCGCATGGGCGGAGGACATCGCCGGCTTGGCCCGCATCATCGCGGACGGCGCCAGCGCATTGGGCCTTCCCCCCTGTCCGCTGCTGGTCTTCGACCTTGCGGCACCGCTGGCGACCGCATTGCAGGACAGCAGGACAGGTTGGCAACCCGAAGCCGTCCTGTTGGCCGACGCGGCAGCGGCGGAAGGTTGGGCGGCGCGCCACCTCGCCCCCGCCCCGCTGGCCCCGCGCGACGACGGCACCCATCTGGCCGTGCTGTGGGCCCATCTGCGCGATGCCCATGTGTTGGAGCCGCGCGACGCCCGGCATCCGGCCGTACGGGGCGCCCCCCTGCCCGACCCCGCCGCCCAGGATGCGATGCTGTGCACCGCCTCGGCTGCGCCGCACCGTTACGAGGCGCTGTGGAGCCTGTGCCTCGATGCGATGCCGAGCCTCGCCGACCCGGCGGGCATCGTCCGTGTCGAGACTCTCGACGCAGCCGCCAAAACGCTGTCGGCCATGATATCCAAGCAGCCCGATGCCGGACCGCTGCCGCCGACGCAGCCTTTCGCCGATCCGCTGCGGGTCTGGCACGACTATGCCAACACGCCACGGGGCCGCGTCCATCTGCGCCGGGCCGGGCGCGGCCGGCCGCTGCTGGCCCTGCAATCGGCCCCCGGCTCCTCCGCACCGTTGCTGCCGCTGCTGCACGGGCTGGCGCCGGGATGGGAGGTCATCGCCCCCGACTATCTCGGCAACGGCGAATCCGACAAGCCCGACCGCGCCGTCGATATCGGCACGCTGGCCGAGGATGTGCTGGCGGTCGCCGATGCGCTCGGCCTCGACCGTTTCGACCTTTGGGGCACCCACACGGGCGCGCTGGTGGCGCTGGAACTGACGGTCCGCCATCCCGAGCGTGTCGGACGCGCGGTGCTGGAGGCGCCGGTGCTGATCCCGCCCGACTTCAGCGCCGACATCCTGACCAACTATTTCCCGCCGCTGGTCGCCGACCGCTGGGGCCTGCACCTGCTCCAGGCCTGGAACATGCGGCGCGACATGTTCATGTTCTGGCCGTGGTACAGGCAAGAACGCGCCGCCGCCCGCGCCATCGGCATTCCCGACGCCGCGGTGCTGCATGACTGGACCATGGGCCTGCTGGCGAGCGGCGCGCATTACGACCGCTCCTACCGCGCCGCCTTCCACTACGACACCCGCGCCCGCCTGCCGCGCCTGACACGGCCGGCGCTGATCTGCGCCGGGCCTGCCGACATGCTGGTGGAAGGGCTGGCGGAGGCGGAGCGGTTGGCGCCAGCGGGAACGGAGGTCGCGTCGACCCCGGCCACCGTCTGGTATCCCGGCCAGGAAGCCTCCGCTGTCGAGGCGACCATCGCCCGCTACGCCGCCTTCCTGCGCGGCGACAGCGCCGCCGATTCGCACCGCGTGGCATAGAGCGACACAGCGGCGTTCCTACCCCCCGAGCACCGACTGGGCACGGGCGGCGCGATGCAGCGGCGGGGCCGACAGCGAATAGAGGTTGGACGAGATCTCCCGCACCGCGCCGCGCATCTCGTCGAGGAAATTGGGCTGGCCGTTGCGGACGATGTGGGGGGTCAGGCCCGTCAGGCTGACCGCCGCGATCAGCCGTCCGTCCGGGTCGAACAGCGGCATGGCGATGGCGGCCAGCCCCTCGATCACGTCGTCGATTGCCACCGACCAGCCACGCTCCCGCACCTCCTCCAGCTCCTTCGCCAGCTGGCGGGGGTCGGTGGTGGTGTGGGGGGTGAGGCGCGTGGTCCCGCGCGACAGCACGCGCTCCACCTCCGCCTCCGGCAGGTAGGCCAGCAGCACGCGCGGTGCCGCACCGCAGTTCATCGGCAGCTGCCCGCCGACAATCCACCAGCGCACCTCGACCGAGCGGTCGCTGTGGAACTGGTCCAGGCACACGGCCGATCCGTCATGATAGACCGACAGGAACACGGTGCTGCCGGTGGATTTCGCCAGCCGCGACAGTATGGTGGAAGCGATCTGGCGCAGGTCGCGGCGTTCCGGCACCGCCCCCGCCAGTTTCAGGATCTCCAGCCCCAGGCTGTATTTCTGACTCTGCGCGTCGAAGGCGACGAAGCCGTCCTGCACCAGCGTCAGAAGGATGCGCCGGGCCGTCCCCTTGTCGAGCTTCGCGGCGGTCGCGACCTCCGTCAGGGTCAGCGTCGGCCCCTCCAGATAGAAGCTGCGCAGCACGGCCAGAGCGCGCGACACGGCGCGGACGCTGAGGCCGTTCTTTTCCGCGCCCTGGTTGTCATCCTGTTCGGTGTCCATACGTTCAAGCCCCTTATGGATATCGCGTGCCCCGTTGCCAGGCGGAAGCCCCGGTGTCCGGCACAGCCGGCGGATGGCGGCGCGGTCGCGCTGATCCCGTCACAGGTGCAGTGCGCCGGTAGCATTGAAGGCGCCCGCAAGGTTGCGCAACCCCTTTCCGCCAACGCCGACGCAGCTCGCCCTTCGTGTCAAAGAGTGACACAATTTTTGCCTGTTGACACCGTAGAGCGCAAATGGTTTCCTTGGTCAACAAACAGAACATGCCCGCCGCCATCGCCCCGGCAGATGGCCGGCGCCCCATGCTCCGGCTCGCCGTACTCTCCCAATTCTTCGAGAGCGGTCGCCGGCACCCTGCACGAGGGGAGGACTATGCACACCATCGCCCTTGGTGCGTTCACGGTCACGCGGATCGAGGAAATGCTGACGCCGGGCTTCGACCCCGGCTTCCTGTTTCCGGCCTACGACGATGCGATCCTGACCCGGAACCCCGAACTGGCCGAACCGAATTTCCTCGACCCGGCGTCACGGCGCCTGATGTCGAGCATGCATTCCTGGCTGATCCGCACCGACCGCCATGTGATCCTGGTCGACACCGGATGCGGCAACCACAAGGAACGCCACACGCCCGGCTTCGAACGCTTCCACATGCTGGACAAGCCCTATCTGCGCAACCTCGCGGCGGCGGGCGTGCAGCCGGAGGACGTGACGCTGGTCATCAACACCCATCTGCACATCGACCATGTCGGCTGGAACACCCAACTGGTCGACGGGCGCTGGGTTCCGACCTTCCCCAATGCCCGCTACATCTACGGCGCGCAGGAGTTCAAGCACTGGCGCAGCCCCGACGGCGGGCTGATCGGCATGCCGGGCAACGGCCCGGTGATGGAGGACAGCGTCCTGCCGGTCTGGGAAGCCGGACAGGTGGAGCTGATCGAGGACGGCGACCGGATCCTCGACGGGCTGTCGGTGGAGCTGGCCCCCGGCCACACCGCCGGCCAGATGTTCGTCCGGCTGGAATCGGACCGGCACGCCGCCTACTTCACCGGCGACTGCCTGCACCAGCCGATGCAGGTGGCGCGCCCCGACTGGAACAGCCGCTTCTGCGAGGATCAGGCGCAGGCGGTGGCGACGCGCCGCCGGCTGCTGGACAATGCCGCCGACCGCGGCGCCCTGGTCTTCCCCGCCCATTTCGGCGCTCCCCATACCGGCTTTGTCCGCCGGACGGCCGAGACTTTCCGGTTCGAGCCGCTCGCGGCCTGACCTTACCCGAGAGGGACATTCCATGAGCATCGCCGCCCTCGAAGGCACGGCCACCCTGCTTGACGCCCTGCGCGCCGTACTCGGCCCCGACGGCCTGCTGGATGACGAAAAGAGCCGCAACTTCTACGCCAACGACGTCTTCTGGCAGCCGGGCATCGCGCCGCTCGCCATCGCCCTGCCGCGCGACCGCGACGCGGTCGCCGCCACCGTGCGCGCCGCCCATGACGCCGGCGCGGCGGTGGTGCCGCGCGGCGGCGGCATGTCCTACACCAAGGGCTATCTGCCCGAAGGCCCGAATTCGGTCGTCATCGACAGCCGCCGGCTGAACCGGATCGTCGAGCTGAACACCGACAGCCTCTATGTGACGGTTGAGACCGGCTGCACCTGGGCGGCGCTGAACGAGGCGCTGGAGGGTACGGGCTTGCGCACCGGCTATTGGGGGCCGCTGTCGGGCATCAACGCCACCATCGGCGGCGCCCTGTCGCAGAACAGCGCCTTCTTCGGCTCAGCCCTGCACGGCACCGTGGCGGAGAGCGTGCTGGGCGTCACCGTGGTGCTGGCCGACGGACGCACCGTCACCACCGGGTCGGGCGGGCGGGTCGGCACCAAGCCCTTCACCCGCTCGGGTGGTCCCGACCTGACCGGCCTGTTCCTGGGCGACAACGGCGCCATGGGCTTCAAGGTGGCGGCGACGCTGCGGCTGCACCGCCGGCCGGAGCACACCGATTTCCTGTCCTTCGGCTTCGCCACCATGCAGGCGATGGCCGCGGCGCAAGTGGAAATGGCGCGGGCGCGCTGCGTCTCGGAAGGCTTTGGCATCGACCGCACCAAGGTCGAGCATTCGGCCAGCGTCAACAAGCTGTCCGACGGGCTGAAGACGCTGGGCAACGTGGCGAAGGCCGGCAAGTCGCTGTTCCAGGGCGCCAAGGAGGCGTTGAGCGTCGCCACCGCCGGCACTGCCTTCCTCAAGGACCACAACTTCACCCTCCATCTGGTGGTGGAGGGGCGCAGCGAGACCCAGCTGCGCGAGACGATGCAGATTGTGCGCGAGATCGGCGCCCGCCACGGCAAGGAGATCGAGAACAGCGTGCCCAAGGTCATGCGCTCCAAGCCCTTCGGGCCGGTGCGCGGCATGCTGGGGCGCGAGGGCCAGCGCTGGGTCCCGATCCACGCCATCTTCCCGCTGGGCGACGCCGACAAAGTGGTCGCCGCCAACGACGCTTTCTTCGCGGAAAAGCGCGGCTTCATGGAGCAGCACGGCATCATCTATTCGGTGATGACCATGACGGTCGGCAACGACTTCTTCCTGGAGCCGGCCTTCTACTGGACCGACGAGATCACGCCGCTGCATGCCGCCAGCCTGGGCGAGGACGTCGTGAAGCCCTGGCGCGACCGACCGGCCAACCCGGCGGCGCGCAACGCGGTGGCGGAACTGCGCCGTGCGACGCAGGAACTGTATTGCAGCCTGGGCGGCGTCAGCTGGCAGGTCGCCCGCGACTATCCGTTCCGCGAGATCGTGACACCCGAAACCTGGTCGCTGCTGGAAGGCGTCAAGCGCGCCGTCGATCCGCAGGGGCTGATGAATCCCGGTTCCCTCGGCCTCGGCCGCTGAGGACCGGGAGCGGAGACATCCACGCCATGGGCTACACCATCACCGAGAAGATCCTGGCACGCGCGGCGGGGCTGCCCGCGGTGCGCGCCGGACAGGACATCAAGGCGAAGCCGGACTTCGTGCTGGCCTACGACTTCCCCGGCTACACCGATGTCTATTTCAAGACGATGAAGGAGGATTTCGGCATCGAGCGGGTGGCCGAGCCGGAACGCTTCGGCATCTTCATCGACCACATGGTGCCGACCGCCACCGCCAAGGAAGAGGAGCTGCACATCAACACGCGCAGCTGGTGCGCGGAGAACAATGTGCCTCTGTTCGAACGGCACGGCATCGGCCATCAGGTGGCTGCCGAGGTCGGCTATGCAACGCCGGGCGCCTTCGTCGTCCATTTCGACGGCCATGTCAGCCAGCTCGGCACCTTCGGCACGCTCGCCATCGGGCTGCGCCGCAACGTGATGGAAGCCTTCGTCAGCGACACCGTGTCGATCCGCGTGCCGGATACGGTGCGGGTGAATTTGCGCGGGTCTTTGCGGCCCGGCGTGATGGCGCGCGACGTGTTCCACCATCTGGTGCGCCGGTTGGGGCCGAGTTCCTGCCGCTTCCAGGTGCTGGAGCTGGGCGGCCCGTCGGTGGCGGCGATGTCGACGGAGGGGCTGCAGACCATCACCGGACTCGCGATGTTCACCGGCGCCCTGACCGCCATCGTCAACCCCGACCCGGTGCGGCTCGACTACGCCCTGCCGCGCGCCCGCAAAACGCTGGAGCCGGTGTCGAGCGATCCGGACGCGCACTATTCCGCCGTCCACGACATCGACCTGTCGGATCTGGAACCCATCGTCGTCGCACCGCCGACCCCGGCGGACACCCGCGACCTGACCGAGTTCCTGGGGCTGGAGATCAACGCCGGCTATCTCGGTTCCTGCGCGTCGGGCCGGCTGGAGGATCTGCGGGCGGCGGCCAAGGTGCTGGAAGGCCGGCGGGTCAAGACCGGCGTCTCGCTGCACATCGTGCCGACCAGCCAGGAGCTGATGGCGGCGGCGGCGCGCGAGGGGCTGGTCTCAACCCTGGTGGAAGCAGGGGCCTTCGTCTCCTCCCCCAGCTGCGACTATTGCTTCGGCCGCATCGCGACGATGACGGCGGGACAGCGCGCGGTCTCCACCGGCACCCTGAACGTCCGCGGCCGGATGGGCAGCCCGGATTCGGAGATTTACCTCTGCAACGCCGCGGTGGTCGCCGCCTCCGCCATCGAGGGCCGGATCGCCGATCCGCGCCCGTACCTGTGAGGCCGGGCATGACCGAAACCACGCTCAACATGCCGGCGATGAAGGGCCGCGTCGCCTTCATCTTCGACGAGGTGAATTTCGACGTCGACCAGATCGTCGGCGTCAAGAATATCAAGATCACCGACGTGGCCGAGCTGGCGCAGGTCGCCATGCAGGCCTACGACCCGGACTTCGCCAAGTCGGTACGGCCGGGCGACCTGCTGGTCGGCGCCGACAATTTCGGCTACGGCCACCCGCATTACCCGCCGATGAAGGCGATGCGTCATCTTGGCGTCACCGGGGTGATCGCAGAGTCCTTCTCGCCCGGCTACTGGCGCGGCGAGGTCAGCATGGGCTTCCCGCAGGTCAGCTGCCCCGGGATCCTCGGCTTCGTCCGGCGCTGGGACGAAATCGAGGTGGACTGGGCGGCGGGCGTGGTCCGCAACCACACCCAAGGCACCGAAATTCCCTTCGAGCCGCTGCCGCAGGCGGATGCCGAGATGATCGAGGCCGGCGGCCTCGTCCCCTTCCTGAAGCGGCAGGCGGCCCAGCAACGCGAACAAAAGGATCATGCGCATGTCCCGGGGATCTGAATTCCGCAACCGTGTGCTGGCGCAGAAGACCGTCTGGTCGGCCGGCGCCTATGACGCCCTGTCCGCCCGCTTCATCGAGGCGGCCGGCTTCGACGCGCTGATGACCTCGGGCTTCGGCGTCTCGGCCTCCTTCCTCGGCCAGCCGGATGCCGAGCTCTACACCATGTCGGAAAACCTGACGGTGGTCCGCAACGTGGTGTCGGCGGTCAATGTCCCGGTCATCGCCGACATCGACACCGGATACGGCAACGCCATCAACGTGATGCGCACGATCCGCGAGTTCGAGGCGTCGGGCGTGTCCGCCGTCATCATGGAGGACCAGGTGGCGCCCAAGCGCTGCCCGATCTGCGTCGGCGGGGTCGAGGTGATCCCGATGGACGAAGGCGTCGCCAAGATCCAGGCGGCGGTCGAGGCCCGGCGCGATCCCAACATGCTGATCATCGCCCGCACCGACGTGGTCGATCCGGCCGCCGCGATGGAGCGCGGGCGCGCCTATGTCGCCGCCGGCGCCGACATGATCCAGCCGATCAGCAAATGCTTCAAGGACATCGACGGACTGCGCGCCATGCGCGAGGCGGTCGGCGTGCCGCTGTCGCTGCAGCTGCTCGGCTGGCTGGAGAAGCTGTCGGCCGACGAGGTCGAGGAGGTGGCCGGCATGGCGACCTACGCGCTGGTGCCGCTGATGACCGTCGCCTCGGCGCTGAAAGAGAATCTGGCCGCACTGGCGGAACGCCGCTCCACCCGCGACCTGCCGCGCCCGGTGACCGACCACAACAGCTTCATCGACTTCATCGGCTTCCCGCAGATCGAGGAATTGCAGAAGCGCTACCTGAAGACCGCCTGACGATCCTTTGCCGGCGGGCACCGCCCGCCGGGGCCAAGGGCAACGCAAAAGACGACCAATCCACGGAGGAACCCCATGTTCGGTAGGCGCACTCTCCTTGCCGCCGCGGCGGCCCTGGCCCTGACGCTTCCTACCTTCGGCGCACAGGCGCAGCAGCCCCCGGTCCGCATCGCCCTCATCGGCCCGATGAGCGGCACCGGCGCCTTCGAAGGCCAGCTCGGCCTGGAAGGCGCGCAGGCGATGGCCGCGGTGATCAACGCCAAGGGCGGTGTGGCCGGCGGCCGCAAGATCGAGCTGCTGACCTACGACGACAAGGGTTCCCCCGAGGATGGCGTCAGCGCCGCCAAACGGGCGATGGAGCAGGACAACGTCGACATGATCATCGGCGGCTGGTTCAGCGCCGTCGCCCTGTCGATGAAGGAAGTGACGCGCGACAAGATCATCACCGTCATGACCAGCTCCCAGCATCCCAAGGTGACGGAGGAGGGGCACAAGTACCTGTTCCGCCTCAACGCCACCTCGGCGATGATGTCGGAGTTCTATTCGAAGGCGATCTGCGAGCGGATCAAGCCCAAGTCCATCGCCTTCATGAACGTCAACGACGACTGGGGCCGGCTGGAGCTGGACAACTACACCAAGCTGCTGACCGGCTGCGGCATCGAGGTGAAGGGGCACGAGTTCTACAACCGCACCGACACCGACTTCACCACCGCCCTGACCAAGCTGAAGTCGCTGAACGCCGACGCCATCTATGTCGCGGCGATCAACACCTCGCAGGGTGCCACCATCTACCGGCAGATCAAGCAGACCGGCTATCGCGGCAAGGTCATCGCGTCGGCCGGCAACATGAACCCGAAGCTGGTGGAGCTGTCCGGCAACTCGCTGGAGCAGGTCTATTCCGCCTCGCCCTTCACCGAGGACGGCGCCGCCCCGTCGCTGAAGCCGTGGCTGGAGCAGTACCGCAAATCCTACAAGAACGAGCCGTCCTTCATCGCGGCACTGGGCGCCCAGGCGGTCCAGACCCTGGCCTTCGGCATCGACACCGCCGGCGGCGACCCGCGCGCCTACGACAAGATCGCCGCAGCCCTGAAGTCGCAGGCGGTCCCGACCGTGATGGGGGAACTGCGCTTCTCCGACAAGGGCCAGGCGAGCCAGTCGATCCATCTGGTGCAGGTCCAGAAGAAGCAGATCGTCAGCGTCCGGGACTGAGCGGCGGCTGGCAAGAAGCCCTCTCCCGTCCCGGGAGAGGGAGGNCCGTCTTCGCCCAGCAGATCGCGAACGGCCTGGTCAACGGGATGGCCTATGTGCTCATCGCCACCGGGCTGACGCTGGTCTTCGGGGTGCTGCGCATCGTGAATTTCGCCCATGGCGAGTTCTACATGCTGGGCGCCTACATCACCTATTTCATCGGCACCATGCTCGGGCTCGATTACATCGCGGCGGCGGCGATCTCGGCGGTGGTGGTGGCGGGGCTCGGCATCGCCGCCAACCGGCTGATCTTCTGGCCGCTCCGCCGCGACCATGAATTCACCATCCTGCTGTCAAGCCTGGGGCTTGCCCTGCTGATCGCCAACGGCGGCGAGCTGCTGTTCGGCGCCGATCCGAAATATGTCGAGAGCCCATTCGCCGACGAGATTCTGGACATCGGCACGGTTACGCTGACCCAGCAGCGCGTGCTGGTCTTCGCCGCCGCCGTTGTGGCGCTGATCGCGGTCTATCTGTTCATCCGCTATTCGCGCTTCGGCAAGATGATGCGGGCGACGGCGCAGAATCCGGACGGGGCCGCGCTGACCGGCATCAACATCAAGCTGGTCCACGCCTACACCTTCGCGCTGGCCTGCGGGCTCGCGGCGCTGTCGGGCGCGCTGGTCGGCCCGACCGTGATGATCTTCCCGACCATCGGCAACTGGGCGGTGCTGAAGGGCTTCATCGTCGTCATCATGGGCGGTCTGGGCAGCGTCACCGGCGCCCTCTTCGCCGGCCTGCTGCTGGGCGTCATCGAATCGCTGGGCGGCGGCTACATCTCCCTCGGCTTCATGGAGGCCATCGGCTACGCGATGATCATCGCGGTCCTGCTGTGGCGCCCCAACGGCCTGTTCAGTACGGCGCGGGGTCTGCGATGAACACCAACTCTCACGTGCAATCCCTGGGCCAACCCCTGGCGGTTGCCGGCGGTATCGCGGCGCTGGCGGTCCTGCCCTTCCTGGCCGGCAACGCCTATCTGGAACATCTGCTGGTGCTGTGGATGCTGTATGCGCTGCTGGCGCTCAGCCTCAACATCGTCATCGGCTATCTCGGCGAGCTCACCTTCGGCCATGCCGCCTTCGTCGGCGTCGGCGCCTACACCTCCGCCATTCTCTCGACGCAGCTGGGATTGCCGCCGCTGCTGGGCCTGCCGCTGGCCGGGCTGGTGGCCGCGGCCTTCGGTCTGGTGATCGGCTATGCCGCCCTGCGGGTGGTCGGGCCGCAGTTCGCCATCCTGACACTGGGTTTCGGCGCCATCCTGTTCACCATCACCAACCATTGGGTGGACCTGACGCGCGGTCCGATGGGCATCACCGACATCCCGCCGATGGCCATCGGCCCGCTGGCCTTCGACAGCGCCCGCCCGACCTATTATCTGGTTCTGGCGCTGGTGCTGGCGACCGCCTGGCTCTGCCACGCGCTCGTCACCAGCCGCACCGGCCGCGCCTTCCTGGCGGTGCGGGAGAATGCGCCGCTCGCCGCCTCGCTCGGCATCAACGTCTTCCACACCAAGCTGCTTGGCTTCGTCGCCGCCACCGCCATCGCCGGCATCGGCGGCGCCATCTATGCCCACTATATCCGGGTCATCACCCCCGACATCATGGGCGTCCACAATGTCGCCGCCCTCATCATCGTCGTCATCATCGGCGGGCGCGGCACCATCCTGGGGCCGATCCTGGGCGCGCTGGTCTATATCGGCCTGCTGGAATCGCTGCGCGTCGCCGGTCCGCTGCGCATGGTCATCTTCGCGGCCCTGCTCACCGGCACCGTCGTCTTCCTGCCGGGCGGCCTCGTCAGCCTGTGGCAGCGCTGGCGCAACAGCCACAGGTCGGAGACCGCCCAGCCGGCCACCCCCGCCGGTTTGCCCCCCACCGGTTTTCCCAGCGCAGAGGGAGGTGCGAAATGAACGCCACCGCTCAAGAGATCCTGTCCGTCAGCAACCTGACCCGCATCTTCGGCGGCCTGACCGCGGTGCGCGACGTCACCATGACGGTTCAGGCGGGCGAGGTGGTCGGGCTGATCGGGCCGAACGGTGCGGGCAAGACGACGCTGTTCAACATGCTGGGCGGCTCGCTGCCGCCGTCGTCGGGCAGCATCCGCTTCGACGGCACCGACTGCACCGGCGCGCCGTCGCACGTCATGGGCCAGCGCGGCGTGTCGCGCACCTTCCAGATCACCAGCCTGTTCCCCAGCCTGACCGCGCTCGACAATGTGCGAAGCGCCACCTACCGCACCACGCGGGCCGGCTGGGGCGCGTCGATCCTGCGCAGCGCCGCCTACCGCCTGGAAGAGGCGGAGCTGCGGCGCAAGGCGCTGGAGATCCTGTCCTTCTGCGACCTCGACCACCGCGCCGACACGTTGGCCGACGGCATGTCCTACGGCGAACAGCGCCGGCTGGAGATCGCCATCGCGCTGGCCGCCGAACCGCGCCTGCTTCTGCTCGACGAGCCCGCCGCCGGCATGAACCCGGAGGAAGGCCAGCGGCTGGTCGAGATGATCCGCCGCATCCGCGCCCGTGGCGTCACCGTGCTGTTGGTGGAACATCACATGCGCGTGGTCGCCAGCGTCTGCGACCGGCTGGTGGTGCTGGACCATGGGGTGAAGATCGCCGAGGGGCCACCGGCCCAGGTGCTGAACGACGCGGAAGTGATCCGGGTGTATCTGGGACGGGAGCCGGTCGATGCTTAAGGTCGAAGGTCTGAAGGTCAGCTACGGCCACCGCGAGGCGGTCCACGACGTCTCCCTGACCGTCGAGGAGGGGGAGTTGGTGACGCTTGTCGGCTCCAACGGCGCCGGCAAGACGACGACGCTGAAGGCGATCTCCGCCTTGCTGCGGACGAGCGGCGGGACCATCACCTTCGACGGCGAGCGCATCGACCGGCTGGCGCCGCATCAGGTGATCGAGCGCGGGCTGGTCCATGTGCCGGAAGGCCGCCAGCTTTTCCCCGACATGACGGTGCTGGAGCATCTGGAACTGGGCGCGCTCCGCGGCCGGCCCGGCAGCACGGGATTCGCCGAGCGGCTGCGCTGGGTCTATGAGCTGTTCCCCATCCTGGCCGAACGCCGCACCCAGCGGGCCGGCACCATGAGCGGCGGACAGCAGCAGCTGGTCGCCTTCGGCCGCGGCCTGATGGCCAACCCGAAATGCCTGATGCTGGACGAACCGACGCTGGGTCTGGCGCCGATCATCGTCGACACATTGGCCGACACGATCAGAAGCCTGCACAAGTCCGGCATCACCGTCCTGCTGGTCGAACAGCGGGTCGATCTGGCTCTGCGTCTGGCCGACCGGGCCTATGTGCTGGAGACCGGCCGGGTGGTGATGGAGGATGCGGCCCAGACCCTGCTTGCCGACCCGCGCATCAAGACCGCCTATCTGGGGCTGTGAGCGCGGCGACCGGCGATGCATGAACCGGCTCAGCCATAATGCTCGAAGCCGCCCTGGGCGACGCTCGCCTTCCAATAGGCGACGACCGAACAGGAATCGGCGGGAAGGCGGAGCGTCTGACGGACATGGCCGCGGATGCGCTGGGCGGTGCCATGCTCCGTCCCGCTCCACACCGCCAGTCCTTGCGTTCCGGCCGGTGCCGCCGCCATCACCGCCTCCGGCAGGGGGGAGGGGCCGGGCGCCGAACCACGGTCGCGGTTGAACCATGTGATCGAGGTTGCGGCTCTCGATGTCAGTTCCTGCTGCTCGACCGGTCCCGGCACCTCGACGAACACCTCCGCCGAGGCATCGGCCGGCAGGTTTTCCAGCAGATGGGCGATGGCCGGCAGCGCGGCATGATCGCCGGCCACCACATAGCGTCGGGCCGGCTTCATCGCGATCCCGCCCGAGACAGAAATCCCGACCCTCTCCCCAGGCTTTGCACGGGCGGCCCATCCCGACGCCACGCCGGCACCGTGAAGCACGAAATTCACCTCCAGCGTGCCGGACGCCGCATCGAAGCGCCGCACCGAGTAGATGCGCAGCGGCGATCCGCCGCCGTCCGCCGCCGGAACCACCAGCCCGACATGCGGAGCCAGCACGCCCGGCTTCAGCGTGAACCCCTCCAGCCCCGGACCGCCAAGGACGATGCGGCGCATGCGCGGAGTCAGGGTGGAGACGGCGGCCACCTCCGCCCACCGAAGATCACAGGGATATCTGCTGCTCAAGACAGGCCACTCCGCGCCGGCACCGGGGGCCGCATGCTAAATAAGAATGCGACTTGTTCGCAATAGTGCTTTGTCCTATAGGAGGTGGTCGCCAGAAGACGGATGCCGGAGGCCGCGCGATTTGGGGCCGGAAAGTCGAACGATGCCGTTCCACCCGAGAATGCAGAGCAGCACCGAAGGAATCACCATTCTCGGCGACCTGCAATGGCGCGCCTGGAACGGGATGATCGCCGATATCTGGACCGTCGCCTGCGACCGGAATGCCGGCGGCGAATATGTGTCGGAGGCTCCGCGCCTCGTCGTGGTCCTCGACCAGCTCGGTGACGGCGCCCTGCATGTCATGGACTCTCCCGACCGCGGCAAGTCCCACCGCGCGAGCCGGCGCCAGCCCATGAGCTTCGTCCCGGCCGGCCTCAAGGTCTGGTCCCGCACCGACAGCCTGCGCCGGCTCACCCATCTCGACCTGCATTTCGACATGTCCGTGCTGGAAAGCCGCTTCAGCGATGGGCTGGACATCCGCGAAATGGACCGGCCGCGGCTGAATTTCTCCGATGACCGGCTGCTGTCCCTGGCCCGGCTGATCGCGGCGGAATGCCGGCCTTCGGGCGTCCTGAACGATCTCTACGGCGAAAGCCTGATGGCGGCCCTCTTCATCGGTCTCGCGCAGACCCAGCCGGCGGCCGACCGCAAGCGCGGCCAGCTGCCGCCGCGCCAGCTGAGGCGCGTGATCGACTTTATCGAGGACCATTGCAGCCGGCCGATCCGCCTGCAGGAACTGGCCGACCTCACCGGCCTGTCGCCCGCCCATTTCTGCTCCGCCTTCAAGGCATCGACCGGCGTGCCGCCGCACAAATGGCAGATGCGGGCGCGGGTGGAGCGCGCCAAGGCGCTCCTCACCGCGGCGGACGTGACGCTGGCGGCAGCCGCGGCGATGGCCGGATTCTCCGATCAGGCGCATTTGACGCGCGTCTTCCGCCAGATCGTCGGGTCCACGCCCGCCGCCTGGCTGCGCGACCAGTCGGCCTGAGCCGATGCGGCGTCGGCGAAGATTGTCGAAAGAACGTCCAACCCGTCCAAAGACGGTTCAATCCGGCCCTCCATGCATCTGCTAATCATTCGCAACAACAGCTCCACCTTGGGACAGGATGGTCCGGTGGCGTTTCGCGGGTGGTGCAGACAGTCCGAGGCCGATTGCGATGGTTCACTTTTCGATCAAGCAGATGACCCGTTTCCTCCTGAGCGGCACGGCATTCGCCGCCCTGCTGATGCCGGCATTGGCACAGGCGCAATCCCAGGGTGACACCGGCACGCCCGCCATCCTCGGTCCGGTGACCGTGGAGGGCAGCAGGGCCGCCGACACGGCGACCAGCCCGGTCAAGGGCTATGTGCCGACGCGCTCGGCGACCGGATCCAAGACCGACACGCCGCTGGAGGAAATCCCGCAATCGGTGTCGGTGATCGGCCGCGCGGAGATGGACGACCGCGGCGCGCAGAAGGTGGACGAGGCGCTGCGCTACACCCCCGGCGTCTTCAGCCAGCCTTTCGGCCGTGACAGCGACACCGACTGGGTCTTCATCCGCGGCTTCCAGGCGACGCAGTCGGGCGTCTATCAGGACGGGCTGCAGCTCTACGCCTACGGCTTCGGCGGCCAGTTCGTCGACAGCTACAACCTGGAGCGGATCGAGGTGCTGCGCGGCGCCTCCTCGGTGCTCTACGGCGGCAGCAACCCCGGCGGCCTGCTGAACTACGTCACCAAGCGTCCGGGCGGCACGCCGGTGCGCTCGGTCGAGGTCGGCATGGACCAGCACGGCACCGCCCATCTCGGGCTGGATGTCGGCGGCGCGCTGGATCCGACGTTGAGCTACCGGCTGACCGGCCGCATCGCCGGCGGCGACACCTACACCGACTTCGCGGACGGCTTCCGCGGCACCGTCTCGCCCAGCTTCAAATGGTCGCCGAACGATGCCAACAGCCTGACGATTCTGACCAACTACACCGACATCGACGAGACGCACAACGGCGGCGCCTTCCTGCCCTATGTCGGCACGGTGGTGGATGCCCCCTTCGGCCGGATCGACCGCAAGGCCAACTTCACCGAGCCCGGCATCGACACCTACCGCCGCCGTCAGGCCTCCATCGGCTACGAGTTCGAACACCGCTTCGACAATGACCTGATCTTCCGCCAGAACGCGCGCTACAACTACAGCAAGGTTCACGAGGTCACGGTCTATCCCTACGGCTACGGCGGCTTCTCGGCCACGCCGACCGATCCCAACAACCTGCTGTCGCGCATCAATTTCGAGCACACGACCGAGGTCAACAGCGTCCTGATCGACAACCAGCTGGAAGGCAAGCTGCGCACCGGCCCGGTCGAGCACACGGCGCTGGCCGGCATCGACTACAAGTATTTCGCCATGGATCAGGTGCAGGCGTCCGGCTCGGCCACGACGATCAGCGCCACCAGCCCGGTCTATGGCGCAGCCCAGGGCCGGCGCTTCGCCTACATCGACCAGAAGCTGACGATGCGTCAGCTCGGCGTCTATCTGCAGGACCAGATGCGCTTCGGCCAGGGCTTCCTGGTGACGTTGAGCGGCCGCTACGACATCGCCTCGACCGACGCCGAGGGCACGCCCGCCTATGACGGCAAGACCGGCAAGTTCAGCGGCCGCGCCGGTCTGGCCTATGAGTTCGCCAACGGCCTGACGCCCTATGTCAGCGCCTCGACCTTCTTCAACCCGGTGCTGGGCTCCTCGGCCGCCGTCGGCGTCTTCAAGCCGGAAAGCGGCCGTCAGTACGAGGTCGGCGTCAAGTACCGCCCGGCCTGGATGGACGCGCTCTTCACCGCCGCCCTGTTCGACCTGACGCGCACCAACGTGGTGACCGGCGCCTTCAACGCCGAGACCCAACTGGGCGAGGTCAACTCCCGCGGCGTCGAGCTTGAGGCCAAGGCCAACATCACCCCCGGCCTGAAGGCCACCGCCTCCTTCACCGCACTCGACCTCGACATCAAGAAGGACGCCAACCCGGCCCTGATCGGCAAGACGCCCTACATCGTGCCGCAGGTCCAGGGCTCCGCCTTCCTCGACTACAGCTTCCGTGAAAGCGTGCTGAACGGGGTGTCGGTCGGCGGCGGCGTGCGCTATGTCGGGTCGTCCTGGGCCGACAACGAGAACACGCTGAAGGTCCCGGCGGCGACCGTCTTCGACGCGCGGGTCGGCTACAAGCGCGACAACTGGGGCGCCAACCTGTCCGTCACCAACCTGCTGGACAAGAAGTACGTCGCCAGCTGCCAGACCCAATATTCCTGCGGCTATGCGGAGGGGCGGACCGCCCTGCTGACCCTCAACATGAGCTGGTGAGTCACGAGAGAGCGATGCCAGGCCCGGACAAGACCCCTGCCCTGTACGACCTGGAGGCCGTCGGATTTTCGGCGGCCGGCCGGCCGATCCTGTCGGACCTGTCGCTTCGGCTGGAGCAGGGGCGCATCTATGGGCTGGTCGGCCCCAACGGCTCCGGCAAGAGCACGCTGATCCGCATGCTTGCCCGCCAGCAGCCGCCTGGGAGCGGGCGCATCCGCTGCCTCGGCACCGAGATCGCGCGGATCGGCGAGCGCGACTTCGCCCGCACCGTCGCCTACATGCCGCAATTCACCCCGCCGGCGGAGGGCATGACCGTGCGCGAGCTGGTGGCGCTCGGCCGCTTTCCCTGGCACGGCGCGCTCGGCCGCTTCGGGACGGAGGACGCCGCCAAGGTGGCGGAGGCGATCGCCGAGACCAACCTGGACGCTTTCGCCGACCGGCTGGTGGACAGCTTGTCCGGTGGCGAGCGGCAGCGTGTCTGGCTCGCCATGATGCTGGCGCAGGACACGCGCTGCCTGCTGCTGGACGAACCGACCTCGGCGCTCGACATCGCCAGCCAGGTGGAGATGCTGGGGCTGGTGCGCCGCCTCAGCCGCGCCCGCGGCATCGGCGCGGTCATCGTGCTGCACGACATCAACATGGCCGCCCGCGTCTGCGACGAGATTCTGGCGATGCGCGGCGGGGCGCTGATCGCCCAGGGAACGCCGGACGCCATCATGACCGGCGAGACCCTGGGCGCGATCTATCGCCTCACCATGGGCATCGTCCCGCATCCGGTCACCGGCGACCCCATCGGCTACGTCCTGTGATGGCGGCGAGGACGATATCGCGGCGGCACGCGCTGGGTCTGGCGGCGGGGTTGGCATCGCTGCCCTTTCCGGTGCCCGCCGCAGTGCCGCGCCGGGTGGCGGTCATCGACTGGGCGCTGCTGGAAACGGTGCTGGCGCTGGGGGTTGTTCCGGTCGCCGCCACCGAACTTCTACAGTTCAGCAAGACCGTCATGGAGCCCTCGGTGCCCGCTTCCGTCGCCGACATCGGCCTGCGCGGCACGCCGAACTACGAGGCTCTGAACCTCGCGGAACCGGACCTGATCCTCACTTCGAATTACTACGAAGGGCAGCGCGCCAGCCTGGAGCGGGTCGCGGAAACCCTGTCGCTGTCGATCTACGCGCCGGGCGTGCCGCCCTATGCCGCCGCGGCAGAGGCAACGCTCGCCCTTGGCCGGCTGCTCGGCCGCGAGGCGCAGGCGCAATCCGTCGTCGCCGGCACGGAGGCGGAAATCGCCCGCCTGCGCCGGACGGTGAGCGGCATCGGCCGCCGGCCGGTCCTGGCGATCAATTTCGGCGACGCCCGCCATTTCCGCGCCTTCGGCACCGACAGCATGTTCGGCGAGGTGCTGCGGCGGCTGGAGATCGAGAATGGCTGGGCGGCGCAGACCAGCTACAGCGCAACCGCACCGGTCGGCATCGAGGCTCTGGCCCGCTTCCCCGACGCCACCGTCATCGTCGTTCCGCCGGTTCCCGCCGACGCCATGCGGACGCTGGCCGACAGCGCCCTTTGGCAGGCCCTGCCGATGGTGCGGGAAAAGCGCGTGACGGTGATCGAGCCGGTCAACCATTTCGGCGGTCTGCCGGCCGCCCTGCGCTTCGCCCGCCTCGCCACCGCAGCCCTGCTCCAACGGGGGGCAGGCAATGGCTGAGCGCGCACCGATGAACCGCATCCTGCTGTGGGGCGGGCTGGCCCTGGTCGCCGCCTGCCTGTCGGCCGTCCAGGTCGCCGGACATCTCGCTGCGCCGGCCGCGGTCGGCGGCACCACCACAGGCCCCGGCTGGCTCGACGCCATCATCCTCCATCACAGCGTCCTGCCGCGCATCACCGTTTCGCTGGTCGCCGGTGCGGCGCTGGGACTGTCGGGGCTTTTGCTCCAGCGCGTGCTGCGCAACCCGCTGGCCGAGCCTTCGACGCTGGGCGTGTCGGCCGGCGCCCAACTCGCCATGACGGTGGGGCTGCTCTATGCGCCGACTCTGATGGAACAGGCGCGCGAGGGCGTGGCGCTGGCAGGCGGGCTGGCGGTGGTCGGGCTGATCCTCGCCATGACATGGCGGCGCGGGCTGGAGCCGGTCGCGGTGATCCTGGCCGGCATGATGGTGGCGCTGACAGCCACCATGACCAGTGCCGCGCTGATCCTCGCCAACGGCGACTATCTGTTTTCGATCTTCATCTGGGGCGGCGGCGCGCTGGCGCAGCAAAGCTGGGGGCCGACCCTGACCATCGCGCTGCGCCTGCTGGTCGGCCTCGCCGCGGCCATCCTGCTGACGCGCCCGCTGGCGATCCTCGGGCTGGACGATTCCAGCGCCCGCAGCCTGGGCGTCGCCCTGAACGCCACGCGCTTCGCGGTCATCGGTGTCGCGGTCTGGTTGGCGGCCAGCGTGACGGCGGAGGTCGGCGTGATCGGCTTCGTCGGTCTGGCCGCCCCGGCGCTGGCACATCTCAGCGGCGCACGGACCCAGACGCAGAAACTGATCGCCGCACCGCTGATCGGCGCAATCCTGCTCTGGGTCACCGACGGGCTGGTGCAGCTTCTGGCCGGCGCCAACGGCGAACGGGTGCCGACCGGCGCCGCCACCGCCCTGCTGGGCGGCCCGCTGCTGCTGTGGCTGCTGCCGCGCTTGCGCATGGTCGAATGGCCGTCGCTGAACACCCGTCCCGCCCCGTCGCGCCGCAACCCACGTCCCCGCCTGCTGATCGGCCTGATCGCCTTGCTGGGCCTTGCCGCCGTGGCCCTCGCGCTGACCGTCGGCCATGGTCCGGACGGCTGGTCCGTGGCGAGCGGCCCCCTCCTCGACCGGCTGCTGGCATGGCGCGGCCCGCGCGTGGCGGTCGCGGCGGCGGCGGGTGCGATGCTGGCGGCGGCCGGAATGCTGTTGCAGCGCATCACCGCCAACCCCCTGGCCAGCCCGGAGATCCTCGGCGTCGGCACCGGCTCGGGCGTCGGGCTGACTGCCGCGCTGTTCCTGGTCGCCGCCCCCGGCATCGGCATCCAGATCGCCGCCTCGGCGGCGGGTGCGGTGCTGGTGCTGGCCGCCATGCTGGCCCTGTCGCTGCGCGCCGGCTTGGGGCCGGAACGGCTGCTGCTGGCCGGCATCGCCATGAGCGCGCTGTGCAGCGCCGTGCTGACCGCCGTCATCGCCACCGGCACGCCGCAAGCCTTCACCCTGCTGCGCTGGCTGAGCGGATCGACCAACGAGGCCGGTCCCGCCGACGCCTGGTTCTGCGCGGGTGCCGCGGTGCTGCTGCTGGCGGCCCTGCCGCTGGCATCGCGCTGGCTGGAGATCCTGCCACTCGGCGATGTCACCGCCCGCGCGCTCGGGTTGCCGGTGCAGCGCTGCCGCGTCATTCTGGTGCTGTTCGCCGGCCTGCTGACGGCGGCGGCGGCGCTTTTCGTCGGCCCCTTGAGCTTCGTCGGCCTGATCGCCCCGCATCTCGCCCGGCTCGCCGGCCTCGGCCGCCCGCTGGAACAGGGCATCGGCGCCATTCTGATCGGCGCCGGCCTGATGGTGGTGTCGGATTGGCTGGCGCGGACGGTCGCCTTCCCCTATCAACTGCCGTTGGGATTGTTCGCCGCGCTGCTCGCCGGCCCCTATCTGATCTGGTTGCTCAGCCGGGCCGGCCCGCGCGCCGGCTAGGCCGTCCTGGTCCTCCCGTGCCTATTCCCATTTTCAGTTCCGGAATGAGAAGAGCCATGCTCCGCCGCTTCCTCGCCTACTACCGTCCCTACAAGGGCCTGCTGCTTCTCGACATCGCCTGCGCGATCCTGTCGGGACTGCTGGAACTGGGCTTCCCCATGGCGGTGCGCGCCTTCGTGGACCGGCTGCTGCCCACCCAGGACTGGCCGCTGATCGTCGCCGCCACGGCGGTGCTGCTGGCGGTCTACATGGCGAATGGCGGGCTGATGGCCATCGTGACCTATTGGGGCCACAAGCTGGGCGTCAACATCGAGACGGAGATGCGGCGTAAGAGCTTCGACCATCTGCAGAAGCTCTCCTTCAGTTTCTACGACAACAACAAGACCGGCCATCTCGTCGGCCGCGTCACCCGCGACCTCGACGAGATCGGCGAGGTCGCGCACCACGGCCCCGAAGACCTGCTGATCGCGGTGATGACCTTCGTCGGTGCCTTCGCCCTGATGGCAGTGGTGCATCTGCCGCTGGCGCTGATCACCGCCGCCATCGTGCCGGTCATCGCCTGGCTGACCAGCCGCTATGGCGGACGCATGACCCGCAACTGGCAGTCGCTCTATTCCCGCGTCGGCGACTTCAACGTCCGCATCGAGGAGAATGTCGGCGGCATGCGCGTCGTCCAGGCCTTCACCAACGAGGACCACGAGCGCAAGCTGTTCGCCGAGGACAACGACCGCTACCGCAAGACCAAGCTCGACGCCTACAAGATCATGGCGGCGTCGACAACGCTCAGCTACATGAGCATGCGGCTGATCCTGATCGTCGTCATGCTGACCGGCGCCCATTTCGTCCTGGTGGGGGAACTGACCCAGGGCGGCTTCTTCGCCTTCCTGCTGCTGGTCAACACCTTCTTCCGACCCATCGAGAAGATTAACGCGGTCATCGAGACCTACCCGCGCGGCATCGCCGGCTTCCGCCGCTACACCGCCCTGCTCGACACCCAGCCCGACATCGCGGACGCCCCCGACGCCGTCCCGGCGCCGCCGCTGAAGGGCGACATCCGCTTCGAAGGCGTGTCCTTCGGCTATGACCCTGCCCGCCCGGTGCTGAAGGGCGTCGATCTCGGCATCAAGGCGGGGTCCACCGTCGCCTTCATCGGCCCGTCCGGCGCCGGCAAGACGACGATCTGCTCGCTGCTGCCGCGCTTCTACGAGATCGCCGGTGGCCGCATCACCATCGACGGCTTCGACATCCGCAGCATGACGCTGGCCTCGCTGCGCCGGCAGATCGGCATCGTCCAGCAGGACGTCTTCCTGTTCGGCGGCACCATCCGCGAGAACATCGCCTATGGCCGGCTGGGCGCGTCAGACGCCGAGATCGCCGAGGCGGCGCGGCGCGCCCATCTCGACGGGCTGATCGCCTCGCTGCCGGACGGTCTGGACACCATCATCGGCGAACGCGGCGTGAAGCTGTCGGGCGGCCAGAAGCAGCGCCTGACCATCGCCCGCATGTTCCTGAAGAATCCCCCGATCCTGATCCTGGACGAGGCGACCTCGGCGCTCGACACCCGGACGGAGCGGGAAATCCAGAAATCCCTGATGGAGCTTGCGGAAGGGCGGACGACGCTGATCATTGCCCACCGTCTGGCGACCATCCGCAGCGCCGACGAGGTCTATGTCGTCGGTGCCGAAGGCGGCATCCAGCGCATCACCCACGAGGAACTGGCCGCCCACGGCTGAAAGGGTGCGAATGCATGGGGGCGGCTGCCGTGCGCCGCCCCCGGCTTCGCGGGAATGGCGACCAAGAAAGCTGCATTCCGGCGCAACAGGCATCAAACGTCCGCCTTATCCGGCCCAATGACCCGCCAGATATCGGTATAACCAGACCGGCGATCCGCATAGTCTCTTCATCCGAATTCTCTCGGGTTTATACCAACGCAACCCTTTATCGCCATTGGGAAGTCTTCGTATCATCGGCCGGTTCTGGCGATGACGATGGGTTTTCATGCAACAGATAAACAAGACTGTTTCCTTCACAGCCGGCGGCCTGATTCTGCTGTTCGTTGCCCTGGCTGCGTTGTTCACCCAGCCTTTCGGCTCCCGCGTGTCGGAGATGCAGGCATTTGTCGTCGGCAATTTCGGCTGGTTCTACGTGCTTGCCGTCGCAAGTTTCCTGCTGTTCGTGCTGTGGCTCTTTTTCAGCCCATATGGCGCGGTCAGGCTGGGGCATGACGATGACGAGCCGGAGTTCAGCTACCCGTCCTGGTTCGCAATGCTGTTCAGCGCCGGGATGGGCATCGGTCTGCTGTTCTACGGCGTTGCCGAGCCGATGCTGCATTTCTCCAATCCGCGCGTGGGCAAAGCGGGAACTCCCGACGCCGCGCGCGAGGCGATGAACCTCGCCTTCCTCCATTGGGGCCTGCACGCCTGGGCGATCTACATCGTCGTCGGGCTCTCGCTCGGCTACTTCGCCTACCGCCACGACCTGCCCCTGACCATCCGGTCGGCGCTCTATCCGCTGCTGGGCGACCGCATCCGCGGCTGGCCCGGCCATGCCGTCGACATCATCGCCATCTTCGGCACGCTGTTCGGAATTGCGACCTCGCTGGGGCTCGGCGTCATGCAGATCAACGCCGGCTTCGCCTATCTCGGCCTGCTCGACGTGGGGCTGACGCAGCAGATCGTGCTGATCGCCGTCATCACGGTGGTGGCCACGCTGTCCGCGGCCAGCGGCGTCGGGCGGGGAATCCGCCGTTTGAGCGAACTGAACATGCTGGCCGGCGTGCTGCTGCTGACCTTCGTCTTTCTGCTGGGTCCGACGGTGTTCCTGCTGTCGACGCTGGTGGAAAGCATCGGCCGCTACCTGTGGACTCTGCCCTACACCAGCTTCCGCACCCTGCCCTATGCCGGGGCGGAGTGGCAGGCGAGCTGGACGATGTTCTATTGGGGCTGGTGGATCTCCTGGGCGCCCTTCGTCGGCATGTTCATCGCCCGCGTGTCGCGCGGGCGGACCATCCGTGAATTCATCGGCGGCGTGCTGTTCGCGCCGGTCGCCCTGACCATGCTGTGGTTCATCGTCTTCGGCGAAACGGCGATCCACATGGAGATGTTCGAGGGCGGCGGCATGGCCGCGGCGGTTGCCGAAAGCGTGCCGACCGCGCTGTTCGTCATGCTGGACCGGTTGCCGCTCAGCACCGTCACCTCCGCCATCGCCACGCTGATGGTCGTCACCTTCTTCGTCACCTCCGCCGATTCCGGCGCGATGGTCATCGACATCATCGGCTCCGGCGGAAACCAGGATCCGCCGGTCGCCACGCGCATCTTCTGGGCGCTCCTGTCCGGGGTGGTGGCGGCGGTGCTCCTGCTGGTCGGCGGGCTCCAGGCCCTGCAGACCGCGGCGGTCACCACGGCGCTGCCCTTCGCGTTCGTCATGGTGATGATGTGCGTCGGCCTCGTCGTCAGCCTGCAGAGCGAGCGGACGGTCGATCCCGGCCGGCGCGCGACCCGCCTCGCGGCAGGCGCCACCGCTGCGGCGGCGGAAGCGGTGGACGACGGGGATTGGCGGCTGGGGCTTTCCGCGATGCTGGGCCGCAAAAGCGGACAGGCGGCGGTTCCGCCGGGCGCCGGGGCCGCAAGGCGGAACGTGGCGCGCTTCATCGCCGACGACTTGGTGCCGGCCCTGCGCGACGTCGCGGAGGAGTTGGAGCGCAACGGCCGCGTCGTGGAACTCGACGCCAGTTCCTTCAGCGCCGGAATCGCCGTGCTACGGGACGGCCAGGAGGAATTCTCCTACGCGATCCGCGCCCGCGCCCATCATCCCATGAGCTTCGCCTTCTCTGGCATCGAGAAGGATGAGGAGCCCTGGCAGACGCGGGCCGAGGTCATCCTGCGCGGCGGCCTGCACAAGCCGCTTGCGCAGGAGCGGATGAACCGCAACGCCATCCGGCATGACTTCGTCCGCGAATACGGCAAATGGATAGGCTGGTGAGGACGACCGTTCAGGCTGTCCTCACATGGCGGAGGAACTCTTCCGCCTGATCGCGGAGCGCCACCGCCTGCGGGCGGGGGACCGGGGAGAGGTCACGCCGCCTCGTCCACCGGGGCCGGCTTGGCGGCGCGCAGGATCATGCCAAACAGGTCGCGCGGCTCGTCCGGGTCGGCCAGCATGTCCAGAGTCTCGTAGAAGCCCGTCCCCGCCACCTTGTCGCGCACATAGCGCAGGGCGGAGAAGTCCTCCGTCGCAAAGCCGACCGAATCGAACAGGGTGATCTGCCGCGCATCGCGCCGGCCGGTGGCCTGCCCCGTCATCACCGTCCACAGCTCCGTCACCGGATGGTCGGGGGCCAGCTGCTGGATCTCGCCCTCGATCCGGGTCTGCGGCGGATATTCCACGAAGATGTCGGAGCGCAGCAGGATGTCGCGGTGCAGCTCCGTCTTGCCGGGGCAGTCGCCGCCGACCGCATTGATGTGCACGCCGGCCCCGACCATGTTGTCGGTCAGGATGGTCGCGTACTGCTTGTCCGCCGTGACGGTGGTGATGATCTGCGCCCCCTCCACCGCCTCTTCGGTCGAGCCGCAGGCGGCGATCTCGAAGCCCTGGTCGCTCAGGTTGCGCATGCATTTCCGCGTCGCCGCCGGGTCGATGTCGTAGAGCCGCAGTTTGCGGATCCCCAGCAGCGCCTTGAAGGCCATCGCCTGGAACTCCGCCTGGGCGCCGTTGCCGATGATCGCCATGCAGCTTGCATCCTTCGGCGCCAGATGCTTCGCCGCGACGGCGGAGGTGGCGGCGGTGCGCAGCGCCGTCAGGATGGTCATCTCCGTCATCAGCATCGGATAGCCGGTGCCGACATCGGCCAGCACACCGAAGGCGGTGACGGTCTGGCGTCCCTCCCGCGTGTTCTTCGGATGGCCGTTCACATATTTGAAGCCATAGGTGCGGCCGTCGCTGGTCGGCATCAGCTCGATCACGCCCTCTGCGCTGTGGGAGGCGACGCGCGGCGTCTTGTCGAATCTCTCCCAGCGGCGGAAATCCTCCTCCACATAGGCCGACAGCTCGGTCAGAAAGCGCTCCACGCCGATGTGCAGCACCAGCTTCATCATGTGGTCGACGCTGACGAAGGGAACGAGGTTCAGGTTCGGGATCATTGTCATACGCTCCAATCGCTCAGAAGCTGCGGGTCGGGTAATCGAGAACGCGGCGCCCCATCAGGCTGGCCAGCAGTTCCACCATCAGGATCGCGGTGCGCCCGCGCTCGTCCAGGAAGGGGTTCAGCTCGACCAGATCGACGCTGCTGACCATGCCGGTGTCGTGCAGCATCTCCATCACCAGATGCGCCTCGCGGAAGGTGGCGCCGCCGGGGACCGTGGTGCCGACACCGGGGGCGATGCCGGGATCGAGGAAATCGACGTCCAGGCTGACATGCAGCAGCCCGTCCGCCTCGACCACCCGCTCCAGGAACGGACGCAGCAGGGTGACGATGCCGTGCTCGTCGATCTTGCGCATGTCATGGACGGTGATGCCCGAGGTCTCCAGCGCCCGCCGTTCGGCCGGATCGACGCTGCGGATGCCCATCATGCAGACTTTGTGCGGGTCGAGCCGGGCCGGCGGCGGCGGGAAATAGCCGTCGAAGCCGGTGCGGCCGGTGGCGTAGGCCATCGGCACGCCATGCAGGTTGCCGCTCTCCGTCGTCTCCAGCGTGTGGAAATCCGGATGCGCGTCCAGCCACAGGACGAACAGCGGGCGCCCCATCTCGGCCGCCCGCTGCGCCAGCCCGGTCAGGGTGCCGGCGGCGAGGCAGTGGTCGCCGCCCATGAAGATCGGCATGGCGTCCTGCCCGGCGCTCGCCTCGTAGGCCACCTTGCACAGCGCGGCGGTCCAGCCCGCCACCTCCGGCAGCAGCTTCAGCGCCGCGTTGCCATGCGCCATCGGCTGCTGCGGCACCGGCGCGACATTGCCGAGATCGGTGACGCCGTGCCCTAGCTCGGACAAGGCCCGCGCGATCCCGGCTGTGCGGTAGGCGCTCGGCCCCATCTCGCAGCCGAGGCGCCCCGCCCCGTCCTGCACCGGCACGCCGACCAGACGGCAGTGTTTCGTCTTTGTCTTCTGGTAGGACATTGTTCGGTCTCTCGCCTGTTCCCCCCACCAGCAAATCACAGGCGCATGGCGGAACGGACAGGGCAAATTGACAAAACACGCCATCCGGCTTAGCAAACTGGACAGCAAGGCTTGTCGAATTGGCGGAGAGCGGTGCACATGACCCTGGACCAGCTCGACGAGAAGCTGATCACCCTGCTGCGTCATGACGGCCGCCGCAGCATTTCCGACCTTGCCATCGAGCTGGGCGTGTCACGGGCGACGGTGCGCGCGCGGATGGAGCGGCTGGAGGCGTCCGGCATCATCATCGGCTACACCGTCATCCTGCGCGCCGACACGGTGGAGGCGCCGGTTCGCGGCATCATGCTGATCGAGGTCGAGGGGCAGGCGGCCGACCGGGTGGTGCGGACGCTCAGCGGCTTCCCCGAAATCATGGAGATCCACAGCACAAACGGCCGCTGGGACCTGATCGTCGAGCTGTCCTCCTCCAGCCTGCCGGAGTTCGACTCGGTGCTGCGCCGCATCCGCCTGACCCCCGGCATCACCACCAGCGAGACCAACCTCCTGCTGAACACCCCGCGCAGCACGCGCGCCCGTCTGTAGGCCGGTCCCGATCACGGACAGTCAGCGTTTCCAACGGGCTGCGCCACGGCAACGCAGGGCCCCCCGCCATCGCGGGGGTGACGGGCGGTGGAGGCCTGTGCCAAAGTCCGGACGCTTCGCAGACGGCAAGGGAACGCAAGCCGGCGCCGGCTGCACCATGAATGGAAGGAACAAGCCGATGAAGAAGATCCTCATGGCGCTGGTGCTGGGTGCGCTGGCGACCGGGACCGCCGGCGTCACCATGGACCACCCCGCCGCCGCCAAGGATGCCAAGAAGATCCGCATCGCCTCGGAAGGCTCCTTCGCCCCCTGGAACGGCATGGATTCGTCGGGCAAGCTGGTCGGCTTCGAGATCGACCTCGCCTGGGACCTGTGCAAGCGCATGGCGGCGGAGTGCGAGCTGATCGCCCAGGACTGGGACGGCATGATCCCGTCGCTGCAGCAGGGCAAGATCGACGCCATCATGGCCGGCATGACCATTACCGAGGAACGCAAGAAGGTCATCGCCTTCGCCGGCCCCTACGGCACCGAACAATCCACCTTCGCCGTGATGAAGTCCTCCAAGCTGAACGGCGCCGCCTTCGGTGCCGACAACATCGACCTCGCCGACGAGGCCGGCAGCAAGGCGGCGCTGGCCAAGCTGGCGGAGCTGCTGAAGGGCAAGGCGGTGGGCGTGCAGACCTCCACCATCCAGGCTGAATTCCTGGAGAAGCATCTGCCGGACGTGACGGTGCGCAGCTACGACAAGATCGACAACGCCGCCATCGACCTGTCCTCCGGCCGGGTGGACGCGATCTTCGGCGACCGCTCCCCCATCGAGGCGATCATCCGCAGCATGGGCAAGGACAGCATGACGCTGGTCGGTCCGAGCTTGACGCGCGGTGTGCTGGGCGATGGCATGGGCGTGGGCCTGCGCAAGGCCGATGCCGACCTGAAGGCCCGCTTCGACAAGGCCATCGCCGAAGCCGGCAAGGACGGCACCATCGCCAAGCTGAGCCAGCAGCATTTCGGCTACGACGTCTCGGTGAAGTGACGGGGCAGCCGTTCACCCGCCTGTCGCTTGGTCGGGAGCCGCTGCCCCCGGCCGAGTGACGTGCAACCTGTGCGGCTGCGGTAGCGTCCAATGACACCGCCTCAGTCCGGGTCCGCCATCGCGTCGCGCTCGGCCCGCAGGGCGGCGAGCTTCGCTTCGAGCTTGCCGATCTTCCGTTCCAGCTTGCGCAGGCGCTTGCGCGGCGCCTTGCCGTTCCTTGCCGCCACCGGCACCTCCTGCGTCCCCTGCCTGATCCGCTCGTTGATGGCCGCCTTGGCAGCAGCGCTCAACCGTTTCCAGCCCTTCACCTCGGCCTTGGTGCGGTGGCAGCCGAGACAGGCCCCCTGTCCGCCGAAACGGCAAAGCCCGATGCAGGGATTCCTGCTGTCCTTGGCCGCCGCGCCGTCCTTCGATGTCCTGCCGCTCACCGTGATGCTTCTCATCGAACCTGTCGCGTGATCGCTTTCCCGGAAGCAGAATGTGCATCGGAACGCCGGTTCGGCAATGGGCAGGCATGACTCCACAAATCCATGCAATTCCAGCCTCCAACCGCACCACACTCGATATTGTACGGATTTCTGGCGGCTGACCTTGCCTTCATCTGCGACAAACCACCGCAGATGCACGGTTTGGCGCGCGACAACCCTGCAATCCACTTGAAGCAATCCGATCAATATTCCATACAAACTGGCATCGCCGAGAGGCCGCCGCTCCATACGCTTTACTGGACGGCGGCGGCCTGACGGTTCCTTCGTGCCAGGTGCCCCATGCCCAGCGATGCGCCGATCCTCACCCGCCGCCCCAACCACGCTCCCGACACGCAAGAAGCGCAGTCGGCCTACGCCTCCCACCGCAAGATCCATCCCAAGTCGGTGCGCGGGCGATACCGGCGGATGAAGACCGGGATCGGCGCGCTGCTGCTGGCGCTGTTCGCCCTGCTGCCTTTCCTGCGCTGGGACCGCGGTCCGGGCGTCCCAGACCAGGCGGTGCTGTTCGATCTCGGCAGCCAGCGCTTTTACATCTTCGCGGTCCAGCTGTGGCCGCAGCATGTCTATTACATCACCGGGGTGATGATCATCGCCGCCATCGGTCTGTTCCTGGCGACGGCGCTGGGCGGCCGGGTCTGGTGCGGCTTCACCTGCCCGCAGACGGTATGGACCGACCTGTTCGTCTGGGTGGAACGCCGGGTGGAGGGCGACCGCACGGACCGCATCCGGCTGGACAAGCAGCCCTGGACAGCGGGCTGGCTGACGAAGAAGGCGGTCAAGCATGCGGCGTGGCTGGCGATTTCCGCCGTCACCGGCTTTCTCAGCGTCGCCTACCTGACGGATGCGCCGACGCTGGCGGTCGATCTGCTGCGCTTCGACGCCCCCGCGCTCGCCGCCGGCTCCGTCCTGTTCATGGCCGCCTGCACCTATCTGATGGCCGGCTTCATGCGCGAGCAGATGTGCTTCTATGTCTGTCCCTGGCCGCGCATCCAGGCCGCCATGCTGGACGAGGACAGCCTGGTCGTCACCTATCAGGACTGGCGCGGCGAGGGACGCGCGCCCCTGCGCAAGAGCGAGGGGTGGGACACCCGCGCCCACAAGGGCTTGGGCGACTGCATCGATTGCGGCCNCGACGCCTGCAACGACGTGATGGCGCGCATCGGCCGACCCGGCGACCTGATCCGCTTCGACACCCTCACCGCGCAGGCGGCGAAGGCCACGGCCGCACCGCCGCCCCGCTTCCGCCTGCTGCGCCCGCGAACCATCGTCTACGGCCTGATGCTTGTGGTGGTCGGCGGCGCCATGGCCATCGCCCTGGCGCTGAAGCCCAGCAACGACATCGCCGTCCTGCGCGACCGGGCGCCGCTGTTCGTGACGCTCAGCGACGGACGCATCCAGAACGCCTACACCATCAAGATCGCCAACATGTCGCTGACCGACCGGCAGTACCGCCTGACCCTGTCCGGCCTGCCGCAGGCCAGCCTCGGCCTGTCGGGCGAGAACGGCGAGTCCGGCGAGTTGGCGTTGTCGGCCCGCGCCAACGCGGTGGACACCTACCGCATCCAGGTCCGCGTGCCGCAATCCACCCTGGCCGGCGCCTCCACCCCGCTCGCCTTCACGCTGACGCCCGATCCGGCCGGCGAGCCGGTCCGCCACGACAGCGTGTTCCTCGCCCCGTGACCCGCTTATGATGCGGACGACGCCGCAGGGTGCGGGCGAAGAGAACGGTCAGGACAGTCCATGCAATCCGATATCCCGGCCTATGCCGAAGGCTCCGTCCCGGCCGAGCAGTCCGGCACCGGCATCTGGCAGCCCGATCTGGCGAACCGGAACAAGCCGGTCTATCTCGCCATCGCCGACGCCATCGCCGACGATGTTCGCGGCGGCCGGCTTGCGGCAGGATACCGGATGCCGCCGCAGCGCGCGCTTGCCGACCGGTTGGGGCTGGACCTGACCACGGTCAGCCGGGCCTATGGCGAGGCGCGCCGCCGGGGGCTGCTCGACGCCCGCGTCGGCCAGGGCACCTTCATCAGTGCCGGGGCCGGCAACACCCCGCCCGCTCCTCTCCCCGCCACCGCCCGCCGCGCGACCATGGCACCGTCCGCGATCATCGACATGACGATGAATCAGCCGCCCCTGCCCGACGCGCCGGAGCTGCTGGACCGCGTGTGCCAGGGTCTGGCCCAGGCGATGCACCGGATTGATCCGCAATCCCTGCTGCGCTATCCCGACGCCGCAACCGCGGCCGGCGGGTTGGAGGAGGACCGCATCGCGGGCGCGCACTGGCTGTCCCGGCGGCTGGGTTTCCGTGACGCCGCCCCGGATCCCGGCCGGATCGTCGTCTGTCCCGGCACGCAAAGCGCCCTGCTGGCCCTGCTCTGCATGCTGGCCCGCCCCGGCGACACCGTCTGTACCGAGGCGCTGACCTATCCCGGCTTCAGGACCATCGCCGGCCAGTTGGGGTTGCGGGTGGTCGGCGTGGCGATGGACGGCGACGGTATCGACCCCGACGCCCTGCGCGCCGCCGTCGCGACCCATGCGCCGAAGGCGCTCTACTGCACCCCCACCCTGCACAACCCGACGACGGCGACCTTGCCGGTGGAGCGCCGCGCCGCCATCGCCGCCATCGCCCGCGAGCACGGCATCCCCATCGTCGAGGACGACATCTACGGCGTGCTGCCGCAGGATGCGCCGCCGCCCATCGCAACGCTGGCGCCTGACCTGACCTTTCATGTCACCGGTCTGGCCAAATGCGTCGCGCCTGGCCTGCGCATCGCCTATGTCGCGGCGCCGGATGCCCGTCAGGCGATGCGGCTGGCCGCCGCCCAGCGGGCGACCATGCTCGGCACCCCGCCGATCCCCGCCGCCGTCGCCACCCGGTGGATCGGCGACGGCACCGCCGACGCGCTTCTCGCCGCCATTCGGGCAGAGGCGACGATCCGCCAGCGCATGGCGCGCGACCTGCTGCCGTCCTCCGCGATGACCGCCCACCCGCAGGGCTTCCACCTGTGGCTCGCCCTGCCGCCGGTCTGGACGCGCGGGGAATTCGCCGCCCATCTGCGCGGCCGCGGCATCGCCGCAGCCGTCAGCGACATCTTCCTGACCGCCGGCCCCGCCCCGGAAGCCCTGCGCATCTGCCTGGGCGCTCCCATCGCCCGCGCGGACTGCCGCCACATGCTGGACATTCTGGCCGACACGCTGGAGCAGAGCCCGGCCCTGGCAGGCATCGTGATCTGAACCGTGGCGAGGGCGAAAAGATCCCCTATCTGTCGGTGCAGGAGATGCAAGGATCCACGGAGGCCTGGATGATCGACAGGTCGGCCAGCGGCTGCCCAACCACCATCGCCTCGATGGCCGGGATGTTGACGAAGGACGGCGTGCGGATCTTCACCCGCGCCGGGGTGGCCCCGCCTTCCGACGCAACATAATAGAAGGCCTCGCCACGCGGCGCCTCGGTGCGGATGGTGGCCTCGCCGATGGGAATCTCCGGCAAACCCTCCGTTGCCCGCAATGGCCCGACGGGCAGGGACAGCAGCGCCTCGCGGATCAGGCGGATGCTCTCGACCATCTCCAGCGCCCGCACCACGACCCGCGCCAGCACGTCGCCCTCCGGCCGTACGACGCTTTCGAACCCGAGATCGGCATAGGACAGGTAGGGCTGGTCCTTGCGCACGTCGATGTCGAGGCCGGAGGCGCGGGCGACCGGTCCGACCACCGCCCATTCCACCGCTTGCTGCTGCGTCAGCTGGCCGACACCGCGGGTGCGGGCGAGTGCCGTCGGATTCTCGGTGAAGGTCGGGATGACGATCTCCGCCAGCCCCTTCGACAGCGTGTCGAGCGCCGGCAGATACCGCTTCGGATCGGGGATGTCGCGAAGGACGCCGCCGATGCAGTTCATGCCGTAATTGACACGGTTGCCGCTGATCGCCTCCAGCGTGTCCATCACCAGTTCGCGAAGCGTGAACACCTCCATGAACAGGGAATGGAAACCGATGTCCTCCGCCCCCACCCCGGCCCACAGCAGATGGGAGTGCAACCGCTCCAGCTCTGCAATGATGGTGCGGATGTGGGTGGCGCGCTTGGGTATCTCGATCCCGGCGATGGTCTCCGCCGCCATGCAGAAGGTCATGGCATGGGTGTTGGAACAGATGCCGCAGACACGCTCGATCAGGGTGATGACCTCCACCCAATTGCGCTTCTGCGCCAGCAACTCGATGCCGCGGAAGCTGAAACCGACCTCGACGGTGGCGCTGTCGATGACTTCGCCGCGGCACTGGACCTTGACCTTGAAGGGTTCCTCCAGCGCCGGGTGATAAGGACCGAGCGGAAAGCTGTAGGGCATGGCCGGAAACTCCTAGGAACGGGCCGGGTTGGCAGCCAAAGGCGAGGCCAGCGGCGAAACGGGCTTGCGCGCGACCTCCGCCGGGCGGCACATCGCTTCGCGCAGGGTGGCGGTGTCGATGCCGTCGGGCCGGATCAGCGGCACCGGGTTGGGATGGCCGGGAAACTCCACGGCGAACAGGTCGCGGATTTCCCGCTCCGCCCAGGACGCCGCCCGCACGGTCGGCGCCAGCGACGCGAGCGCGCCGTTGCGGGTGCAGGTCTTGATGTTGATGACGCGATGCTCGTCGATATAGTGATAGATCACCGTCGATTCGGCGTCCCCGGCATGCGGGATGGCGGTGACGGTGCCGAGCCGGATGCCGAGCTCCGCCATAGCCTCGGCCATCGCCTCGACCTCCAGCAGCGGGGCATCGGCCCACAGGGCGCCGTCGCGCTCGACGACGCTGCGGACGCCGGGGATGGCCTGCAGTGCATCGGCCAGTCGGTTGGGAGTGCGGTCAGCGGTCATGATGGGCCTCCTGCACCGGAACGAAGGCGGCGCGCAGCTTCTCGCTCGCCGCCCGGCGCCGGCATTCCGGGCAATAGCCGCGCTCGGCCTCCCCCACGCCCCAAAGCGCTTCCATGACGGCATCCGGCAGCGGCACATGGGCGGCACCGCAGCGGGTGCAGGGCTGCAGCCGGACGACGCTTTCCAGCCGCAGCCCATCGCCGGCCGCGCTGTTCGTCGCACCGGGCGCGTCGGCCTGCAGCCCGATGGCCTGCGTCGGACAGTTCTGCGCACACAGCCCGCAGAAGGAGCATTGACCGATGAAGAAATGCCAGGACACCGACACGCCGGGATCCTGGGTGAAGGTGATGGCCTTCGGCGCGCAGACGAAGGCGCAGGTCCCGCAGGCGGTGCAGCGGGCGGCGTCATGGGCCAGCGCGCCGCGGTAGACCGGCGGCACGTCCGGCATGTCGGCAGGACCCCGGGTGCGCGGGGGGCGCAGCAGGTTGCCGAGGATGGTTTTCAGCATGGCCATGGTGGAGTCCTCCTCAGCGGACCAGCGTCGCGGCCAGGGTGACCGCCGACGCCAGCCCACCCCAGACCCAGTAGAAGCGGAAGGCCTGGGTCAGCCGCAGCCGCGCCGTGGCCGTTGCAAGCAGCGTCACCCCGCCCAGCACCGCGACGCCCGCCGCCAGATAGACCAGCAGATTCACCAGCGGCCAGGGTGTGGCCGGAATGAAGACCACGGCGAACAGCTCGGTCAGCAAAACCAGCTCGACGGCATGCGACAGCTTGAACAGGGCCAGTGGCGGGCCGCTGTATTCGATGTGACTGTCGGCGACGATCTCATGCTCGGCATTGGCGATGGAGAAGGGGTTCAGCTTCATCCGCGCCGGCAGCGCCAGCAGGAAGGTCAGCGCCGCCAGCAGATGGACAACACCATAGGGGGCGGCCTGCAGCGCGCTCATCTGGAAGCTTCCGGCCTCCTGCGCCATGGCGATGATGGCGACCAGGAAGGGAAGATTGTAGGCGAGCGACAGCAGTGCTTCGCGCATCGCCGCGACCTGCCCGTAGATGGAACGGCTGACATAGCCGGCCAGCACCTCGCACAGGATCGGCACCTCCATCAGGTACAGCAGCAGCACGACGTCGCCGGGCAGCGACGGCGCCGGGTTGCCGGGCAGCGGCACGATGGCGAGCGCGGCCGTTACCGAAGCCAGCGACACCACCGGCAGAGCCAGGAAGATGCCGCGGTTGACGCCGCGCGGGATCACCGTCTCCTTGCCCAGCAGCTTCATGAAATCGAAGAAGGGCTGGAAGAAGGGCGGACCCTGGCGTCCCTGCAGGCGGGCCACCAGCTTGCGCATGAACCACAGCTCCAGCCATCCCAACGGGGCGGCGAGCAGCAGCCCCGGCCAGACGACGAAGGCGACCAGATAGGACCAGACGGCGTTCATGACAGCCTCCCCCGCCGGCTCTCCAGCTGGCTCTTGGTGGCGCCCTCCTCCAGCAGCTTGGCGGCGCGGGCGACACCGTCCAGGATGGCCTGCGGCCGCGGCGGGCAACCGGGCACCCAGACGTCGACCGGAACGATGCTGTCCAAGGACTCGCTCAGCACCAGCGGACTGCCGGCGAAGACGTTGCCGGATGCCGGGCAGGACCCCAGCGCCACCACCGCCTTCGGATTGGGCACCTGCGCGTAGATGTCGAGGATCGCCTGGCGCGACCGCAGCGTCAGCGTGCCGGAGATCAGGACGATGTCCGCATGCTTTGGCGTGCCGTGCAGTTCGACCCCCAGCTGTTCGGCGTCGTAGCGCGGACTCAGCAGGGGCGTGATCTCGATGTCGCAGCCGTTGCAGGATCCGGCATTCAGACGGCAGATCCAGGGCGACCGCCGGCGCGAGATCGCGATGACCCGTTCGATCAGGTTCATTTCACACCTTCCGCCGTTTCAGTCGGCAGTGCGGCAACATGGGGATGCGGCTCGGCCGCAGGACGAAGCCCGTTGGGAGCCAGCCCGAACAGCACCGGAGCGATGGCAAAGGCCAACAGCACCAGGGCGGCTGCACGCGGCAGCGGCCGACCGGCGACGGGAGACTCCACCGGCCCCAGCCACACCCGGTGGATGGCGCGGATATAGCAGAGCAGGGCCATGGCGGACGACGCGTAGAGCACGGCCAGCAGCAGCGGCCCGCCCAGCTCCGCCCCCGCCAGATAAAGCCGCCAGTGCCCGATGAAGCCCAACGTCGGCGGGATGCCGATGAAGCCCAGCGCCCCCAGCATGAAGGCGGCGCTGGCAACCGGCAGCGGGGTGGACAGGCCGCGGTCGTTCAGCGTCACCGCCCGGCCGAGATGCCACTCCGCCGCACCGACCGCACCGAACAGCACGATCTTGCCCATCGCATGACCGAGGATGCCGAACCACGCCCCGGCCATGCCGTCGGCCCCGCCGGCCACCAGTCCAAGCAGCAGATAGCCCATGTCGTCGATCGATGAGAAGGCCAGCATCGGCTTCAGTTCGCGCTGGGCCAGCGCCAGCAGTGCCGCCCCCAACAGCGACAGCACCGCCAGCCCGATCCACAGCGGCGCGAAATCCACGAAGATCCACGGAGCCGCGTCGCGCAGGGCCAGCAGTTCGCAGAAGGCGCCGACATCGACCACCGCAACGATCAAAGCCGTCGTCATCGCCGAAGAGGCGCGGGCCACCGCCGGCAGCCAGAAATAGACCGGCACCAGGCCGAGCTTCAGCGCCACGCTGACCAGCAGCAACGCCACCGCCAGCCTGTCCCACGGCGCGGCCGGGCGCGACGCGCCGAGTTGGAGCAACGCCAGCGCCGTCCAGCCGCACAGGGCGGCGAGAGCGACCGCGGTCAGATATTTGCGGGCGGCGGCGCGGGCTTCCGCCGTCCCGCCGCTCCACACCATGCCCACCGCCAGGAATTCGGCGGCCGACGCCAGCAGGGTGGCGGCCCAACCATGGCCGACCAGCCGGGCGGCGACCGCCAGGGCGACGGCAGCGGCGGCAAATCGCCACCATCCACCGTTTCCCTGCGGGATCGCGCGGGCATAGAGAGCCACGCCGAGCGCGATCGCCAGAAAGAGGGGTATCAGCACCATATCCATGATGGATGCCTCCGGCTGCGCTCAGACCAGCCACACGCCGGCCAGCGCCGCGACCGCGACGAGACCGATGGCCAGGAGCGGACGATCCTCGAGAACGGCACCTGCCGCGGTCTGCGCCGCACCGGCCACACGGGTCAGGCTGCGCCAGATCCGCAGGTAAGCGGGATCGGGATCGAGCGAATAGACGGGATGGAAGGCGTGTTCGGCCATCTCGGCGAAGTCGACCGCGCCGGGCCGGTCGCCGGCCGGCAGCGGCTCGCCGCCGGAATAGACCGAGACCAGTCCGGGAGCCGGCGCCTGGGCCAGCCGGTAGACCAGCAGCCCCAGCATGGCCGAGGCCAACACCACGGCACCGCCGACGGTCATCGCGATGCTGCCGCGGTCGGTCAGGATGCCGAGCCAGCTCATCTGCACCGCCCAGTCGAAGCCCAGAGACCGCACGGCCGGCGCCACCACCGGCACCATCAGCAATTGCGGCGCCAGCCCGAACAGCAGGCACAGTCCGGCCATGGAGCCCATGCCGGTCAGCATGCTGGGCGAGGCCTCGTGGATGTGCTTGCCGAGCAGCGCCTTGGACGGCACGCCATAGAAGGCGTTGACGGTGGCCTTCAGGAAGGAGAAGGCGGTCAGGATGCTGCCGATCCAGCCGACCAGCACCACCACCACCAGCCCTTTGTCGAGTGCTGCGCCGAACAGCAGCCATTTGGCGACGAAACCGTTGGTCAGCGGCACGCCGGCGATGGAGGCGGCGGCGACGATCCACACCTTCGCCGTCCCCGGCATCGCGGTGGCAAGCCCGCCCAACTCCCGCAGGTCGCGGGTGCCGGTGGCATGCTGGATGGCGCCGGCGCACATGAACAGCGTGCCCTTGAACAGCGCATGGCTGAGGCAATAGAACAGTCCGGCCGCCAGCCCGAGATCGGTGCCGAGCGCAAGCCCGACGACGATGTAGCCGAGCTGGCTGACGGTGTGGAAGGCCAGCAGCCGCTTCAGGTCGGTCTGCGCCATGGCGAAGATGACGCCGACCAGGATGGTGACGCAGCCGACCGCCAGCAGCGGCACCTCCAGCGCGGCCTGCCATTGCCCGTCGCCGATCACATACATGCGGGCGATCAGATAGACGCCTGCCTTGACGTAGCAGGCCGAATGCAGCAGCGCCGACACCGGGGTCGGGGCGTTCATCGCCTCAGGGATCCAGGTGTGCAGGGGGAACATCACCGACTTCGCCATCGCCGCGACGATGAACAGAGCTGCGACGCCGGAGGTGAAGGCCGAACCAACCGCCGGATCGGTCCAGACCAGCGTGCCGGCGCGGGAATAGACCAACACCAGCCCGATCAGGAAGCCGTAACCCGCCAGATGGGTGATGACCAGCACCTTGCGGGCGCCGTCGGTCGCCGCCCTTTGCCGGTACCAGAAGCCGACCAGACTGTAGGAGCACAGCCCGATCACCTCCCACGCCATATAGGCGCCCAGCATGTCGGCCGCACTCGCCAGCAGCAGCAGCCCGGCGATGAAGACCAGCATGATCGCATAGAAGCGTGTCGTGCCCTGCTCCTCATGCTCCATGTAGCGGACGGAGAACAGCAGGATGGCGGCGCCGATGCCGGTGCCCATCAGCATGAACAGGATGCCGAGCCCGTCGATGTGCAGAGCGAGGGAAAACGGCCCGTCCCACACCGGCAGCAGCGGCGCCTCCATCGCGATGCCGGCCATACCGGCCGGCACCAGCGGCAGCGTGGCGAGGAAGGAGGCGAAGACCGCTGCGGTCGCAAGGACGCCCTTGCCGACCGGCGTCAGCATCCGGGCAAAAAGCAGTTGCAGGACGAAGCCGCCAAGCAAAAGAAGAATGGGAAGCGTTATCAGGGTCATGGCCCGCCCCTTTCTCAGCCGCCAGCCAGCGGCGGAAAGATGAAGACGTCGGAATCCGGGGTCAGCGGCGTGTCCAGTCCCTGAAGGCCGCGTATGTCCTGGCCGTTGACCAGGACGATGGCGAAGCCGGCCAGTTCACCGTCCTTCATGATCCAACGGGCGAAGTTGGGACCGTATTCGGCGACCAGATCGTTCAGCAGATCGCGGACGGTGGCCGCCGGCCGCTCCCGGATCTCGCTGCGTTTCTTTGTGGCTTCGCGCAGAAGCGCGAAATAGGAGACTTTCATGGCACAGCTGCCTTCCTGCCCGAATCACCGCCTTGGGCCGCCGCCACAAGGTGCGGCGGCGGCCCGGCGGGATCAGGCCAGCGCCAGGGCGCTCAGCTTCTCCTTGGTCGGAACGCCCTGGGCGTCCCAGCCGCGGACTCCGTAGTAGAGCGGCAGCATTTCCGGCAGGCGGCTGACCGACCCCTTCGATGCGCCGGTCACGATCGGCTCGTTGAGCAGGCGCGGCGGCAACGTGTCGTCGGCGGCGGTCAGCCCCGACTTCAGGTTCCACAGCCGCTCCAGGTTCCAGATCCGCTCGCCCGCCTCGACGAAGCTGTCGCCGCTATAGGCGAAGCCGGTCAGCGCCGTCATCAGCTCGCCGAATTCGGGCGCGCCGATGCCGAAGGTGGTGAACAGGCAGGAGCCGGAGGAATCCAACGCCGCCGTCAGGTTCTGGAACAGGGCCACCAGTTCGGCCTTGCCGTCGATGCTGTCCTTGTCGACCTTGAACGGCACGCCCAAAACCTCCGGGCTGATCGAATAGCCGCGGACATGGCAGCCGCCGCGGTTGTTGGTGGCATAGTTCAGGCCGATGCCCTGCACCGCGCGCGGATCGTAGGCCGGCATTTCCTGCTTCTTGACCGTCATCGACAGTTCCGGATGACCGTAGAGGCTCGCCAGCCGGTAGGAGCCCAGCGCCAGCTTCTTGCCGAAGCCTTGCCCCAGGCCGGTCAGCCGCACCGCCTCCACCATCGCCTCGGCGTTGCCGAAGTCCAGTTCCAGCCCTTCGGTATCGTCCAGCGTGATGATGCCGCGATTGAACAGCTCCATGGCGCAGGCGACCGTGCCGCCCATGGAAATGGTGTCGAGGCCGTATTCGTTGCAGTAATAGTTGGCCTTGAGCACCGCATCCAGATCGTCGATCTGGCAGTCCGGGCCGAAGCCCCAGGCGGTCTCGTACTCCGGCCCCTCGCCCTCGCCCTTGTATTTGGGGTTGGTCACCTTGGTGGCCCGGCCGCAGGAGATGATGCAGGAGAAACAGCCCTTGGGCCGCTGCAACTGGTTGGCCGCCAGCGTCTCACCGCCCACCTTGTCGGCGGTCGGGAAGTGGCCGTCCTGGAAATTGTTGGTCGGCAGGCCGCCGATCGAGTTCAGGATGTTCACGAGCACGTTGGTGCCGTAGAGGCGCAGGCCGGTGCCGCCGACCGGATGCTCCTTGATCATGGTGCTGGCCTTGGCAACCGCGGCCAGGAAGGCCTCCTTGTCGGCAACGGTCACGGAACCGGTGCCGCGCACCACCACAGCCTTCAGGTTCTTCGACCCCATCACCGCGCCGACGCCGGTGCGGCCGGCCGCGCGCTGCATGTCGTTCATGATGGCGGCGATGTAGGACAGCTTTTCACCCGCCGGTCCGATGCAGGCGATCTTGGCGTCGACCGCCGTCTCCTCGTTCAGCGCCTCGGTGGTCTCCGGCACATCCTTACCCCAAAGATGGGCGGCGTCGCGGATTTCGACCTTGTCGTCCTGGATCCACAGGTAGACCGGCTTTTCCGCACGGCCTTCCAGGATCAGCATGTCGTAGCCGGCATATTTCAGCTCCGGCCCCCAGGCGCCGCCAGAGTTGGAGGCGGCGATGGTGCCGGTCAGCGGCCCCTTGGTCACGACGTCGTAACGCCCGGCCGACGGCGCGAAGGTGCCGGTCATCGGGCCGGACGCGAAGATCAGCTTGTTCGCCGGCGACAGCGGATCCACGGTGGGATCGACCTCGTCATACATGTACTTCGTGCCCAGCCCGCGGGCGCCGATATAATCGCGCGCAAGCTCCGGCTTCAGCGCTTCGGTCGTGATCTTGCCGGTGCCGAGATCGACCCGAAGGATTTTTCCAATCCAGCCATGCATGATCAGACCTCCGAGAACGCGTTCTTGAGCTTGGTGGCGAAGGAGCGCTTGCGCGCCTGCGCCGAAACGGTGTCCTCGACCCATTCGAGCGCATGGGTGGGGCAGATTGCCGCGCAGGACGGCGAACCGTCGCAGGTGTCGCATTTCAGGATCTGCAGGCCCTGGAAATCCCACGACGCGCAGCCGAACGGACAGGCCTGGACGCACATCTTGCAGCCGATGCACTTGTCTGCATCAAGCTCCACCTGCCCGTTCGCCGGGTTGCGGTGCATGGCCTTGGGCATGCAGACGGCGACGCAGGCGGGATCCTTGCACTGCTGGCACATCATGGGAACGGAGAAGCCTTCGCGCTCCCACGTATAGACATGGACACGGGACGCCTTCGGGCGAAAGCTCCCCTCATGCTCCATGGAACAGGCCAATTCGCAGTTACGGCATCCGGTGCATTTGTCCGGATGGATCATTAGCATCATGCTCATGGTCGATGACCTCCTCGATACCGTGACGCGGGCGCCGCCTGCAATGGGCGGCCGTTCTTGAGCGTCCGGCTCTGGGATGACCCCGGATGGTCCCGTACCCCGCACGCAATGCGGATCCCCCCGAAGACGGGCGATCCTATCGCGTCGACAGGGAGGGTGCCGGCTTGCGGCAAACGGGATGCGCGATTGGAGTCCGTCGGGGACCGGTCCGGGGACGACGCCGGTCCTTCAGGACGGAGTCCGGCTCAGGGTGGGTGGTAACCGGCGGCGACCGGCCCCATCCCGCGGAGGGAGGGGGCGGAGAAGAGAAGACTCTGCGCTGTCTTGTCGTTCATAATCTTGGCCCGCTATGATCTGGAAAACATAGGGCCCGTCTGGAGACTTGGTCTGGAAGGCGGGTCTGGCAATCCTTGGAAGAGACGAGCCAGCTTTATCACGGCCTTGCATGCTCCGATATGATTTACATCAAAGCGCACACAGAGTTTGCGGTGAAGACTTGATACCATTGGCAGCTGGTCATTATTCGGAAGTAATTCAGGATTCTGAAAGGGAAATTGCCGATGCATGAACTGTCGCTGTGCGAAAGCATCGTCGCCATGGTGGCGGAAAGCGCCCGCCGTGAGGGATTGCACCGGGTCACCCGCGTGACGGTCGACATCGGCGCTGCCTCCGCCATCGATCCGGACGCCCTGCTGTTCTGCTTTCCCATCGTTACGGAGGATACGGCGGCGGCAGGGGCCGACCTGATCGTCAACCGCATCGCGTTGAAGGCACGCTGCACCGGCTGCGGCACCGACTTCTCGCCGGAAACGCTGATCTCTCCCTGCCCCGCCTGCGGCGGCCATGACCGCAGCCTGCTGGCCGGACGCGACATGCGGGTGGTGTCGTTCGAGGGAGAGTGAGAAATCCGGACAAGAAAAAGACGCGGCCTTTTGAAAGCCGCGCCCAAAGACACTCAATCTCAAGACGAGAGACGCGAACCCGCGCGATCAGGCTCGTGACAACAGACGGTTCTTCTCCATCGCCACCTGCTCAGTCCGGGCGTTGGCCATCACCGCCTTCTGGAGCTTCTCGAAGGCACGCACCTCCAGCTGCCGGACGCGCTCGCGCGAGACATGGAAGGTCTGGCTCAGCTCCTCCAGCGTCAGCGGCTCGTCACGCAGGCGGCGGGCGATCAGGATCCGGCGCTCGCGGTCATCCAGCACGCCCAGCCCCAGCTTCAGGAACTGCTGGCGCCGACGGCGTTCCTCGGAGTCGGCAAGCGTCGTCTCCTGGTCGGGACGATCGTCCGCCAGCAGATCCAGCCATTCGGCGTCGCCATCTTCCGACAGCCCGACATTCAGCGAGCGGTCGTTGCCCAGGCGGCGGTTCATCTCCACCACCTCTGCCTTCGACACGTTCAGTTCGGTGGCGATGCTATCCACCGCCGCCGGCGACAGGTCGCCGCTCTCCAGTTCCTGCATCCGCGCCTTCAAGCGGCGCAGGCTGAAGAACAGCTTCTTCTGGCCGGCCGTGGTGCCGATCTTCACCAGCGACCAGTTGTGCAGGACATATTCCTGGATCGCCGCACGCACCCACCATGACGCATAGGTGGCGAAGCGGAAGCCCTTGGAGGGATCGAACTTCTGCGCCGCCTGCATCACCCCCACATTGCCTTCAGCCACCAGATCGGCCAGCGGGAGGCCATAGCCGAGATAGCCGCGGGCCATCTTGACGACGAGCCGCAGATGGCTGCCGACCAGCTGGTCGAGTGCCGCCGGGTCCTGATGGTCGTGCCAGCGGACGGTCAGCTCATGCTCCCGCTCGGGCGTCAGGTACTGGTACTTGCGGGCATCCTGCAGATAGAGCTGCATCGGTTCGGCGGTACGGGGTTCAGCTGCTCGGGGTTGGGCGGCGCGGGGTTGAACGGTATGGGTCTCGGCGTCTCGCTGCATGGTGTCTCTGTCTCTCCCAGCCGACGGAAACGGCGCCACAGGGGATTGCCCCCCGCGCCGTCCGGGTCGGTCCTGTTGACGTTGGGTTTGTTTGTTTATTGCGTTGCCGGCATTCGACGCTGCCGGACGGCGTGCACCGGGGAGGTGCCGGATCGTGAAGGGGTCCTCTCCAGCCCCGCGGGCAGCGCCGCGACCGGGGAAGGATCGCGGCAGCCGGCACGCCACCGGGCCGGAGAGGAGAGGCATGGCCACGCCGTTCAGCGCAGCCGAACCGAAGGGAACAGATCGATCACAAAAGAGGAAGCCATCCTGTAGGGGTCGGCGCTTTCAACGGCGCAACGAACTCTATATAGGAATTTTGACAAAAGATTAAAGGGGCGCCCAGGCGAATTTTCCTGGCACCTTAGCTTACGCTTGGCCCCGCGTCTGATTTGGCGGGAACTTCGCCTGAAATAGGACGACGCTTCGCCGGTTTCAAGCCCATCGCTCTGGCACCACGCCTCCACATGGCGCCACAGGACCTTCTTTCGAATTTCGAATCATTTTCATGATTCATCACAAAATATCCCGCATCATTCCGGCCAAAAATCCACACACGCCCCATTTTGCATAGAAATTAAATGTATAGTCTGCGATTTTTTTCTTTGTGTTATTTTTAGGATGTCACTTGCAGTCATAACTCTTCTGCGCATACCGTCGGTATGTTTCCAGCATCCACCGACCCGAGGCTAGAGCCGACATGCTTGAAGACATCGTCATCGATACACCTGTCGACCGGCCGCACTCCTCCGGCCAAGGTTCCGGGCGTGCGTCGTCCCAGCCTCTGCGCGTCGCGGTGTTGTGGAAGACGCCGAATCTCGGCCTGTATTCGAACGCCGCATTCGACGACCTGTACACCGGCATCGGCCACAACAACGGCAATCTCGCCTTCGTGCATTCGATCTGCAGCCACATCACCAATCCGGTGAAGCATTTCAGCTGGGGATCCTCGGCCGAGACGCTGCGGAACAACGCCGACATCATCGTCATCCCCTGCGCCAACCAGCTGGGCCGCCACACCGATTACGGGCAGATGGCGGAGAATCTGGAGAAGTCGGGCCTGCCGATCGTCGCCATCGGCCTCGGCGCCCAGGCGAACAGCTATGACCACGACATCGAACTCAGCCCCGGCACGCTGCGCTGGGCCCAGGTGATCGCGGCGTCGAACCCGTCCTCGGCGGCGTCGCCCAACATCTACACCCGCGGCGCCTACACCACCGCGCAGTTGGACAAGCTCGGCATCACCGGCTCCCTGCCGGGCGGCTGCCCGTCGCATTTCCTGAACCAGGCGCCGGGGCTGGGGCGGAAGATCCACGCGAACTGGTCGGCTCTCGACCTGCCGCGCTCGATCACGGTGGCCGGCGGCCATCAGGCCTGGGTCAAGACGCGGGAGATCGAACATCAGCTGATCGCCCTGATGATGGACCCCATCGCGCCGGGCCAGTACATCGTCCAGTCGATGGGCGAGATGATCAAGGCCTCGCGCGGCCTGTTCGACGGCATCGACCCCCATGCGCTGAAGGAGATCCACCGCCACACCGTGCCGCATTACTCCTTCGAGGAGTTCAAGGCCTGGTGCCGCAATTACATGCGCTCCTACTATGACGTGCCGGCCTGGATGGACACCCTGCGCCAGCAGGACCTGACCATCGGCTGCCGTTATCACGGCGTCGCCCTGGCGATCCAGGCCGAACGGATGGGGCTGACGGTGACCATCGATTCCCGCACGCGCGAGTTGTGCGAGAACACCGGCGTTCCCTATGCCGACGCCGCCGACCTGACGGCGCCACTGACCCGCAACCGGCTAAAGTCATTGATCGCCTTCGATCCCGACGCCTACGACCGCCACCGCGCGGAATCGGCCACCCGCTACCTGGACTTCCTGGTCGCCAACCGGCTGCAGCCGGCCCACTTCCTGAAGTCCATCGCCGCCGGCAAGTGACGCCGGCCATGCGCAGTCGGACCGCGGCGCTCGCGCTGTCCCTGGGCATCGTCCTGGTGTCCGGGACGGCGGGAGCGCAGGCGCTGACGGTCAGAAAGGCCGGGGAGCCGGAAACGGTCACCTCCTGGCAGCGCGACGCCTGCGCACAGAGCGACGCGCCGGACACCCCGGCGCGCGCCTTCCGCGATGCGGGCGGCACGGTGCATCTGATCGCCTCGCACTCCACCGCGCGGGCCCTCACCGGTCCGTCGCTGAATGACGTACGCCCCAACTGCACCGTCATCTTCCAGGGCCATGGCCAGGACGATCCGCGCCTGCACGACGACCGCAGCTGGATCTCGTCCTTCTACACGCTGGACGGCAGCACGGTGTTCGCGCTGGTCAGCAACGAGTTCCATGCCCAGAAGCGGCGGGCGCTCTGCCCGTCCGGCGACTACATGCGCTGCTGGCGCAACAGCATCACCGCGGCGGTCTCCACCAACGGCGGGGCGAGCTTCCGGCTGAGCGCCGAGCCCCCCGGCCACACCGTCGCAACCCTGCCCTATCCCTACAGCGGCGACGCCGGCCGGCGCACCGGCTATTTCGCGCCCAGCAACATCGTCCGCCATGGCGAATACTGGTACGCCTTCCTGTGGGCCGAGCGCTTCGGCGCGCAGAAGCGCGGCGCCTGCCTGATGCGGACCGACAACCTCGCCGATCCGCAATCCTGGCGCGGCTGGGACGGGAGGTCCTTCGCGGTCCGCTTCGTCCGCGACGGACAAGCCACGGATGCGCAGGATGCCCATCTCTGCGCCCCGGTGGCGCCCGACGTGCTGCAGGGCACAGTGCGCAGCATCGTCCGCCACCGGGCGAGCGGCCGGTTCATCGCCACGCTGGCGATGACCCGAGACGGACAGACCGGCATGTGGACGACGACATCGCCGGACCTGCTCGACTGGTCGAAGCCGCAATTGCTGTGGGCTGCGCCGCTGCTGTTCCGCTACGGCTGCGGCGATGCCGCCGCCTTCGACTATCCCGCCCTTCTCGACCCCGGCAGCCAGAGCCGCAATTTCGAGGATGTCGGCGGAACCGCCTACCTCTATATGACCCGGCTGAACCTGGACCGGTGCAAGATCACCTGGAACCGCGACCTCGTCCGCATGCCGGTGGAGATCGCTCTCCATAAACGCTGACGGCCCGCATGCCGGGGAACTCCCGGAATGCGGGCCGTGGAAGACCCGATCAGCGCGCCAGCCAGCCGCCGTCGACCGGCAGGATGGTGCCGTGGATGTAGTCGGCCGCGTCGGATGCCAGGAACACCGCCGGGCCGCCGATGTCGGACGGCACGCTCCAGCGGCCGGCCGGGATGCGGCCGAGGATCTCTGCGTTCCGCTTCTCGTCGGCGCGCAGGGCGGCGGTGTTGTTGGTGGCGACGTAGCCCGGCGCGATGGCGTTCACGTTGATGCCCTTGCCCGCCCATTCGCAGGCCAGCAGCTTGGTAATGCCGGCGACGCCGCTCTTCGACGCGGTGTAGGAGGGCACGCGGATGCCGCCCTGGAAGGACAGCATGGACGCGATGTTGACGATCTTGCCCTTGCGCCCGTTCTCGATCGCATAGCGGCCGAAGGCCTGGCAGAGGAAGAACACCGTCTTGATGTTGATGTTCATCACCAGATCCCAGTCGGCCTCGGTGAAGTCCACCGCGTCGGCGCGGCGGATCAGGCCGGCGTTGTTCACCAGGATGTCCAGCTTGCCGAAAGTGCCGACCGTCTCCTCCACCAGCCCCTGGACCGGGGCGATGCTGGTCAGATCGGCATGGATGCCGTGGAACTTGCGGCCGGCGGCCTCGACGAGGCTCTTGGTCTCGTCCAGCGAGACGACATCGACGGCGGCGATGTCGGCGCCTGCCTGGGCCAGGGCCAGGGCGATGCCCTGGCCGATGCCGGTGTTGGCTCCGGTAACGAGGGCCACCTTGCCGGTCAGATCGAAAGGCTTGGTCATGTGTCGCGTCTCCGTTAGCGCATCGAGGCCAGGGAAACCTGGTCCATGTCGTCGAAGGTCTGGTTGTCGCCGCCCATCGCCCAGATGAACGAGTAGCTGTGGGTGCCGACGCCGCAATGGATCGACCAGGAGGGCGAGATCACCGCCTGCTCGTTGGCGACCACGATGTGGCGCGTCTCGGTCGGCTCGCCCATGAAGTGGAACAGCCGCGCGCTGTCCGGCAGGTCGAAGTAGAAGTAGAACTCACAGCGGCGCTCGTGGGTGTGGCAGGGCATGCTGTTCCACATGTTGCCGTTTTCCAGCACGGTCAGGCCCATGACCAGCTGCGCCGTGCGCACCACGTCGGGGTGGATCATCTGGTAGATGACCCGCTTGTTCCCGGTGGCGGTCTCGCCCAGCGGGCGCTGCTTGGCCTGGGCGGCGGAGATCTTCATGGTCTCGAACCGGGCATGGGCCGGGGTGCTGACCAGATAGAACTTGGCCGGATTGCCGCTGTCCTGGCTTTCGAAGCGGATGTCGACGCTGCCCATCGCGACATAGAGGGCGTCGCGGGTCTCCAGATCGTAGACGGTCCCGTCGACCGTCACGCGCCCGGCGCCGCCGACGTTGAACAGGCCGAGCTCGCGACGCTCCAGGAAGGTGTCGGACCCGATCTCCTTGGTCGCCACCAGGGCAAGCGGGGCGGAGACCGGCATGGCGCCGCCGGCGATGACGCGGTCGACGTGGCTGTAGGTCAGGACGATGTCGTCGGCCTGGAAGATCCCGTCGATCAGGTAGCGGTCGCGCAGGGTCTGGGTGTCGTAGCCGCGCGCGTCGGCGGGATGGGTGTCGTACCGGGTGGTGATCTTCATGATGGCGTTCCTCTGGAAACTGGCCTTCGGTGGCAAGCGGCCCCGGCAGCGGCGGAGCGCTGCCGGGACTGCATCGAGGCTTTACTCGGCGGCGGCGACCTGCGCCGTCTGGACGGACTTGGCGGCTTCGGCAGCCTGGTAGCGGGGCGACAGCACGCCGAAGCGGCGGGCCCACCAGGCGGTCAGCGGCGGCGTCAGCAGGGCGGTGACGACCACGCTGGTGGCGACCAGGGCCGTGGCGGCCGGAGCGGACGGGGCGAAGGACGGCTCGATCGAGGCGATGATCGGCGGGACGGTGACGGCCGCACCGGCGGTGGAGGCGGCACCGATGCCGGCCGTGCCGTTGCCCTTGGCCAGGAAGATGTCGGCCAGGACCAGCGTCGTGCCGGTGACGACGATCACGGCGAGACCCAGGACGATGCCCAGCAGGCCGGTGTTCAGGATCGTCGTGAAGTTCAGGTTGTTGCCCAGCGCAAAGGCGAAGAAGGGAACCATCACGCCCACGCCCTGGGTGAAGAAGGCACGCAGATCCTTGTCCAGGTTGCCCAACGCGAAGCCGATGACGAAGGGCAGCAGGGCGCCGACCATGGTCTGCCACGGGAAGACGGCCAGACCGGCGATGCCCAGCGTGACCATCGTCATGAAGGGACCGGATTCCAGGCACATCAGGCAGAAGGCGCCGGCTTCCTCCTTGGTGCCGTACTGCTGCATCAGCGCCATGTACATGCCGCCATTGGTGTCGTTCATCGCGGCGATGATCGCCAGAACCGACAGGCCGGTCAGGAAGCCCGAGGTGATGCCTTCGGTCGGGATGAACCAGGAGGCGACGACGCCGGCCAGCGCCGCGGTGATGATCTTCACCGAAACCAGGACGCCGCTCTTGCGCAGGACCAGCGGGGTGGCCTTCAGGCTGATGCTGGCGCCGATGCAGAAGAACCAGACCGACAGGATCGGCAGCGTGCCGGTGATCAGCCCGTTGGTGAAGGAACCGAAGAACTTGCCGGTGTTCGGGGCGAAGGTGTTCAGGCAGGCACCCAGGAACAGGGGAACGATCATCATTCCGCCGGGGATGCTGTCTATGCGCTTCTTGATGTTCATGACGCCAGGCTCCTGAAATGCCCGCTCTGGGTTTGCGCCGGGAGCGCGCGGCCCGCTGGCCGCGTTGTGTTCGTGTGTACTAGTATACTAGTACACAGCGCTGCGAAAGGCTTTGATGTGGATCAATTCAGAAATTTCGCAGGCGGTCGGGGGGCGGCATAGACGCGGAAGCGCTTGCCGCCGCGCCCCTCAGGCGTCGCAAGCGGTCGAAGTCCAACAGCTTTTTGAGGCTCTTATCGGCCGCCATCCCCGCAAAAGCGGGAATGGCGGCGGAAAGCGGTTAGCAGCAACGTACAGACACTCACGCCAGCAGGTCGGCCAAATCCACCCCGCGCTCCCGGCCCAGGCTGTCCAGCATTGCCAGGGTGGCGCCGTCGAGCGGGATGCCGTCGGCCAGCCGTAGCCGGCGGGTGCGGCTTTCCGGCTCGCCCGGCATCTGGATGGAGTCGGCGCCGGGTGCGGTGGGAGTGTCGCGGATATAGGCGACCAGATCGTCGAGATCCGCGGCCCACTGGGCATTGCCGCCGCGTGCCGGGTCGAAGACGATGGCGAACATGTTGTTCATCACCCGGCCGGAGTCCTGGTGCGCCGGCGTGCCGGGCATCGCCGACGCCAGCGCGCCGGCCAGCACGTCGCACATCAGCGACAGGCCGAAGCCCTTGTGGCCGCCCAGCGGCAGCAGAGCACCCGAGGGGTCCTGGAACATCACGCCGGGATCGCGCGTGGAGTTGCCCTGTTGGTCGAGCAACAGACCGGGCGCCATCTCCTGCCCCTTGCCCATGGCGACACGGCATTTGCCGACGGCGACGGCGCTCGTGGCGAAATCCAGGATCAGGGCCGGAGTCGCCTGCGTGGCCGGAACCGCGATGCAGATCGGGTTGGTGCCCAACCGCGGACGGGTGCCATCGTGCGGCGCAACCGCCGGGCGGGTGACGACATTGACGAAGACCAGGGCGACAAGGCCCGCATCGCTGCACTGCTCGCCATAGGAGCCGACGCGGCCGATGTGATGGCTGTCGCGCAAGGACAGCACCGCCAGCCCATCCCGCCTCGCCCGCGCGATGGCGAGATCGGTCGCCTCCCGCGCGATCACCTGTCCATAGCCGCTGCCGCCGGCGACCGAGAGGAAGGGACCCGACTCGCCGATCACGGTCGCATGCCGGTTGGGGCGCAGCAATCCGGCGGCGATGGCCGGCATATACATGGAGAGCATGCCGACGCCGTGGCTGTCATGCCCGCGGAGATTCGCCTCGACCAGATGGTCGGCCACCACCCGCGCCTCCTCCTCGTCGCTGCCGGCCGCACGCAGCAGGCGGCGCACGGCCTCCGCCAGCCTGTCGGCCTGCACCGGCCGGACACTGGCGCCATAGACGCCGGCATTGAAGGATGCCGCCGCGGCGAAGGGGTCCTTGTGAATCTCGGTCATCATCTGCCTTCCCGACCGGCGCCACCTGGCCCCGGCCCCATTTCAGGTCCCTATTTGGTCCCGGCCGCACAACCGGAACAAGGGCGGAAATGGGATGGCAGGAATCGAGCATGGACGGCTCCCGGCGACCTGCACCGCCGGGGAGCGCATCCCCTTCCGGTCAGGCCGCGTTGACTTCGGCCACGAAACGGCGGACCTCGTCCTTCAGACGTTCCGACTGCTCCGACACGCTCTCCACACTGGTGGCCACCAGACGCATCCGCTCGCTGGTGGTGGTCATGGTCGAGGACAGCGAACCGACGCTGCTGGTGACCTGACGGGAGTTGTCGGCGGCGGCACGGGCGTTGGCGAAGATCTGGTGGGTCGCCGCCTCCTGCTGCTGCACGGCGGACGCCACCTCGCCGTTCAGGGCGCTGAGGTTGGTGATCAGGCTGGCAATGCCCTCGATGGCGCCGATGGCGTTGGCGGTCGCCGCGCGGATCGCCCCCACCTGCGACTGGATGTCCTCGGTCGCCTTGGCGGTCTGGGTGNCGCGAGGCCGGTGACGATGCCGGTGGTGTTGGAGGTCTCGGTCACCGCACGCGACGCGGTCTGGGCGGCGCTTTCCACCTGACGGCTGATTGCGGCGATCGACCCGCGCAGCTCCTCGCTGGCCTGGGCGGCCGACTCGACGCTGTCGGATGCGCCACGGGCGGCGCCGGCGGCCGCATGCGCCTGGTCGGTGGTGCTGGCGGCGTCACCGGTCAGGGCGGCGGTGCGCTCGTGCAGGGCGACGGTGGTGGTGCTGAGCGTCGCAACGACCTCGTCCATTGCGCGGGCGAATTCGGCGGCACGGGCGGACAGCCGCTCGCGCTGGATATCGCGGGCGGCACGGTCCAGTTCGGCACGCTGGCTCTCGTCGCGGGCGGCCTGCAGGGTGGTGGCGAGGCCGGCCACGGCGCGGGCCATGTCGCCGATCTCGTCCGGACGGTCGGCATGGGGAACGGTGACGGTCAGGTCGCCGGCGCCGATACGGCCCAGCACGTCGCGGATCGCCAGCAGCGGACGCGACATGCCACGCGAGACCCAGATGCCGATGCCGACGCTGATCGCCAGCAGCAGCAGAGTGACGCCCAGTTCACGCAGGGCGCGGGCCTGGAACTCCGCATCGACGTCGTCGGTGTAGAGACCGGTGCCGATCATCCACTGCCAGGGCTGGTAGCCGGTGGCATAGGCGATCTTCGGCGACGGATCGGCGGTGTCGGTGCGCTTGTGGCGGAAGGCGACGAAGCCGCCGCCGGCCTTGGCCGCGTCCGTCATCTGCAGGTTGAAGGGAACGCCGTCGGGGTCCTTCAGATTCAGCAGGTTCTTGCCCTCGACCTGCGGGCGCAGGCCGTGGACCAGACTGACGCCGGAATAGTCATAGACGAAGAAATACTCGCCGTTGCCATAGCGCATGGCGCGCACGGCGTTGCGGGCAAGCTCCTGCGCTTCCGCACGCTTCAGCTTGCCGGCCTTCTCCTGTTCCCCATACAGCGCGACCACCGAGGAGGCGGCGTCGACCATCTCCTTGACCTTGGCCTTGCGCTGTTCGATCAGGTTCGTGCGCATTCCCGTCAGGTGGACGGAGGCGGCGGCGAGCGTGCTGAGCAACGCCACACCGAACACCAGCAGCATCAGCCGTGTTCCAATCTTGAGCTTCATCACGCCCTTCTCCTCAGTCCCGATCCACGCGGGATCGCATGGCATCCATGCATCGTTCGATTCGGTTGGTCGGCTGGTCGTCTTCGGTCAGGCCGCGCATCCGGCCAGCCTCTCCAGTTGGTCGCAGCGCCACTGCCCCGGCCCGCCCGGCGGTGCGGACAGGCGGCTGAAGGCTACGACTTCGCAATTCTCCAGCTCCACCCCCGGCCGGCCGGCCAGACGGTGCAGCAGGATGCGGCCGATCCCTTTGCTGCCGACCAGCAGCGGCCGGCGGGCCAGCAGGCCGGCGGCGGGGTTGGCGAGGTCCTCCACACCGTCGAGGACGCGTGCGGCGAACATGCCCTCGCTCTCCCCGCCCGGCGGGGTCTGGCCGGCGGCGAACCAGGGGCGGGTCAGGTCGACCGGCAGCCCGTTCCACTCCCCCAGCCGGCGCTCGCGCAACCAGTCGCGGGAGAGAAGCGGGACGCCCAGCGCCTCGGCGAACAGGGCGCCGGTGACCGCGGTGCGCAGCAGCGGCCCGGCGATCACCAGGCCGCAGTCGTGCCCCTGGGCACAGAAGCGCTCCGCCGCCCGGCGGGCCTGCTCGACACCCGTTTCGGTCAGCGCGATGTCGCGGTCGCCACCGCAGCGCACGCCGCGGCGGTTGTCCTCGGTCTGGCCGTGGCGCACGAAATGGAAGCGGTCGGTCATCGCCGGGCCCCTCAGCGGAACAGGATGCGGTCGGCGCCCGCGGTCCAGCCGATGGTGCTTTCCGCCGGCAAACCATGGGGAGTCTCGATCCAGCGGTGCAGGGCGTCGATGTGCAGCGGATCGCTCAGCGTCGGGGTATGGCCGACGTCCGGCACATGGACGACGCTGACCTGCGGCTTCTCCACCATCCGCGCGATGGTCGCCTCCTGCAGAGCGTCGCTCATCATGCCGTGGACCAGCAGCACCGGGCAGGCGACGTGCTGCCAGTCGTCCCACTGGTCATGGTCCTGGGCGGCACCGTCGCGGTAGCATTGCAGCGCGCGGATGTCGTGGCGGTAGACGCGGCCGCCATTCTCCTCCGACCAGCGGGTCTGGTGGAAGCTGTTGTGCAGAAGCACGGTGTCGTCCACCGGCCCGTCGTTCTTCTGGGCGGCGCCGGTGCGGTGGAACAGCTGGGCCGGATGGCGGAAGACATAGTGGCGGGCGACCGATTCGGCGCGGCGGCGGCGGCGCTCGTTCGGGATGAAGGGGCCGATGTCGTTGAGGATCAGCCTGTCGACCAGCTCCGGCGCCTCGGCCGCCACCCGCATGGCGACATTGCCGCCGAGCGAGGAGCCGAGCAGCGTGACCGACCCCAGCCGCTTGTGCCGGATCAGCGCCAGCACCTGGGCGACATTGGCGTCGAAACTGTAGTCGGACTGGTCCGCCAGCCAGCCGCTGCGGCCGCGTCCCGCCCAGTCCAGGCACAGGACATGATAATGGCGCGACAGGGTGCGGGCGACATAGTCGAAGCGCCGGGCCGAGTTGGCGATGCCGCCAAGGCAGATCAGCGCCGGATTCTGCGGGCTGCCCCATTCCGTATAGGCGAGGCGGATGCTGTAGTCGCTGCGCAGCCGCTCCACCGTGCCGGGCTGCAGCGTGGCGCTGTGGGTGTAGTCGAAATGGCGCAGCGTGTGGCCGGCGCCGATCAGCGGCTCGATCACCCGCATGATCGTGTCGTAGGTCTTCCAGTTGATCTCTTCGACAGATCCGACGCCGAGCGCGTCGAGCGTGGCGCGCAGCGCCTCCATCGCGCGGCCATGGCGGCCATCGGCGGGAAGGGGCTGGCTGCCGCCGGGCAACGGGGGCGGCATGGTGCAAAGCGGTTCCACGAGCATCTGGTCAGGCATGGGCGTCTTCGCCTCCGTGATCGATGGGTGGGGGATTGATGAATGCGGCAATGTCAGGGGGCGTGCGGTGGTCATGGGGCAGCGCCCTCCCCGGCCGTCCGTGACGCGGGGCCTGCGGCCGGGGCCAGCAGGAACGCCGCGCAGAAGGCCGTGCCGCACAGCATGCCCAGCACGCCCAGCGCCACCAGCGCCGCGTGAGTCCCGAAACGGTCGGCGGCGGCGGCGGCCAGCAGCGGGCCGGCCACCGATCCGCCCCGCTCCAGCAGGCGGTAGACGGCGAAGACGCTGGACTCGCCCATGCGGGCGCATTCCGCACGGCAGACCTCCGGCACCAGGGCGAGTTGGGTGGCGTTGTTGAAGGCATGGGCGACGCCCAGTGCGGCGATGCCGACCAGGATGCCGGGAACGCCCGGTTCCTGAAGGATCGCCAGCGTGCCGGCCCCGCCGACCAGCCCGCCGATCCCGGCGAACAGGGCATGGCGGCCGGTGCGGTCGGCCAGCCGCGACACCCAGGGACCGAGCAGTACGATGATCAACCCATAGGTCATCATCAGCCGGCCGATGCCCGCCGGAGTCTCGCCCGCCGCATGGAGGGAAACCGGAACCAGATAGAAGAGGTAGCCGGTGAGCATCAGCTTCGTGGGCACCGACGAGAACAGCAGCAGGGCGACGAAGCGCGGGTTGGCGAGCAGGCCTTTGGCCTCGCCCAGGCGGAAACCGCGATTCTGTGCCCGCTCCGCCCGGTCGGCCGGCAGCAGGGTCGCGGCGGCGACGGCGGCGGCCAACGCCAGCAGGGCCGAGGCCGCGAAGGTGGTGCGGTAGCCGAGGAGGTCGGCCAGGATGCCGCCCAGCGGCACGCCGCACAGGCCAGCGACGATCACGGCGGCGACGAACTGCGCCATGCCGCGCGCCCGCTGTCCGGCCGGGGTGTGGCGGGCGATGAAGCCCTGCGCGCCGATGAACATCACCGCATAGCCGAGCGCGCAGGCGCTGCGCCACAGCAGCAGTTCGGCCAGCGAGCCGGCCAGCGCCGTCCCGGCGAATCCGGCAACCGCCGGCAGGGTGCCCAGCAGCAGGGTGCGGCGGCTGCCGAACCGGTCGGCCCAGAGGCCGGCGAAGGGGGTGAAGACGGCCACCAAGGCCATGAACAGCCCGATCGGCAGACCCATCATCAGGGTTTCCGAAAGACCGGGCACCGGCGTGTAGAGCTCGCGCGTATACAGCGGCAGGAAGGAGCGCGACAACTCCTCCGCCAGCATGAACAGGAACAGCGTGGCGCGCATTCCCGCCACCGCCGATGCGGGTTCCGCCACCGAGCGGCGTGGTGCCGCTGCAAGCAGAAGCAGAGCCTCGAACACCAGCAGAAGCAGGACGATCAGCAGAACGCCGCCATCAAGGAGGAAGCCGCGCAACGCCTCCTGCGGCAGCACGGACATCAGTTGCGGCATCGTCCCGGCCGCAAAGGCCAGCAGCGCCGCCGCCACCAGCGCAACGGCGCGCAATGGCGTGGCACCGGCTGCGATCAGCAGAGCAGGCGCCAACAGGGCGGACAGCGCCACAGCAGCCGAAACCGCGGCGGCAATCGTCACAACACGATCACGAACCGTACCAACCACAACCTGTACGGCATATGACTCAATTATCGAGTCATAGCTTGCATAAAATTTGGCGCAAAACAAAAAGGAAGAGATGAAGAGGCTTATTATCGTGATGACAGTCAGAGTCACGCGCGGACGTGCGACCGAACTTGGTTGCATAGGCAGCTCCAGACACACAACCGCTTTAAGGGGTGCATTGGAGGCTAGATCGTAACTCCAAAGAATTGGTAAACTGAAATTGCATTGGAAATAAAAGTTCTTTCTGAATTGTTACATATTCATGTATGCATTCTGCTGATATCACGGATACTGACTATCTTTGATAAAATGCTGACAGATACTCGCAAAGATAGGGGGAAAATTCCTTATCGTATGGATAACGGCCACTTTTTTGTCTGATTCTCAGCGCATACCAAAGCAACCGCGATCTCCATCCCGCGTTAACAAATTCCGGTTGCAGTGCAGCATAACTGCCAGGCGCTATTTCAGATTGGGTTATGATTTGTGATTCTACGCAGGGTGGGTTCCATGCCCGTTCGTACAGGGCGGTTCACACCACATCTGCATACCGAAATTGTAGCAAGAAAAATGGCCTATGACCTTGCTGCAGGCGCCTAATCTCTCTTCGCCAAACCCATAGCAGGGCTTTGCGACGCTTCGCCACATCGCTGTTGAGAGTGATTCGCATCATCATGGCCCCGCGGCCCCTTGCCGCCGAATTGCACGCCCTGTCGGTGCCGTGCAGCCGAAAGGTGATCCTCCATGACTGCCCCGCTCTCCGGATCCGTTTCCTCCCCCGTTGCCCGCATGACGCCCGGTCCGGCGCCCGGCACCTCCGCCGACCCGCCGCCCCGTTTCGAGGGCTGCCGTCTCGGCACGTTGCGCAAGGGCCAGCGCGCGGTGGTGACGGGTCTCGACGAGAGTGCGGTCGCCACCCCGCTGCCCCCCGGCGAACTGGAACGCCGCATGATCGAGATGGGCCTGATCGAAGGCGCCCGCGTGGAAATCCTTCATGAAGGATTCCCGGGCTCCGATCCGCTTGCCGTGCGCATCGACGACCACACCCTGGCCCTGCGCCGGGCCGAGGCGCACGCCGTTCTGGTGGCGCTCGGCTGAGCGTCACCTCCCCTTCCTGCGGAAAGGATTTCCGCGATGTCTGATTCTGCCGTTTTGGCCGCCCCCATTTCAGGCCCAGTGCCGCGCATCGCGCTGGTCGGCAACCCGAACTGCGGCAAGACCGCCCTGTTCAACGCCCTGACCGGCGCCCGCCAGAAGGTCGCCAACTATCCCGGCGTCACGGTGGAGCGCAAGGTGGGCGAGCTCCTCAGCCCCGCCGGCGCCCGCGTCCAGCTGATCGACCTGCCCGGCACCTACAGCCTGCGCGCCCGTTCTCCCGACGAGGAGGTGACGCGCGACGTCGTGCTCGGCCGGTTCGAGCATGAAAGTCCGCCGGACGTGATGGTCTGCGTCGCCGACGCCACCAACCTGCGCCTGCATCTGCGGCTGGTGCTGGAGTTGAAGAAGCTCGGCCGTCCCATCATCCTGGCGCTCAATATGATGGATGTCGCCGAGGCGCGCGGCTGCCGCGTCGATGCCTCGGCCCTGTCGGCGGCGCTCGGCGTGCCCGTGGTGCCGACGGTGGCGATCAAGCGCACCGGTGTCGTCGGCCTGCTCGACCAGATCGACCGCAGCATGATGGTGATGGCGGGCGACGGCCCCCCGGCGCCCTGCGGCTGGAGCGAGCCGTCGGCACGGGACCTGCGTGCCTACCACCAGGAGGTCGAAGCCGTCCTGGCGGCAGCGCTCCGCGATGCCGGGAAACCGTCGCTCGCCACGCAGCGCATCGATGCGGCCCTGCTGCATCCGGCCATCGGCCTGCCCTTCCTGTTCCTGGTGCTGTTCCTGATGTTCCAGGCGGTGTTCGCCTGGGCGGCGCTGCCGATGGACATGATCGACGGCGCCCTGGGCTGGGTGCAGGCGGCGGCCGGTGCCGCTCTGCCCGACGGCATGCTGAAGAGCCTGATCACCGACGGCATCATCGCCGGGGTGGGCAGCGTGGTGATCTTCCTTCCGCAGATCCTGGTGCTGTTCCTCTTCATCCTGATCCTGGAATCCACCGGCTACATGGCGCGGGCGGCCTTCCTGCTCGACCGGTTGATGGGCGGGGTCGGCCTGCATGGCCGGGCCTTCATCCCGCTGCTGTCCAGCTTCGCCTGCGCCGTGCCCGGCATCATGGCGGCCCGCACCATCGAGAACCGCGCAGACCGGCTGGCCACCATCATGATCGCGCCGCTGATGACCTGCTCGGCCCGGCTGCCGGTCTATACCCTGATCATCGCCGCCTTCGTCCCAGAACGGACGGTGGCCGGCGGCATGATCGGGCTGCAGGGGCTGGTGATGTTCACGCTCTATGCCGCGGGCATCCTGTCGGCGCTGGCGGTCGCCTTCGTGCTGAAGCGCACGATCTTCAAGGGCGCCCGCGAGCCGCTGCTGATGGAGCTGCCGGCCTACCGGCTGCCCAGCCCGCGCGACATCCTGATCGGACTGCTGGAGCGCGCCCGCATCTTCCTGGCCCGCGCCGGCACGGTGATCTTCGCCATCATGATCCTGCTGTGGTTCCTCGGCACCTTTCCGGGAGCGCCCGATGGCGCCACCGGTCCGGCCATCGACTACAGCTTCGCCGGGATGCTGGGGCATGCGCTGGCGCCGCTGCTGGCGCCCATCGGCTTCACCTGGCAGATCGCCATCGCGCTGGTGCCGGGCATGGCGGCGCGCGAGGTGGCGGTGGCGGCGCTCGGCACCGTCTATGCGCTGAGCGAGACGGGGGACGCGCTGTCGGGTTCACTGTCCGGCGTGCTGGCGGCGGACTGGAGCCTGCCGACCGCCCTGTCGCTGCTGGCCTGGTTCGTGTTCGCTCCGCAATGCGTCTCCACCCTGTCGGTGGTGAAGCGGGAGACCAACTCCTGGTTCTGGATGCTGGTGATGATCGCCTACATGACGCTGCTCGCCTACGGTGCCGCCTTCGTCACCTTCCGGCTGTCCAGCGCCCTGCTGGGAGGGTGAGCGATGATGGAAACACTCGTCGTCGGCTTGATCGTCGCCCTGGCCTTCGCCTGGGTCGCCTGGACCATCCTGCTGCCATCCGCCGCCCGCGACCGCCTGCGCCGGCTGGCCGGACGCACCGCCCCGCCCTCACCGGCGGGCGGTTGCGGCGGGGGCTGCTGCGGCTGCACGGCGGCGGGACCGAACACGGCGCGACACCACGGCGGCTCCTGCGGCAGCCATTGACGGAGTCGAAGGCGGCGGCGAGGACGATCAGCCGCCCCGCGCCAGGGCCCGGCGGAAGGCGTCCAGCGTCTCGGCGCTGACATGGTGTTCGATGCCTTCGGCGTCGATGCGCGCGGTATCGGCGCTGACGCCGAGGGAGCGCAGGAAGGCCTCAACGGTCTGGTGGCGTTCCCGGCTTTCCTCGGCGATCCGGCGGCCGGCCTCGGTCAGGAACACCGCCCGGTAGGGCTTGCGGGTGACCAGCCCCTCCGCCGCCAGCCGGTCGAGCATGCGGGCGACGGTGGGCTGCGCCACCCCCAGCCTTGCGGCGATGTCGACTTGCCGCGCCTCCTGCCCGCTTTCGATCAGGTCGGCGATCAGCTCCACATAATCCTCAGCCAGGGCGGAGCGCTGCGCCTCCCGCGAGCGGCGGAACCCCTCGGCATGGAGTTCCGCATCGGGCAATAGGGTTTCGCCCGGCGCGGCGCCCCCCTCTTCCCACTCAGGCGACTTCCGGGATTCGGCCATCGCGCGCGTCGACTCCTCTGAAAGTCATGCCCTCCAGCGTCGTGCGTTTAATATGAAACNCCGACGCCAACCGCCGGCAGTCAAGCCCACCATCGATCCGGCCGGTCCCACCCTTCGGGACGCGCCTCCTTCGGGGGTGAGTGGCGATTCCGGCAAAAAGTTGCGGTTCGGAAAGTATAGCACCTTGCATACTCGTTGTCCTGGTACATACTTGATTGATACCAATTCGCAACTCGGCCAGGAGTCTCGCCGATGTCGGAAGCCGAAGCCGCCCTGCCATCCCCGAAGGCCTGGAGATACTCCAGCCCGGACGGCGAGGCGCGACTCAGCCTGCCGGAGGTCCATGCATCCGTCGCGGTGCCACAGGGCGGCCTGTGGCTGCGCCGCATGCTGGCCTTCGCCGGACCGGGCTACATGGTGTCGGTCGGCTATATGGACCCCGGCAACTGGGCGACCGACCTCGCCGGCGGGTCGCAGTTCGGCTATACGCTGCTGGCCGTCATCATGCTGTCGAACCTGATGGCGATCCTGCTGCAGTCGCTGGCCGCAAGGCTCGGCATCGTCACCGGGCGCGATCTGGCGCAGGCCTGCCGCGACCATTACCCGCGACCGGTCAATCTGGTGCTGTGGGTGGCGTGCGAGGCGGCGATCATCGCCTGCGACCTTGCCGAGGTGATCGGCACCGCCATCGCGCTGAACCTGCTGTTCGGCATCCCGCTGATCGGCGGCGCGCTGATCACCGCGCTGGACGCCTTCCTGGTCCTGCTGCTGATGCAGCGGGGGTTCCGCTATCTGGAAGCCTTCGTGATCGCGCTGCTGGTGGTCATCGCCGGCTGCTTCATCGTGCAGATCGTAGCCGCGGCCCCGCCGGTGGCCGCCGTCCTGCACGGCTTCGTGCCGTCGGCGGAGATCGTCACCAACCCCGCGATGCTCTACATCGCCATCGGCATCCTGGGGGCGACGGTGATGCCGCACAACCTGTATCTCCATTCGTCCATCGTGCAGACGCGGGCCTATCCGCGAACGGAGGAGGGGCGGCGCGACGCCATCACCTGGGCCACCGCCGACAGCACCATCGCGCTGATGCTGGCCCTGTTCGTCAATGCGGCCATCCTGATCCTGGCGGCCAGCGTCTTCCACGGCAGCGGCCATACCGAGGTGGCGGAGATCGGACAGGCGTTCGAGCTGCTGTCACCCCTGCTCGGCCTCGGCATCGCATCGACGCTGTTCGCGGTGGCATTGCTGGCCTCCGGCCTCAATTCCACGGTGACGGCGACGCTGGCAGGGCAGATCGTGATGGAGGGTTTCCTGCGGCTGCGCCTGCCCCACTGGGCGCGCCGGCTGCTGACCCGCGGGCTCGCCATCATCCCAGTGGTGGTGGTGACGGCGATCTATGGCGAACGCGGCACGGCGCAGCTTCTGGTGTTCAGTCAGGTGGTGCTGTCGATGCAGCTGCCCTTCGCGGTGATCCCGCTGGTCCGCTTCGTCACCGACCGCAGCAAGATGGGCAACTTCGTCGTCCCCGGCTGGGTCGCCACCCTGTCCTGGATCGTCGCCACGGTGATCGTCGTGCTGAACCTGAAGCTGCTGTACGACACCGTCCTAGGCTGATTGCCGTTCAGCCGCAGTAGGGGCCGAACCAGCCGAGCCCGTCCTCGGTCCGGCCCCGCGGACGGTATTCGCAGCCGACGAAGCCGCCATAGCCCAGCCTGTCCAGTTCGGCGAACAGGAAGGGCCAGTTCAGCTCCTCCCCGTCCGGTTCCTGGCGGGAGGGGACGGAGGCGATCTGGATATGGCCGATCGTCGGCATCAGCCGGCGCAGCGCCATGGTGACGTCGCCATGCAGGATCTGCCGGTGGTAGATGTCGAACTGCAGCCGCACATTCGGCCGGCCGATGCCGGCGATCAGGCCTTCCACGGCGGCGAAGCCGTTCAGGAAATAGCCGGGCATGTCGCGTCCGTTGATCGGCTCCAGCATCAGCTCGATGCCGCGCTCGCCCAGCGCATCGGCGGCATACAGCACCGCATCGCGATAGCTCGCGGCGGCTGCCGGATCGGCGGGATCGGCCAGCCCGGCCATCAGGTGCAGCCGGCGGCACCCCGTCGCCTCGGCATAGCGCAGCGCGGTGGCGATGCCGGCCTTCAGCTCATCGAAGCGGCCGGGCAGAGCGGCCAGCCCGCGCTCCCCCGCCGCCCAGTTGCCGGGCGGCATGTTGAACAGGGCCTGGGTCAGGCCATTGCGCTGAAGGCGCACGGCGATCTCGTCCGGCGCATGGTCGTAGGGGAACAGAAACTCCACGGCACGGAATCCGGCGTCCGCCGCCGCGTCGAAGCGATCGAGGAACGGCCGCTCCGTGAACATCATCGTCAGGTTTGCGGCGAAACGGGGCATGGCGCGGACCGGCCTTGGCGAGGGGAAGGACCGGGGTCAGCCCCGGCGGATGCGGCCGGACGTCCGGCCGCGGCACGCGCGGGATTCAAGACAAGTCGTCCCGAATGGTCAAGACCGCCTGCACAGCCCCGCCGGCCGGACTCAACCGTTGCGATAGGTGTAGCTGTAGCCGTTGATCGCCGGTGCGCCGCCGAGATGGGCGTAGAGCACCTTGGAGCCCTCCGGGAACCAGCCCTTCCTGACGAGGTCGATCATGCCCTGCATCGACTTGCCCTCATACACCGGGTCGGTGATCATCGCCTCGGTGCGGGCGGCGAGGCGGATGGCCTCGTTGGTCTCGGCGCTCGGCACGCCATAGGCGGGATAGGCGTAGTCTTCCAGGATGACGATCTCGTCGTCGCGGACCTCGCGGCCGAGTTCGACCAGTTCGGCCGTGCTGTCGACGATCTGGCGGACCTGGCTGCGGGTCTGTTCCGGCGTGCCGGAGGCGTCGATTCCGATCACGCGGTCGCCCCGGCCGTCGGCGGCGAAGCCGACGATCATGCCGGCCTGGGTCGAGCCGGTCACCACGCAGACGACGATGTAGTCGAACTTGAAGCCGAGTTCGGCCTCCTGCTTGCGCACTTCCTCGGCGAAGCCGACATAGCCGAGCCCGCCATATTTGTGGACCGAGGCGCCGGCCGGAATGCCATAGGGCTTGCCGCCGGCATCCTTGACCGACTGGATCGCCTCTTCCCAGCTCTTGCGGATGCCGATGTCGAAGCCGTCCGGAACGATGCGGCTGTCCGCCCCCATCAGGCGGGTCAGCAGGATGTTGCCGACACGGTCATAGACGGCATCCTCGTGCGGGACCCAGCTTTCCTGCACCACGACGCATTTCATGCCGATCTTCGCCGCCGTCGCCGCCACCATGCGGGTGTGGTTGGACTGCACGCCGCCGATGGACACCAGTGTGTCCGCGCCCGACGCGATGGCGTCCGGGACGATGTATTCCAGCTTGCGCAGCTTGTTGCCGCCCATGGCGAGACCGGAATTGCAATCGTCACGCTTGGCGTAAATCTCGACCTTGCCGCCCAGCGCGGCGGTCAGGCGCGGCAGATGCTCGATCGGAGTCGGGCCGAAGGTGAGCGGATAGCGTTCGAAACGGTCGAGGCGCATCGTGGCATGCTCCAATGGTGAGGTGGAGCACACGGTATCACCACCTTTTTGAAAGGTGCTTCCATAGTTCGGCCAGAAATTCGCCGCTATTCGGCTATTGCCGGCCTTCTGCGAGACGAATAGCCTCAATTTAGGCTGATAAACGGAAGACTCTCTCATGGTTGAAAAGCTGGACGCGGTGGATCGTCGGATTCTGCAGCATCTTCAAAGAGATGGCCGGATGACCAACGCGGATGTCGCCGCCGCGGTCCATGTCAGCCCGGCGACCTGCCACCGGCGCACGCAACGCCTGTTCGAGGACGGCTACATCCGGTCCGTGCGGGCGGAAATCGCGCCAGCGAAGGTGGACCGCGGAACGCTGGTGATCGTCGGGGTGGTGCTGGACCGCTCGACACCGGAAAGCTTCGGCGATTTCGAAAAGGCGATCCGCAAGCTGCCCTTCGTGCTGGACTGCCATCTGGTCGCCGGCGACTTCGACTTTTTCCTGAAGATCCGCGTCAGCGACATCGCCGACTTCAACGAGCTGCACGGGCACCAGCTGATCGCCCTGCCCGGCGTGCGGCAGACGCGGACCTTCTTCGTCATGAAGGAGGTGATCGACAACGCCCTGCTGGATTTCTGAGCAAGGCGCCGATCCGCTCAGGCCGGCAGCGGCGAAGCCTGACGTGCCAGCAGCTTCCAAGCGCCGTCGGCTTTCGTCCAGACCTGCAGCACCTTGATGTGGGCGGTGCTGGTCGTGCCGTCCGCCAGATTGTTGACGCAATCGAAGGTGTGGCGGGCAATGGCGACGTCGCCGACCACCTGGATCGCATGGTCGCTGAGGTCCAGCGCCTTGAAGGCGTTCTTGCCGTCCAGGCTGCCGACGAAGTCCGCCTTGTCTTCCAACCTGCTGTTGGAATGGCCGTAGGTCAGCTGGTCCATCGTCATCGCCTGCAGCGTGGCGCCATCGCCGGCCAGCATGGCATCGCGCAGCGCAGCCACCGCCTTCGCCACCAGCTGATGGTCGTCGTCGTTCCTGAGCATGGTGACCCTCCCAATCGATTGCTGTCATGCCCGCCCGAAGCGGAACGGGTCATAAATTGGTATACTAGTATGCATCTTGGTTCCAGAACCGCTTGCGGGTGTGCGCCGGTTCGCCGCAGGGAGTGAAGCCGGGCCGGATGACGGCATGCGGGCCGTCCTATGTAACTTTCCGCAGATCCTCTTGTGATCGGCTGCGCCGGACGGCCGGGACGGGTATGCTCCCCGCCGCGACTCCAGGGACGGACAGCGAGGGGACGGGAATGGCGACCAGACGGCGCAAGCTACCGCGCAAGCGCAAGGGCAGGCAGGTGACGGCCGCCCGCGGAACGGCGGCGGACATGATGAACACGGGACGGCCGTCGCCCGGCGGCCTCACCACCGCGGTGAGGGGAACGGCAGCCAGGACCACGGCTCAGACCGCCACCAAGGGGCGCAGGCCGAGCTTCGCCGCAACGCCCGATGCCGCCGCCGGACGTTTCCTCAGCCCCGAACAGCAATATCTGCTGAAGAAGCGGCGCGAGGCGGAGCAGCGCGAGGCGAAGGACCGCCGCACCGCCTTCGCCATCGTCCTGGTGCTGCTGCTTCTCGTGGCCGGCGCGGTTGCGGGGCTGGTCTGGCTCTGGCGCTCCCCGGTCGCCTGAAGGACAGAAGCGCGGAGCAACCGAGGCTCAGGCCGCCAAGACGGCCTCCAGCCCGGCGGCGATGCCCAGCAGGCTGCGGTCGCTGCCCCGGCGGCCCATCGCCATCAGCCCGACCGGAAGCCCGGCCGACGGAACCGGCAGCGAGATCGCCGGCAGGTCGAACAGATTGGCGATGCGGGTGTTGCGCAGCAGCAGCAGATTGACCCGATGGAAGGCGGCATCCTCCAGCACATCGGCGATGGCGGGGGCGGTCAGCGGAACGGTGGGCAGCAGCAGGACGGGGTGCCGGGCCAGCCGCTCATCCATCAGGCGGATCAGGTCGGAGCGGCGGCGCTGCATGCGGACGTAATCGGCGGCGGGCGTCCGGCCGCCGGCCTCGATGCGGGCGCGGGTCTTGGGATCGATGCCGTCGAGCGCCGTGATGCCGAGTTCCGCCAGCGTCGCCGCAAGCTCGATGGCGGTGAAGACGCCGATGCGGTCCAGATCGGCCAGGGCGTCCAGTTCGGCGTCGATGGAGCTTTCGATGATCTGGGCACCGGCGGCCCGCAGGCGGTCAAGCGCCGCCTCGAACGCCGCTGCGACCGCCGGCTCGATCCCGTCGAACAGCCGCCACCGCGGCACCAGGAAGGACTGGCCGGCAACCGGCAGCGGGCTGAACGACGCGGGATCGCCATCGCCCAGAATCGAATCGAGCAAGGCCGCGTCCGCGACGGTCGCGGCGATGGGGCCGATCACATCCAGCGAGGCCGACAGCGGGAAGGCGCCCTCGGCCGACAGGCGGCCGGAGGTCGGCTTGAACCCCACCGCGCCGGACAGCGCCGCGGGAATGCGCAGCGAACCGCCGGTGTCGCTGCCGAGCGCGATCTCCGCCATGCCGTCCACCACCGAGATCGCCGCACCGGAGGAGGACCCACCCGGCACCCGCGACCGGTCGCGCGGATTGCCGGGGTTGCCGTAATGGGGATTGATGCCGACGGCGGAGAAGGCGAATTCCGTCATGTGGGTGCGCCCGACGATCACGGCACCGGCGGCACGCAGCCGCGCCACGGCGCGCGCATCCCGCCGGGCGGCGGGCCGGCCGCGCAGGATGGCGGAGCCTGCGGCGGTGGTGTCCCCCGCCACGTCGAACAGCGCCTTGACCGAGACGATCCGGCCGTCGAGCGGCCCCAGCGGCCGGCCCGCCGCCGCCCGGCGGTCGCTGGCGGCGGCGGCCTCCCGTGCCTCGTCGGCATAGAGTTCGGTGAAGACCAGCGCGCCCTGCCGCTCCGGGTCGGCGATGCGGGCAAGCGCCGCCTCAAGCCGGTCGGACGCGGACGGACGGGGGGCGGCGGGCAGGGGCATGGCGGATTCCTGGCAGGTCATGGGGCGGACCGGACGATAGCGGGACGTCCCATCGCATGTGCCACATCGGCGCCGGCTTGGCGACCGGGATCATGCGGACCAGGGAACGGGCAGTGGCGTGAGATGCGGGCGCCGCTCGCAATCGACAACACCTTTCCCATTTATGCATTTTTTCTTGTGGAATCATCCTGATCTCTACTTTTGTCAGGGTATTTGCCGTTCGGCCGATGGCGCGTGCAGAATGCCTGTGATAAGCAGGAGAGAACGAAGCGGACCGAGCAGACACACGGCCGACGCGAGTGCCCGCCCCCCAGCACGGCCATTGCAGTTCCGAAGCCAGGGGACTTGATCGCCAACGGCCGGCCTTTTCCGGAATGACTCACGGAAGGACGGACTCCGATGCCTGCAACGCCTCACCTCCATCCGCCCGGCGGCACTCCCCTGGGACCGATCGAGCGCCACATCGCCGTCATCGGCGCGGGGTTCACCGGCAGCCTGCTGGCGGCCCACCTGTTGCGCGGCGCACGGGCGCCTCTGGTGGTCCATCTGATCGAATATGGCAGCAGACCGGGAACCGGCGTCGCCTACTCCACCCCCAACGGCGCCCATGTGCTGAACGTCCGCGCCTATAACATGAGCGCCTATCCGGACGACCCGCGCCATTTCCTGCGCTGGCTATGGAGCCGGGCGGAGGGACCGACAGCGGAACAGCCGGTACCGCCGAGCGGCCATGCCTTCGTGTCGCGCGCCCTGTACGGCACCTACATCCAGGACGTTCTTGCGGAGGCGCAGGCGGAGGCTCCCGCCCATGCGCGCCTCAACCTGATCCGCGGCGAGGCGGTGGACGTCCGCACCGAGCATCCGGCCGACGGCAGACGCGCCGTGCATGTGCGCCTCGGCGACGGCCGCGTGGTCAGCGCAGACACGGCCGCCCTCTGCATCGGCAACTTCCCGCCATCGGCGCCCTGTCTCGCCTCGGCGACCGCGGCGGAGGCCTTCGCGTCCGACCGCTTCATCGGCGACCCGTGGGATGCCGCCGCCATCGGCCGCATCGACCGTGACGCCGCCGTCGCCATTCTCGGCACCGGCCTGACCATGGTGGACACGGTGCTGTCGCTGCTGGATCAGGGGCATCGCGGACCGATCACCGCAGTGTCGCGCCGCGGCCTGCTGCCGCTGCGCCATGAGGAGACGCGGCCCTACAGCTCCTTCCTGCATCCCGACGTGCTGCCAAGCACGGTGCTGGACGTGCTGATCGCGCTGAAGGCCGATGCGCGCCGGGCGGCGGCGGCAGGCTATGACTGGCGGTCGGCCTTCGACGCGTTGCGTCCGCACCATCACCGCATCTGGTCGCATCTGCCGATGGAGGAGCGCCGCCGCTTCCTGCGCCACGCCCGCCCCTTCTGGGAGGTGCACCGCCACCGCATGGCCCCCCAGGTGGCCGACCGCATCGCCGCCGCCCACTCCGACCGCCAGTTGACCATCCTGCCGGGCCGGCTGAAGGACGCGGCACTGACCGGCGGCGGGCTGGATCTGCACATCGTCGAACGCGGCGGTGGAGCCGTGCGGGTGTTGACGGCGGGTGCGCTGATCAACGCCACCGGCACCAACTGCGACTATACCCGCATCCGTCATCCGCTGGTGCGCTCGCTGCTCGACCGCGGCCTCGCGCGGCCGGACCCGCTGCGGCTGGGGCTGGACGTGACGGACGGCGGTGCGGTGATCGCCGCCGACGGCACCCCGGCGCCGCGCCTGCTGGCCTTCGGCCCGGTCGCCAAGGCACCCTTCTGGGAAATGACCGCCGTGCCCGAACTGCGCAGCCAATGCGCGGACGCGGCCCGGCGGATGCTGGATGACCTGAGCGGCGGCCCAACAGCCGGACATGGGGCGCTGCCGGCGATTCCGACGCTGGAGTGCCCCGATCCGCCGCGGGTTTGACGAAAAAGGCTATGAAATGGCGGAAGCGTCACCGCGTCTTGGGCAGCGGCGGCGCATAACCGCCGGCCTTGCTGGTGCGCAGGCCGAGCGCCGCCAACCCCTCCACCAGCTTCACGGCGGCGGTGACGCCGTCGATCACCGGCAGGCCCATCTCCTCGCTCAGCGCGCGGGCGAGATCGGCCATGCCGGCGCAGCCCAGCACGATGGTCTCGGCGCCGTCCTGCTCCATGGCCCGGCGGATTTCGGCGCGCACGCGCTCGACGGCGCCGGAGGCCGGGTCCTCCAGCGCCAGGACGGGCACACCCGCCGCGCGGATGGTGCAGCGGCCGGCCATGCCGTAACGCTGGGCCAACCGCTCCAAAGCCGGGATCGAGCGGGGCAGCGTCGTCACCACGCTGAACCGCCCGCCGAGCAGCGCAGCGGTCTGCATCGCCGCCTCGCAGATGCCGATCACCGGTGCGGTGGCGAGGCTGCGCGCGGCATCCAGCCCGACATCGTCGAAACAGGCGATCACAGTGCCGGCGATGCCGCCGCCGCGCTGGTGCCGGTCGATCTCCGCCAGCAGGCCGGGGACGGCCAGAGCCTCGTCATAATAGCCCTCGATGCTGGCGGGTCCGGTCGGCGGGTTGGTCGCGACGATCTCGGTGCCGGGTGCGGCGACCTTGCTGGCCGCGGCGCCGATCCGCCCGGTCATGGAGGCGGTGCTGTTTGGGTTGACGACCAGGATGCGCATGGCGATGGGGTTCCTCAAATGCCGCTTCGGCGCAGGCGGTGGCGGCGCAGCAGGATCAGACCCAGCAGGGCCAGGCCGATCACGCTGAAGGAGAAGACCGTCGTCAGCGATCCCAGCGCATAGAGCACCGGCGTGGTGACGTTGGTGGTCATGCCGTAGATCTCCAGCGGCAGCGTGTTGAAGCTGCCGGCGGTCATCAGCGTGCGGGCGAACTCGTCATAGGACAGGGTGAAGCCGAACAGGCCGACGCCGATCAGGCTGGGCAGCAGGATCGGCAGCACGACATGGCGCACCGTCTGCCAGGGCGTGGCGCCGAGGTCGCGCGCCGCCTCCTCATAGGCCGGGTTGAAGCGGTTGAAGATGGCGAAGACGATCAGCAACCCGAAGGGCAGCGTCCAGGTCAGATGCGCGCCCAGCGCCGAGCTGTACCAGGCCGGCTCCAGCCCCAGGATGTTGAAGAACAGTCCGATGCCCAGGCTGACCAGGATCGACGGCACGATCAGGCTGGCGACGGCGAGATAGAACAGCGCCCCGCTGCCCCGGAAACGGCGGCGGAAGGCGAAGCCGGCCAGCACCGAGAACAGCACGGTCAGCACCATCACCATCAGCCCCAGCGCGATGGAGCGGCGGAAGGATCCGCCGAAATCGCCCACCGCCTGCTGTTCGAACAGGTTGCGGAACCAGTGCAGCGAGACGCCGTTCATCGGGAAGGTCAGCCCGCCCTCCGGCCCCTGGAAGGACAGGATCAGGATGGTCGCGGTCGGGCCGTAGAGGAACAGCACGAACAGTGCGAAGAAGGCGCCCAGCAGATAGAAGGACAGGCCGCGGCGGGAGGTGTTCATCTCTCACAGCTCCTTGCGGATGTCGACGACGCGCAGCATCGCCACCACCATGATCAGGACGACGGCCAGCAGAACCACGGCGTTGGCGGCGGCGGCCGGGTATTGCAGCAGCGAGATCTCGTTGGCGATCATCAGCCCGATGGAGGCGCTCTGCCCGCCGCTCATCAACCGCACGGTGATGAAATCCCCCATCACCAGCGTGACGACGAAGATGGAGCCGATGGCGATGCCGGGCTTGGTCAGCGGCAGGATGACGTTCCACAAGGTCTGCGCCGCGCTGGCGCCGCCGTCGCGCGCCGCCTCGATCAGCGCACGGTCGATGCGCATCATCGAATTGAAGATCGGCACCACCATGAACAGCGCATAGAGGTGGACGAAGGCCAGCACGACCGAGAAGTCGGAGAACAGCAGGAACTCCAGCGGCTGGTCGATGATCCCGGCGGAGATCAGGCCGGAATTCAGCAGCCCGTTGCGCCCCAGGAACGGAATCCACGAGATCATGCGGATGATGTTCGAGGTCCAGAACGGGATGGTGCAGACCAGGAACAGCACCATCTGCCATGTGGTCGAGCGCACATGGAAGGCCAGGAAATAGGCCACCGTGAAACCGATGCCGAGCGTGATCGCCCAGGTCAGCGCCGCATATTTCAGCGTGTTCAGATAGGTCTTCCAGGTGACCGGCGAGGTCAGCAGCTCGGTATAGTTGGTCAGCACGAAGTCCGGGTAGATGCGCACGCTGTCGTAATCCCAGAAGCTGACCGCGACGATGGTCAGGATCGGAACCAACAGGAACAGCAGCAGCGCGACGGTCAGCGGCGCGGCCTGAAGATACGGAGCGATGCGTGGCAGCGGACGGGGACGCCGCGCCCTGCCGGCGGCGGCCGTGACGGACGGTCGGGACGTTTCGGCGGTCAGGGTCATCGGCGGGGTCCTGCGGGTTGAAGGTTGGATCAGTGCTGTGCCCCCTCCCTCCCGCTTCGCGGGTNACTTGCGGACCATGTAGCGGTCCTCGTCCATCACCGCGTTCCAGCAGGCGACGCGGCCCATGCGGTCCTGGAACGAGCCGCCGTCGCGCACCGCGCCGGCCTTTTCCATCACCTTGCCTTCGGGGCTGAGGATGTCGGCCTTGGCCGGCTGGCCCTCCATCCAGAAGGCCCATTCCTCCGGCGTCATGTGCTGCTTGGCGGTGTCGAGCACGGCCGAATAATAGCCCTGGCGGTTCAGATAGGCGCCGACCCAGCCCGACAGATACCAGTTGATGTATTCATAGGCCGCCTCCAGCTCCAGCCCGCTCAGATGCTTGGCGATGCCGAGACCGCCGCCCCAGGCGCGATAGCCCTCCTTCAGCGGCTGGTAGACACACTGGATGCCCTTGGCGCGGACGGCGGCGACGGCCGGCGACCACATCGACTGGATGATGACCTCGCCCGACGACATCAGGTTGACGCTCTCGTCGAAGGTCTTCCAGAAGGCGCGGAACTGGCCGGCCTTCTTGGCGTCGGTCATGATCTTGAGGGTCTTGTCGATCTCCTCCTTGGTCATGTTGCCCTTGTCGCCGTATTTGACCTCGCCCATCGCCTCGCAGACCATGGCGGCGTCCATGATGCCGATGGACGGGATGTTCAGCAGCGACGCCTTGCCCTTGAAGGCAGGGTCGAGCAAATCCTTCCAGCTGGAGATCGGCCGGCCGACCAGATCGGGGCGTATGCCCAGCGTGTCGGCGTTGTAGATGGTCGGGATCAGCGTCATCCATTCGGTCTGCGCCTTGGCGAACTTGGTGCTGTCCTTGCCCTCGACGAAGCCGACGGTGTGGGGGGCGGTGCCCTGGGCAATGGCGCTGTCCGGCGTCAGCTTGCCGGTGACGAAGATCGGGACGATCTTGTCGAAGTTCTTGATCTTCTTCACGTCCATCGGCTGCATGACGCCCGCCGGGAACACCTTCTTGCAGATCCAATATTCGATGTCGGCGATGTCGTAGGATTTCGGCTGGGTCACGGCACGCTGGGTCACCGCGTCCGAATCCAGCGCCGTCATCTGGAGGGTGAAGCCCAGATCCTCCTTCACCTTGTCGGCGACGGCGTTCAGGTTCGACACGCCGGTGCCGAACTGGCGCAGCGTGACGTTCTTGATGTTCTGCGCCCAGATGGTCGGAAAGCCGGTGATGGCGCCCGAGCCGACGGCAGCGCCGGCCACGGCGGCGGTGCCCTTCAGCAGGGTGCGGCGGCTGACGCCGGTGGAGAGCTTCGAAGGTGTACGGGTGTCGGTCATCGCTGAGCCTCCAGTCTGTTCGTCGTGTTGTTTTTTGGGTAGCGCTTTTGAAAGGCGAGTCAGGACGCCAGCGGGTGGACGTCCCGCCGGCTCCAGCCGGCGCGCACACGGTCGCCCACGCCGACCGGCGCGTCGAAATAGCGGGCCTCCTCCAGCACGACGGCGAATTCGTCCGCGCCGGGAATGTCGAGGCTGAGATGGACGGAAGCGCCGTGATACTCCAGCGAGCGCACCGTGCCCTCCACCTGGATTTCGGTCGGCAGCTCGGCACCGCCCAGCAGGATGCGGTCGGCCCGCACGGCGCAGCGGCCGGCATCGCCGACCACACCGCCCCCAATTGCACCGGCATCGATGACGTTGTGTCCGCCGATGAAGCGGGCGACGAAGGCGGTGCGCGGCCGGTTGAACAGCTCGCGCGGCGGCCCGGCCTGTTCGATGCGGCCCTGGTTCATCACCACGGCGAGGTCGGCCAGCGCCATCGCTTCCGTCTGGCTGTGGGTGACGTGGATGAAGGTGATGCCGATGTCGCGGTGCAGGCGCTTCAGTTCCTCGCGCATGCGCACGCGCAGGAAGGGGTCGAGCGCCGACAGCGGCTCATCCAGCAGAAGCACGCCCGGCCGGGTGATCAGCGCGCGGGCCAGCGCCACGCGCTGCTGCTGTCCGCCCGACAGCTGCGACGGCAGGCGGCCGGCATATCTGCCCATGTCGACGAGGTCGAGCATCTCGCGCGCCCGGCGGCGCCGCTCCTCCTTGCCCTCCCCCTTCATCTTCAGGCTGAAGGCGACATTGTCGGTGCAGTCCAGATGCGGGAACAGGGCGTAGCTCTGGAACATCATCGCCGTGCCGCGCTTGGCCGGCGGGTCGTCGTTGACCACGCTGTCGCCGATCAGCAGGTCGCCGTCGGTGATGTCCTCATGCCCGGCGATCATCCGCAGGGTGGAGGTCTTGCCGCACCCGCTCGGCCCCAGCAGGCAGCAGTAGGAGCCGGCAGCGATCCGCAGATCGATGCCGTCCACCGCCACGGTCGCGCCATAGGCCTTGCGCAGCTTCACCAGTTCGACCGTCGAACCCGCCGTCATCGGATGGCCTCCAACATTGTGCACAATTTGCGCGGTCGTTTGTGACCGGTTCGCCTTGTGCATGTCGCGTGCCAGCGGCGGAATCCTGGAAATCAACCGCTTTTCCGATGTTCTGTTGCGCAACGGATCGGCAATTGTGCAGGGTTTCGGCGCCGTGACGTCATTTTGGGCAGCTCTGCTTCGGGAGGTCGCCGCCGCACCACTCCGGCGATTGCTGTTTCCTCGCTGGCCCGGTTTGTGCACAATATGCAGCATGCTTCCCGCACACCGTTAAAAGCACCCTGCCAGCCCATGACGACCGCCGCGCCCGCCAAGCCAGCCCGCCGCACGCCCCGCGCCCGCACCGGTGCCCGCGCCAGCGCCGAATCCCGCATCGTCCGCAGCATCGGCGAGGCGATCGCCGACCGCCGCCTGCCGCCCGGCACCAAGCTGACCGAGGAAAGTCTGGCGGAAGCCTTCGGAGTCAGCCGGGAACGGGTGCGCAAGGTCCTGCTTCTGCTGGCGCAACGGCGCGTGGTGACGCTGATCCCCAACCGCGGCGCCTTCGTCGCCAAGCCGACGCCGAAGGAGGCGCGCGAGGTGTTCGAGGCCCGCCGGGTGATCGAACGCGCGATCATGGACCGGCTGGAGCGGATGCCGCGCCCCTTGCCCGACGATGTGCTGGAGAAGCTGCGCGGCCATGGCGCGCTGGAGGATGCGGCGGAACGCGCGGCCGACCGCAAGGCGATGATCCGGCTGTCCGGCCAGTTCCACCTGCTTCTGGCGGAATTTGCCGGCAACGCGACGCTGACGGGGATCCTGGCCGACCTGATCGACCGCTCCAGCCTCGCCATCGCCGCCTTCGAGCGGCGGTCGTCTCACACCTGCTCGGCCGACGATCATCGCCGCCTGATCGCCGCCCTGATCGGCAACCGTCCCGGCGAGGCGACGACGCTGATGATCGAGCATCTCGACGAGGTCGAGCGCCAGTTGGATCTGGAGACCAAGACGGAGACCCGCATCGACCTGAAGGCGATCTTCGCCGAAGAGACGGAAGCGGTCTGACGCGACAGGGCCCCTTAAAACGCGAAGAGCCCCGGCCTCCGACGAGGCCGGGGCTCTTCGCGTTTCTTGAGGGGTCAGACCCGCATGCCGGCCGACAGGTTCAGCGTGTCCTGGATCTCACCGGCCAACTGGTCGGCGATTGGGCCGACGATCACCTGGACGGAGTTGGCCGACGGCTTCACCACGCCGCGGGCACCCAGCCGCTTCAGTTCGGACTCGTCGATGCGCGCGGCATCGGCGACGGCCAGGCGCAGGCGGGTCGTGCAGGCCTCGACGGAGCGCAGATTGCCAGCCCCGCCCAATGCCGCGACATAGGCGCCGGCCCGGTCGCTCGCCGCCGCGGATGCCGGCGCAGGCCCGGCCGCCACAGGCGTCGCCGCCTGCCCGGCGGGGATGGCGACATCGTCGCGGCCCAGCGTCTTCAGGTCGAAGCGCCGGATGACGAAGCGGAACAGCGTGTAATAGATCACAAAATAGGCAGCACCCACCGGCAGAAGCAGGATGGGGTTGGTCGCCTTGCCGTAATTCAGCACATAGTCGAACAGGCCCGCCGAGAAGCCGAAGCCCAGCTTCACGTTCAGCACATCCATCAGCACCATCGAAAGGCCGGTCAGCACGGCATGGACGGCGAACAGCACAGGCGCCAGGAACATGAAGGCGAATTCCACCGGTTCCGTCACGCCGGTCAGGAAGGCGGTCAGCGCCATCGACAGCAGCACGCCGCCGACCGCCGCGCGGTTCTCCGGCTTGGCCGTGTGGTACATGGCGAGGCAGGCGGCGGGCAGGCCGAACATCATCACCGGGAAGAAGCCGGCCATGAAGGCGCCGGCCGCGGGATCGCCCTTGAAGAAGCGGTTGAGGTCGCCGGTGACGCCCTGGTAATCGCCCAGCAGGAACCAGGCGATGTTGTTGATGATGTGGTGCAGGCCGGTGATGATCAGCACCCGGTTCAACACGCCGTAGAGGAACAGCCCCAGCTTGCCCAGCCCCAGCACGCCGGTGGTCAGTGCGCTCAATCCGGCATCGACGATGGGCCAGCCATAGCCGAAGATCACCGCGATCCCCAGCGCCGCCAGACCGGTGACGATGGGCACGAAGCGCCGGCCGCCGAAGAAGGCGAGATAGTCCGGCAGCTTGATGTCCTTGTACCGGTTATAGAGCTGGCCGGCGATGATGCCGATCAGGATGCCGACCGGAATGCTGATGCGGCTGGACATCTTCGCCACCAGCTCAGGCGCCACGCCGCTGAGCACGACGGCGCCCTTCACCGCCACGAAATAGCCCACCGCACCGGCCAACCCGGCCGCACCATGATTCTCGCGGGCGAAGCCGATGGCGATGCCGACGGCGAACAGGACGCCCAGGTTGGAGAAGACGGCGTCGCCCGCCGCGGCGATGAAGGCGATGTTCAGCAGGTCGGGCTGGCCAATGCGCAGCAGCAGCCCGGCGATGGGCAGCACAGCGATCGGCAGCATCAACGCCCGCCCGAGCCTCTGGACGCCCGAAAAACGGTCGCCCGAAAAACGATCAGCAGACATTCGGACGTCTCCCCTACAACAGGCCGGGCCTCACCGGGCCAGGCATCAGGATTGGATTTCGGGTATCAGGCGACGGAGCGGAGCCCGGCGGCGCGTTCCATCGCCCGGCGCAGGTTGCCGCCGGTCTCGATCAGCAGGCGGTCGATGTCGGGACCGTCCAAGCCGGCAAGCCCCAGCACGGCACGGCGGACGTCGCCATGCCGCTCCAGCGCCGCCCCGGCCGACGCCTCGTCCACCCCGGCGATGCGCGCGACCATTGCGGCGCAGCGGCGGCGGAGCTTGGCGTTCTCCGGCCGGACATTGACCATCAGGTTGTCGTAGACATTGCCGAGCGCGGTCATCACGCCGGTCGAGAACAGGTTCAGCACCACCTTCTGCGCGGTGCCGGCGCCAAGGCGGGTGGAACCGGCGATCACCTCCGGCCCGGTCAGGGTCAGAATGGGATGTTCGACGGCCTCCAAGAGCGGGGACCCGGCGCTGCTGGCGATCCCCATGGTCAGGGCTCCCGCCTCCCGCGCGGCGCGGAGAACGCCGACTGTGTAGGCGCTGGCCCCGCTGGCCGACAGGCCGACGACCACATCATCCGCGGCGATGCCGACGCGGGCCGCTTCAGCGCGGCCGGACGCCTCGTCATCCTCCGCTGCGCCGGTCAGCCCGCGCGACAGGTCGAGCCCGCCCGCGATCAGCAGGACCAGCCGCTCGGCCGGCCAGTCGAAGGTCGGCCCCAGATCGAGCCCGTCCAGCGCCGCCACCATGGCCGAGGATCCGGCGCCGGCATAGACCAGCCGCCCCCGACCGCCGGCCAACCGGTGCGCGGCTGCCTCCACGGCGGCGGCGACGGCCGGAAGGGCGGGCGCGCAGGCGGCGAGCGCCCGCGTCTGCCCCTCCCAAAGGGCCGTCATCAGCTCACCAGCCGGCCAGAGGTCCAGCCGGCTGTACCGGTGCGCCGCATCCTCCGTGCCGCCCGCCATTCCCGCCGCTCCCGCGCTGCTTGCCGCCCTTGGCGGGCGACCCATCCCCGACCGCCCGCCAGTCATGGGTGGTATTAGATTGGACTGTATGTGCAGCATACCAAAAACCGGGCCGTCCGCAATCGCAATCTGATTGTTTGTCTTTCCCTCTGTAAGGAAAGGCCCCGGCGGCTGTTGCCCATTGGCCTTTCAGTGGTATTATACCCATCCCAAAGCACTGGAGTGGCTGCCGATGTCCACCGCCGCCGCGGCCCCGTTCGACCCGACCGCCCTGTCGGATGCCCTGCCGCTGCCGCTCTATCTGCAGCTGGCGCGGCATCTGCGGGCGCTGATCGTCGAGGGGCGGCTGACCGACCAGGACGCCCTGCCCGGCGAGCGCGAACTGGCGGAAACCTTCGCCGTTTCCCGTGTCACCGTGCGCAAGGCATTGCGGGAGCTGATCGCGGAAGGGCTGCTGCACCAACGCCAGGGGGCCGGCACCTTCATCAACCGCAGCCCCCATGTGGAACAGCGTCTGTCGGCGCTGACCAGCTTCACCGAGGATATCGGCGGGCGCGGGCTGAAGCCCGACTCGCGCTGGCTCGGCCGGTCCGCCGGCACCGCGACGCCGGAGGAGGCGATGGCGCTGGGGTTGCGTCCGGGGGCGGAGGTGGTGCGGCTGCACCGGCTGCGTCTGGCCGACGGCACGCCGCTCGCCATCGAACTCAGCGCCCTGCCCGCCAGCTTCCTGCCCGATCCGGAACTGGTGCAGGGCTCCCTGTACGAGACCTTGCGCGGGCGGGGCCATCCGCCCTTCCGTGCCCTGCAACGCTTGTCTGCCATTCGCCTGCCGGCGGATCAGGCCGCACTTCTGGGGGTTCCCGACGGCGCCCCCGCCCTTTACATTGAGCGCCGCACCTTCCTGGAGAACGGAACCCCTCTGGAGTTCGTCCGTTCCCACTACCGCGGCGACGCCTATGACTTCGTCGTGGAGCTGTCGCTGGCCTGATCCCTGCGGGTCATTCCCTCCCATGAGAAATTTCCCCACGAGAGCGCGCGATGAAGCCTGCCCTTGATACCCCGTTCCGTGTCCGCGCCATCCTGTTCGACATGGACGGCACACTGATCGACACCACGGGCCCCGTGGAACGCTCCTGGCGCAGCTGGGCTGCCCGGCACGATCTGGATCCCAACGCCATCCTGGCCGTCTGCCACGGTGTCCGCAGCATCGAGACCGTCCGCCGCTTCGCCCCCGCCGGTGCCGACATCGACAACGAGGTGCGTCTGGTGGAGGAGTGCTACACCAATGACACCGAAGGCGTGCGTGCCGTTCCCGGCGCCCTGGAGCTTCTGCAATCGCTGCCGCGCCATCGCTGGGCGGTGGTGACATCCGCGCCGCAGGACATGGCGCGCAAGCGGATCGCCCAGGCCGGCCTGCCCCTGCCCGACCTGCTGATCGGCGCCGACAACGTCACCCATGGCAAGCCCCACCCCGAAGGCTACCGCACAGCCGCCGAGAAGCTCGGCTTCGACCCGCGCGAAACCGTTGTGTTCGAGGATGCCCCGGCGGGCCTGAAGGCCGGCCACGCCGCCGGCGCGCTGGTGATAGGACTGACCACGACGCTGCCGGCACATAAGCTGGGCGATAATCTGTGCCTGCCCGATCTGACGGCGCTGCAGGTGCGGGTGGACGAGGATGGGTTGGAGATCGTGGCGGTGGGTGGATGACGGGTTCTTGATGTCCAGGCTTTGATTGCCCCCTCCCCAACCCTCCCCCGCTTCNCTCCCCTTCCACCCAGGTGCCCTTCACCGTCAGGTCCGGCCGCAGCAGCACCAGATCCGCCCGCCAGCCCGGCGCGATCCGCCCGCGCTCACCGTCCATCCCCAGGAACTCCGCCGGATAGAGCGACGCCATGCGCAGCGACTCCTCCAGCGGCAGGCCGATCAGCGTCCCCGCGTTGCGCACCGCCGTCGCCATGTCGAGATCGGCCCCCGCCAACGTCCCGTCGGCCAGCACCAGCCGGCCGTCCCGCCGGTAGATCGTGCGGCCGTTCAGTTCGAAGCTGTCGGCGTCGGTGCCCGTCGGCGGCATGGCGTCGGTCACCAGCATCATCCGTCCGCGCGGCCGGGCGGCCAGAGCCGCCCGCATCATCAACGGATGGACGTGATGCCCGTCGGCGATCAGCCCGCACCAGGGCCGCCCGTCGCCCAACGCCGCGCCGGCCGGACCGGGCTGGCGGTTGGCGATGCCGGGCATGGCATTGAAGAGGTGCGTCACCCCGCGCACGCCAAGGTCGAAGGCCTCCACCACCCGTTCGGCGCTCGCCATCGTGTGGCCGACCGACAGGATGACCCCGGCTGCCATCAACCGCGACAGGGCGGCATCCTCCACGCATTCCGGCGCCAGCGTCAGCAGCACCCGCCCGCCCGGCATCCGCCCCGGCAGGCCGCCGATGAAGTCCAGGTCGGTCCCGTCCGGCGCGCGGACGAAACGCGGATCATGCGCGCCCACCCGCTGCGGGCTGATGAAGGGGCCTTCGAAATGGATGCCAAGAACGCCGCTGCCGGGTTGCGCCACCGCGATGACCGCCGCCTCGGCGGCGGCGCGGTGGCACTCGGGCGTGTCGGTGATGATGGTCGGCAGCAGGCCGGTGGTGCCGAAGCGCCGGTGCGCGGCGGCGATGGCGAGCGCCGCCTCCGCCGTCGGCTGCTCGTTGAACAGCACACCGCCGCCGCCATTGACCTGGATGTCGATGAAGCCGGGAGCCAGCAGGTCGCCCTCCTCCAGCGCCACCGTCCGGTCGGCGTCCGGCGGTGTGCGGCCGGGGGCGACGATGTCGAGGATGCGGCCATCCCCAACCAGCAGGCTGCGGCCGTCGAGGATGGTCTCGCCCGTGAAAATCCGGGCGCCGGTCAGGAGATGTCGCATCAGACGGTCTTCGTCACTTTGGCGAGGTTGGGCGGGCTGTCGGGATCGATGCCGCGGGCCAGCGCCAGTTCATAGACCGCGCCGTAGAAGCTCTGCAACGCCGCCAACGGCGCGGCTTCCGGCGCCAGATCCGGCAAGCTCGGCAGCAGCGTGGTGCCGGCAAGGCCGCTTTCCGTCGTGGCAACGGCGGCCCCCAGCCCGACGATGCGCTCCACCACCGCGCGGGTGTGCGGTTCCGCCGCGTCGGCCTGGGTCAGGGCCAGCACGGGGAATCCGGGACCGACCAGCGCCAGCGGCCCGTGGACGACCTCCGCCGCGCTGAAGGCTTCCGCATGCAGGCGGCAGGTCTCCTTGAACTTCAGCGCCATCTCCAGCGCCGCTCCGAAGCCGACCCCGCGCCCCAGCACATAGAGGTTCCGTGCGCCGGCCAGCGGCATCAGCGCCGGCTTCCAGTCCAGCGTCTTCGCCGCCTCCAGAGTCTCCGGCAGGGCGGCCAAGGTGGATTTCAGCGCCGGGTCGTCCTGCCAATGGGCGACCAGCTGCAGATAGGCGGCGAGCGAGGCGATGCAGGATTTGGTCGCGGCGACGCTGCGCTCCGGCCCGGCCGACAGCGGCAGGCAATGGTCGCACAGGCCCGCCAGCGGCGAATCCTCCGCATTGACGAAACCGACCACCAGCGCCCCGCCGGCCTTCGCCGCCTCCACCAGCCGGAGCAGGTCCGGGCTGCGGCCGGACTGCGAGACGGCGACGAACAGCGCGCCCTCCAGGCTCAGCCGCCCGCCATAGACCGAGGCAATGGACGGCCCGATGGAGGCCACCGCCCGGCCCATGCGCGTTTCGATCAGGTATTTGCCGTAGGCCGACGCATGGTCGGAACTGCCGCGCGCGCAGGTGACGACGAAGCGAGGCGGATTGCGGCGCAGCTGCTCCCCCAATTCGGCGAAGCCGGCGCCGCAACGCTCGATCTGCCGGGCCACCGCGGCGGGCGCCTCTGCGGCTTCGGTGGCCATCAGGGGAAGATTTCGGGGCGGCTTCTGCTCTGTCATGGCGGCGCTCGCGATTGACTGGTATAGATACCAATGTAAGACCTTCTTGCGCCGGAGGCCAGCGTCCATTGGTGGAATCGCATCGCAACCCTGCACTCACCACGCAAAAGAAAAGCGGCGCAACCTGGAAGGGCCGCGCCGCATGATAAAACCAGTCGAATACCAAACGGAATGCGCGCTACTCGGCGGCGCGACGCCCACCCGGCAGCAGGCCGGTCAGCGCCCCGGCGAGTGCGTCGGCGTCGTTGCCGACGATAAGGTCGAGGCCGTTGGGTGGCATCTCCATCACCGCACGCACGCCGGCACCCTTCAGCGCGTCTGCGCTCGCCTTTCCGGCATCGGCCAGTTCGATCCGCAGACGGGTGGTGGCGAAGGCGGCAAGCGTCTTGATGTTGCCGACCCCGCCCAGCGCCTCGGCGATTCGGGCGGCGCGGTCGGTCGGCAGCGGTGCCCCCGCTGCGGCCGGAGCAGAGACCGGCTTGACGGGGACAGGCACCGCAACGGCGGCCGGACCGTCGGCTTCCGCGCCGGCGGAGCGCAGATACTCCTGCATCTCGGTCTTCAGGTTCTCCGACAGGGTGCCGAACACCGCCTGCACGCTGTCGCGCACCCGCAGGATGCCGGAGGCCCCCATGCTGCGCAGCTTGCCCTCGTCGACGCGGGCCGGGTCCCGGACCACCACGCGCAGGCGGGTGATGCAGGCGTCCAGGTTGGCGATGTTTCCGCGCCCGCCGAAGGCCAGCACGAGGTCGCGCGCCCGCTCGCTGCCGGTGGCGGACATGGCGCCGCCCTCCGTCGCATCCTCGCGACCGGGGGTCTTCAGGTTCAGCGCCTGGATGGTGTAGCGGAACACGACGTAGTAGATCGCCGCATAGGCCGGCCCCAGGATCAGCACCAGCCACCATTTCTGCGAATAGGGGCTGAGTACGTTGAACAGCACGAAGTCGATGCCGCCCTGGGAGAAGGTGAAGCCCATATGGGCGCCCAGCGAGTTCATGATGAACTGCGAGGTCGCCGCCAGCACGGCGTGGATCAGGTACAGCACCGGCGCCAGGAACAGGAACGAGAATTCGATCGGTTCCGTGATGCCGGTCAGGAAGGAGGTGAGCGCGGCGGAGATCATGATGCCGCCGACACGGACCCGGTTCTCCGGCTTGGCGGCATGCCACATGGCGATGGCCGCGGCCGGCAGGCCGAACATCTTGAACAGGAAGGCGCCGGACAGGATGCCGGCGGTGGGGTCGCCGGCGAAATAGCGGGCGATGTCGCCATGGACCACCTGTCCCGCCGCATTCTGGAAGGATCCGATCTCGAAGAAGAAGGGCACGTTCCAGATGTGGTGCAGGCCGAAGGGGATCAGCAGGCGTTCGACGAAGCCGTAGATGGTCGCCGCCAGACGCGGGTCGTTCACCGCCGCCCAGTGCGAGAAGCTGTTGATGCCGCCCTGGATCGGCGGCCAGATCACCGACAGCACGACGCCCAGAACGATGGCGGCCAGCGCGGTGATGATCGGCACGAAACGCTTGCCGGCGAAGAAGCCGAGATAGGCCGGGAGTGCGATCTTGTAGAAGCGGTTGAACATCGCCGCCGCAAGACCGCCGGCCAGGATGCCGCCGAACACGCCGGTTTCCATGGACTTGATGCCCATGATGGTCTTGGGTTCCATCCCCCAGACACCGGTCATCACGCCCAGCGTGGCCAGCATCACGATGTAGCCGATGGTGGCGGCGATGGCCGACACACCGTCATTCTCGGTATAGCCCAACGCGACGCCGATGGCGAAGATCAGCGGGAGGTTCCCGAAAATCACATCGCCCGAATTCTTCATCAGCATCGACAGCAGCGGCGGCATCCATTCGAAGTTCGCCGCACCGATGCCAAGCAGCAGGCCGGCGACGGGAAGAACCGCCACCGGCAACATCAGCGATTTGCCGATTTTCTGTAGAAACGCAAAGGGGTTCAATGCCATGGCGGCTCTCCCGCAATTTGTCCGGCGGCGGCAAGATCGTCATCCCCGGACGGGGATACAACCCGTAAAGGGATCAGGTCTCACGACATAGGCGACATAGTTTGTCAGGCAAGGCTTGAGGCTTATCCCGGATGCGCATGATCCGGCGCGGATTGGCCGCAGGCTTCCGCCTTTTCCGGACAGAAAGTTTCGATACTCTATAGCGGGAATTGCGCCTGGGCCATGCGGCGTCTGCGCGCATACAAACGATCCGGCTAACGTGCCAGGATCGCAGCCGTCCGACGCGAAGGCGCCCGCCGGGGTCGATGCGTTAAGAATGAGGACCAACCAATCATGACCGCGATCACGCTTGCAGCACCGCTGGCCGGATGGGCCATGCCGCTGGCCGAAGTTCCCGACCCCGCCTTCGCCCAAGGGCTCGTCGGGACCGGCATGGCCATCGACCCGACCGTAAACGAGTTGCGCAGCCCCTGCGACGGCGTCGTGCTGTCGGTTCACCGCGCGCGCCATGCCTGCACCCTGCAGGCCGCCAGCGGGGCGGAGGTGCTGCTGCACCTGGGCGTCGACACCGTCGGGCTGAACGGCGACGGCTTCACCGCCCATGTCCGCGACGGGCAGGCGGTGAAGACCGGCGATCTCCTGATCGGCTTCGACATGGATCTGGTGGGAAGCCGGGCGCAGAGCCTGGTCAGCATGATGGTCGTCGTGAATGACGGCTTCACCGTCGACGGCCAGTCCGTCAACCGCGAGATCGCCGTCGGCGAGCCGGCGATGACCGTCCATGGCGGCAGCGGCGCCGATGCCGCCGCTCCCCCCGCCACTCCCGACTCGGACGAGACCGGCGAGCGCAGCGTTGTCCTGCCCATCGCCAACGGGCTGCATGCCCGGCCGGCCGCCGCCCTGGTCGCCGCCACCAAGGCCTATCCCGGAACCGTCACCATCCACTGCCGCGACCGCAGCGCGAATGCCAAGAGCGTCGTCGCCCTGATGGGGCTCGGCACCGTGCTGGGCGACCGGCTGACCGTGCGCGCCGCGGGTCCCGGTGCCCAGGACATGGCGGTGAGCATCGCCGTTCTGATCGAAGGCGGGCTGGGCGATCCGGTCGTGGACACTGCCTCGGCACCGGCCGCGACCGCTGCCGCGCCGGTTGTCGCCACCCCGGCCTCGCCTGCAACCGGCCCCTCGGCCCAACCGGCGGAGGAGATCGGCCCGCCCTTCGCCCCCGGCGAGGAGGTTCTGCTGAAAGGCACCATCGCCGTGCCGGGGCAGGCGGTGGGATCCGTCGTCCGCCGCTTCCGCAGCACCGTGCGCGTGGCGGAGGAGGGCGCCGGACCGGCGGTGGAGGAGCCGCGGCTGCATCGGGCGCTGGACAGCGTGATCGCGGAGCTGGGCCGCTCGGCCGAGCGGATGCCGGAACACGCCGCCATCTTCCAGGCCCACCGCGAATTGCTGGACGACCCGGAACTGCTGGACGGCGCGCTCGCCGACATCCGCGCCGGAAAGAGCGCGGAATGGGCCTGGCAGCGGACGGCGCGGCTGCAGGCCGATGCGCTGGCGGCGCTGGCCGATCCGCGCATGGCGGAACGGGCGGCCGACCTGCGCGACCTGGAACAGCAGGTGCTGGCCGCGCTGTCCGGCAAGGCGCCGAGCATCGGTCTGGCGGACCTGCCGGCCGGCAGCATCGTGCTGGCAGACGAAATCCTCCCCTCCGACCTTGCCGGCGTCCCGGCGGGGCGGCTGGCCGGCATCGGCATGGCGCATGGCGGCCCGACCTCCCACGCCGTCATCCTGGCGGCGGCACTCGGCGTGCCGACGGTGGTGGCGCTCGGCCGGCAGGCGGAGCGGGTGCCGGACGGCGCCCCCGTCGTGATCGACGGCAACCGCGGCGAACTGCTGGTCTTCCCGCCGGAGGACATGCTGGCGACCACGCGCACCGCCGTCGCCGCCCGTGCCGCGCGGCGCGAGGAGAACCGCCGCAGCGCCGGCGAGGAGTGCCGGATGGCTGACGGCACGCGCATCGAGGTGTTCGCCAACCTGGGCCGGGTCAGCGACGCCCCCGGCGCCGTGGTGGAGGGGGCGGAAGGCTGCGGCCTGCTGCGCACCGAATTCCTGTTCCTGGAACGCCAGTCCGCCCCCACGGAGGACGAGCAGCACCGGCAGTACCAGCAGATCGCCGACGCCCTTGAAGGCCGCCCGCTGGTGATCCGCACACTGGATGTCGGCGGCGACAAGCCGCTGTCCTATCTGCCGCTGCCGAAGGAGGAGAACCCGGTGCTGGGTCTGCGCGGTGTCCGCGTCGGCTTGCGCGAACCCGAGCTTCTGCGTGCGCAGATCCGCGCCATCCTGCGGGTGAAGCCGGCGGGCGCCTGCCGCATCATGGTGCCGATGATCGCCTCGCCGTCGGAACTGCTGGCGGTGCGGGGAATGGTGGACGAGGAGCGTGCAAAGCTCGGCCGCGCCGAACCGATCGAGCTGGGTGCGATGATCGAGGTGCCGTCCGCGGCGCTGATCGCCGACCGCATCGGCGCCGTGGCCGATTTCCTGTCCATCGGCACCAACGACCTGACCCAGTATGTGCTGGCGATGGACCGCGGCAACCCGCATGTGGCGGCCCAGCTCGACGCGCTGCATCCGGGTGTGCTGCGGCTGATCCGCCTTGCCGTGACGGGGGCCAAGACCCATGACCGGACGGTCGCGGTCTGCGGCGGCTCCGCCTCGGACCCGATGGCGGCGCCGCTGCTGATCGGGCTCGGCGTGACGGAACTGTCGGCCACCCCGGCGGTGATCGCCGACCTGAAGGCCTTCATCCGTACCCTGCGCATGGAGGACTGCCGCCGCGTCGCCGAAGCGGCGCTGGCCACCGACAGCGCCGACGAGGTCCGCCGGCTGGTGGCGCAGGCGTGGCCGGCGATCTGACGCCGGGCTTGCAGAGCAGAGGCACACAAATGAAAGGCCGGCCGCCCATTCCCGGGCGGACCGGCCTTTTCCTTCCGACCGGGCGAAAGCCTACCGGCCCGGATCAGACCCGTCCGGTCATCGGCAAGGCGGCCACCGCCCGCCGCCCGCCATACCAGCGGGCGGCGCCGCGGGTGGCGGTGCGCATCGCGGCGATGCCGATCAGCGACGCAGCGACGAACAGGCCGGTTTGCAGGTCTCCCCGCGTCAACAGCGCAGCGGCCATGCCGACAACCAGCACCCGGTAGACCGTCTCGCAATAGCGCAGCCCAGCCAGGAAGGCGTCGGCACCGCCGAAACCCTCGCCGCCGGCAAGCCGTCCGAACTGCGACGGCCCGGTCATCGGGCTCGCCGGTCCGGTGGCGCCAAGCGCGATCATCGCCGCCAGCGCCGCGACACCGGCCAACGCCAGCGCGCCCAGCAGCGGATGCAGCATGGCCAGGATCGCCAGATGGATCGGCGCCCATACGGCATCCAGCAGCCACACGCGCTCCAGCCACGCCACGGCTCCTGCAGACGGCATCAGCCGCGCCAGTTCCCGCGCCTGGGCGAAGTCCAGCAGAGCGTGGAGGGCGAAAAGCCCCAGCGCGACGGCGACAAGAGCGAGCAGGGCGCCATTCCCCCCGCCGTCCCACAGGGCCGACTGGAGCGGAGTGGCATAAAGCGCGCTGCCGGCCACCAGCAGATTCGCCAACGCTCCGAACAGACCGCTGCGGACCAGGGCGGATCGGTTGATGGCCGCGTGACGGGCGGTGGACGACGCCATGGCGGACGCTCGCGTTCGGAAAGGAAGGACCGGAGACGTGGAACGGCCCCCGAAGCCCGGGCTTGGAGCCGGTGGGTCCCGATGGGCGGACTGCTCGAACGATACAAGTCTCATGCGGGTTACGGCCGGACAGCCGCTCCTTCACCACGGGGCGCTGGAACTGTGCGCCGGGCCGGAGACCGGTGCATCGTGGGCATGATGCGTGGGAAAATTTCCCACATCAAGCGAAAAGGTGATTCCCTTTCCGCCGCCCCGCGCTATTGTCAGTTCTGTCGTGGGGCATGGTCGCCCTTGTCATTGGCCAGCTTTGTTGGAGTTTCCGGCGCGTGCCGACCCGCAACCCCGAATCCGACAGCCCGAAGGGGGGCGGCTCATCCGGGGCGACTCCCCCTCCGGCCGTGCTGACGGCGGTGCGCCGGGTCCTGGTTCCGCTGGTGCGGACGCTGATCGGCTTCGGGATATCCTGGCCGATGCTGGCGAACCTGCTGAAGTCGGTGTATGTCGAGGTGGCGGAGCGAGGCTTCGCGCTGCCCGGGAAGCCGATGACCGACAGCCGCATCACCCTGCTGACCGGCGTCCACCGCAAGGACGTCAGCCAGATCCGCAACGCTCCGCCGCCGGCGGAGGCCGCCGCCGCCGCCGCGCCTTCGTTCGGATCGCAGGTGTTGAGCCGTTGGCTGACCGAAGCCGCCTTTCGGGATGCCGACGGCCGGCCGCGCCCCCTGCCCCGCAATGCTCCCTCCGATGGCGGGGCCAGCTTCGAGACGCTGGTGACCGGTATCAGCAAGGACATCCGCCCTCGCGCCCTGCTGGACGAATTGCTGCATGCCGGGCTGGTGGTGGAGCGGCCGGACGGTCTGCTCGAACTCGACACCGCGGCGCATGTGCCGCGGGGCGATCTGGACAAGCTCGCCTATTATTACGGCCGCAACCTTGCCGACCATCTGGCGGCATCCGGGCACAATCTGGCCGGCGGCATGCCGCCTTTCCTGGAACGGGCACTGGCATACGACCGGCTGTGCCCCGACTCCATCGCCGCCCTGCGCCGGGAGGCGGACCGGCTGGGCATGGCGATGCTGGTGGAACTGAACCGGATGGCCGCCGACCTTGCCGACGGCGATGCCGACCGCGAGGACGCCAACCACCGCTTCACCGCCGGCCTATACCTCTATGACGAGGCGGAACCGCCCGCTCCTGCGCTGAAAGCCGCCGATTCCGGCGGGGAAACGGCCCCGCCGTGACCGCTTCCGCCAGCCCCCCGCCTCGCCGCCCGGTCGGCATTCCGGCCGGCAGGCTGACCCGCAACATTGTGGCAACGCTGATGCTGGCCGCCGCCGGCTGCGCGCCCCTGTACGACGGCTTCTCCCGCGATGGAAGCATGGCGGACCGAGGGATCGGAGGAACCGGCATTGCAGTCACCGACCGCGGAATCGGCGGCACAGGAATAGTCGGCACCGTGACCGCCTTCGGCAGCGTCTGGGTCAACGGACTGCGGGTCGATCTGCCGCCGACCACCGCGGTGCGGATCGAAGGGCAGCCGGCGGAGCCTGGTAAGGTCAAGCTCGGCCAGACGGTCGCCATGACCGCTGGTCCCGGCGGGCCGACCGGCCTTACCGCACGCACGTTGGAGGTCCGGTACGCCGTGGCCGGTCCGGTCGAGCGGGCGGAGGGAAGCAGCGGTCTGGTGATGGGGCAACGCATCGACCTCGCCGATGCGGAGGGAACCACCGCGCTCACCCCCGGCCGCTGGGTCGCCGTTTCCGGCCTGCGCCGTCCGGACGGCGTCGTGGACGCCAGCCGCGTCGATCCCTGGAATCCCGCCCAGGGTTGGGTTCTGCGCGGCCGTCTGGATGCGGTCACGCCCACAACCCTGACCGTTTCCGGGGTGACGCTCCAGCGCGGGCTGAACCTTGCCATGCCGCAGGTCGGAAGTCTCGTGCGTGTCGCCGGAGATCGGGCTGCGGCAGGTGCCTCCGGCAGTTCGGCGCTGTCGGTCGAATCCGATCCCTTCAATCCCTTCGGTACGACCGTCGGCGCGCTGTCGGTCGAAACCTATGTGGATCCGTCGGGACAGACGGCGATCCCCGGCGGCCCCCGGCTGGACATGTCGGATCGCGGAACTGCGCCGGCACGGGTGGTGATCGACAGCATGGTGACCTCAGGCGGCGGACTCGGCAGCAGCCGCGCCTACGGCGCCCAGCGCCTGGGCGGACGGTCGCTGTCCGGCGCCGATCCCGCGGCACGCGCCGCCGGGCTGACGCGCGACGGCCAGCGTCCGGATGGCCCGCGTCCGGATGGCCCGCGCCCCGACGGTTCGCCACCAGAGGGACAGGAAAGCCCCAACGACGCCATACGCGGCCATCCCGGATATGCCGCTCCCGGTTGGACGCCGGGACCTGGCCGCTCCGCCGCTGACGAAGACACAAGATCCGGCCTTGCGCGCGCCGCCAGTCCCCCCTCTCCCGGCGCATCCTCGCCGGTGGATGGCAGATTCGGCGGGGCGCACAGTGGATCGGTCGGGGCGCCCGGCAGCGGCTTCGGCCGCGGCCCAGGTTCTGGCAGGGGGCCACGCGGACCGGGGAATGGACCGGGGGGAGGACCGGGCGGCGGACCGGGCGGCCGTGGTGGTGACATTCATTAAGGCCTTGCGGCGCAATCCGACAAATTATCGTTGTGCGGGCAGCGCTGTGAGGTGCCCCATCTTGGAAAGAACCGGAAGCCGCACAAACTTTGATCGAAATGCTTCGACAACTCTTGCCATCGCACGATACCCAGGCCCCATATCCATCATTTTATTCGATATTGTTGAAAATATTTTTCACTGACGGGGTTGGTTCTCCTGCGGCATTTTGATCCAGGTTTTCAATATGCCTGCATTCTCAAAGCGATCTACATTAAAATACTAGTATATCAACATCGAAGGAATGCCCCCGCGGAAGGACATGTCCAGTTGTCGATATGGGAAGAGCCCGGCAGACCGCCCGGAATCCTTTATCGCCTCCGGTTCAGACCATGGGCCATGACGAAAGCCCCCTGCCGCACGACCCCGGACATCTCCCGGGCTCATGCCGACCGGCGTCACTGTCGCCCCTTCCGCACGGGCCGGAACTCTTCGCACAGACGGGACCTTACCATGATCACGCTCCTTTCGCGGCTGTCGATCCGCGCCACGCTTGGCCTTGTCGTCGCCGCGCTGGGCCTGCTGCTGATCGCCACCAGCACCTACACGATGATCGATGTCGTGAACCGCACGCGCACCGCCAACAGGGTCGCCACGCTCAGCGAGACAAGCCGCGAGCTGCTGCGCACGCTGCTGGCAATCCGGTTGGAGCGTGGGCTGGTCGGGCCGGCGCTGGGGGCCGAAGGGGCGGTCGGCGACGCCGAACTCCGCCAGATTGCGGCGAACCGCGAGGTGGCCGAGGCCGGCTACGCCGCCATCGCCGCGAAGCTGGGCGGGCTCGACCTTCCCGGCCTGCCGGCTGCAACGGAGAAGCTGCGCAGCGCACACGACACGCTCGCCGCCCTGCGCCGGCAGGCCGACGACGCGCTCCGGCAGGGCAGATTGGCACGCGATCCGGCGGTGGCCGCAGCGTGGGCGACGGCCCCGGTCGCCTATCTCGACGCGCTGACCGCCGCCACCGACCTGCTGGATGCCTCGCTGAAGCTGGCCGACCCGATGGTCGATCACCTGCTGGGCATCAAGCGCGCCGCCTGGAACACCCGGCTGAATGCCGGCGGCATGGCGCTGCGCATCCAGACCGCGGTCGCGACCGGCCAAGCCTGGACTCCGGCCGATGCGCAGGCGGTGGCGGAAGCGATCGGCCGCACCACCCATGCCTGGACCCTGGTGACGGAATCCGCCAGCCGTCCCGACACGCCGGACGCCATCCGTGATGCGGTCGAAAAGGCGAAGGTGAATTTCGAAGGCCCGCTGGTCGAACAGCGCAAGGCGGTCCTCGCCGCGCTCACCGAAGGACGCAAATCGCCGGTGGAGATCGGCACGATGCGCCAGCAGGACACCCTCAGCCAGGGCTATATCGTCGATGCCGCACTGGCCGCGGTGGACCTGATGGTCGCCCGTGCCGATGCGCAGGCGGCACACGCCACGCGCGACGCGGCCGTTGCCGGCCTGCTGGTGGTGGCCGCCATCGCCCTGACCGTCATCGGCCTGATCGTCGCCAAGCGCCGGGTGAGCGACCCAATCCGTTCCATGACAGACGCGATGCGCCGTCTGGCCGACCGTGACATGGCGGTGGCGATCCCCGGACTGGACCGCAGCGACGAGATCGGCGGCATGGCCGCGGCGGTCACAGTGTTCCGCGACAGCATGATCACCGCCGACCGGCTCGCCGCCGAACAGGCGCGCGAACAGGCCGCCAAGGAGAAGCGCGCGGCCCATCTGGAAGCGCTGATGCGCGACTTCGACGCCAAGGCGATGCACATCGTCGAGACGGTCGCCTCCGCCGCCACCGAGATGCAGGGCACCGCCGGGGCGATGTCCACCACCGCGTCCCAGGCCAGCGAGCAGGCGACCGCCGTCGCCGCGGCATCCGAACAGGCCTCCGCCAACGTCCAGACGGTGGCCTCGGCGACGGAGGAGCTGTCAGCCTCCATCCTGGAAATCGGCCGTCAGATCGCCGCCTCCACCCGCATCTCGGACGAAGCGGTAAGCCAGGCCGAACAGACCGACGCCACCATGCGCGTCCTGGTGGAAGCTGCCGACCAGATCGGCCATGTGGTGGAGATGATCAACTCCATCGNCGCGCGCGGCACGACGGAGGTCTCCTCCACCATCGTCGGCGTCAACCGGGCGGTGCTGGAAACCGGCTGCGCCGCCACCGAGGTTCTGGACGCCGCCAGCAGCCTCGCCCGCGAGGCGGAAACCCTGCGCGGCGAGGTCACATGCTTCATCACCGCGGTGCGCGCGGCGTAACCATCCTCCGCCGAAGCGGGTCAGGTCCGCAGCTGCCCGCCCGCCCCCGCCAGCATGGTTTCCTGCACCGCCATCACCGCCGCCCCGATCACCCCGGCGCTCTCCACCTCCGGCACATACTGGATGTCGAGATGCCGGGTGGAGAGGGCAAGCGAGCGCTGATAGACGCTCTGCCGGATCGAGGCCAGCAGCAGCGGCCCGATCCGGGCGACGCCGCCGCCGATGAAGATGTGCGACGGGTTGAAGAAATTGACCACCGCCGCCAGCATCCGGCCGATATGGGCGCCGGCCTGCTGGACGATGGCATTGGCGGCTGCGTCGCCCGCACGGCTGGCATTGCCGAGATCGACGGTGGTCAGAGCGCCGTTGCGCTCCAGCAACTCCATCAACCGCGGGCTTTCGCCGGCGCGTGCCGCCTGTTCCGCCATGCGGGCGATGGCCGGACCGGCCGCCATCGCCTCGACGCAGCCGGCATTGCCGCAATGGCAGACCGGTCCCTGCGGATCGACACAGATATGCCCGACGTCGCCGGCTGAACCGTCCCGTCCGCGATAGACAATGCCGTGGCAGATGATGCCGCAGCCGATGCCGGTGCCGATCTTGATGACCAGAAAGTTCTGAAGCTGGCCGCGCAGGCGCCAATGGGTTCCCAGCGCCATGATGTTCACGTCGTTGTCGACGAAGACCGGTGCGGCATACTCTTCGGCCAGACAATCGCGGATCGAGAAGCTCTCCCATCCCGGCAGCAGCGGCGGGTTGACCAGCATGCCGCTGTCGAAGGCGACCGGCCCCGGTACGCCGACCCCGATCCCCAACACCTGTGCAGCGCCGATCCCGCAACGCTCCCGCGCCTCGCGCAGCAGATCTCGCACGCGTGCGAACAGGGCGGCCGGACCGTCGCGGACCTCGGCCGCTTCCGACCGGTGATCCAGCACCGTCATGTCCGGCGCCAGCAGAGCGACGTCCAGGCTGGTGGCGCCGATGTCGATCCCCGCCAGCACCCCCATGCGGTGGCTCAGCCGCAGCACCTCCGGCCGCCGCCCACCGGACGAGGGCTGCACCCCACCCTCCTCGATCAGCTCGCGCGCGATCAGGCTCGATATCGCGAGATTCGCCTTGCTCTTGGAGAAGTCGACCGACGTGGCCAGTTCGCCGCGCGACAGCCCGCCCGACCAGAACAGCCGCTCCAGCATGGCGCGCTCACCGTCGGACAGACGTTGCCAGTCAACCATCGACGTGTGCCCTTCCGATCCTTGCGGGGTCAGACCCCCACCCCAACCCACCCCTACCACACCTCTCCACTTTTGCCAAATTATGTTCGAAGTTGGCCATTGTCTGTCCAAAGCGTCGAGCTTACCATCCGCTTAACAGACGAAGCGGCGCCCTTCGGGACGACACGCTCCGCGATGGGAGAAACGTCATGGACGGTATCCGCCCCGCCGCAGGCTTGTGGCCGGTGGACGGACCGTCAGGGGGTGCGGAGCGATGAGCCTGCATGTCGCCTTCGACGGCATCATCAAGGAATTCGGGCCAAAAGGATCGGGGGCCGTGCGGGTTCTGCACGGCGTCGGCTTCGACCTGCATCCGGGCCGGGTGCATGGGCTGCTGGGTGAGAATGGCGCCGGCAAATCGACGCTGATGAAGATCCTCGCCGGCTATCACGCGCCGACCTCCGGCACGCTCCGCATCGACGGCGAGGCGGTGACGTTCAAAAGCTCCCGCGACGCCGAGAAGCAGGGGATCGTGCTGATCCACCAGGAACTCAGCCTCGCCGACGACCTGACCGTCGCGCAGAACATGTTCCTCGGGCACGAGATCAGGCGCGGCTGGCTGCTGGACGACCGTGCGATGCGAACACAGGCGGCCGAAGCCCTGCGTCAGGTCGGCTTCGACCGCGATCCCGACACCAAGGTGCGCGACCTGATCGTCGCCGAAAAGCAGCTGGTGGAAATCGCCAAGGCGCAGTTGCGCAACGCCCGCCTGCTGATCATGGACGAGCCGACGGCCAGCCTGACCCCGTCCGAATGCGACCGGCTGTTCGGGCTGATCGACCGGCTGCGGCGGGACGGCGTCACCATCGTCTACATCTCCCACAAGCTGGACGAAGTGGAACGCATCACCGACGAGGTGATCGTGATGCGCGACGGCCGCTTCGTCGCCCGTGCTCCCACCGCCGAGACGCCACGCCAGCGCATGGCGACGCTGATGGTCGGGCGCGAGCTGACCGACATGTTCCCGGACAAGCGAATCCCGATCCTGGGCCCGGCCCTCGGCAGGCCGCTGATGGCGGTGCGCGGCCTGACCGTGCCCGGCTGGGCGGAGGATGTCAGCTTCGACCTCCACCCTGGTGAGATCCTGGGCTTCGCCGGTCTGGTCGGCGCCGGCCGCACCGAACTGTTCGAAGGCATCCTGGGCCTGCGCCCGCGCAGCGGCGGCACCGTCGAGATCGAAGGCCGCCCGGTCACCTTGCGCAACCCGCGCGAGGCGATGCGCAACGGGCTGACCTATCTCAGCGAGGATCGCAAGGGCAAGGGTCTGCACGTCACCATGGGGCTCAGCGACAATTTGACCCTGATGACGCTTCGCCACCACGCCCAGCCGCTGTTGTCGCCGGCCTCGGAGGAGCGGGCGCTGGAGCATGCCGTCGCCAGCTTCGGCATTCGCGGCGATCCGCGGGGAACTGCGTCGTCCCTGTCCGGCGGCAACCAGCAGAAGCTGGCCATCGCCAAGTTCCTGGAACCCGACCCGCGCGTCTTCGTGCTGGACGAGCCGACGCGCGGCGTCGATGTCGGCGCCAAGCGGGACATCTATTTCCTGATCGCGCGGCTGGCCGCCGAAGGGCGCGGCGTGATCGTCATTTCATCGGAACTGATCGAACTGATCGGGCTCTGCCACCGGGTGATCGTGATGCGCGGGCGCCGGGTGACCGCGACCGTGCCCGCCGACCGGCTCAGCGAAGAGGAGTTGATTGCCCATGCCATCGGCACCCGCCCCAACCCCAGCCACTGAGGTCCGGCGCGACGGTGCGGCACCGCGCAAGCCGGCCCGCCGCTTCGACCCGCACCGCTTCGGCCCGGTCATCGGGCTGGTGCTGCTGCTGATCGCCGGCACGGCGCTGAACCCGGATTTCGCCACCTGGGACAACCTGATGAACGTGCTGACCCGCACGGCCTTCATCGGCATCATCTCCATCGGCATGTGCTTCGTCATCATCTCCGGTGGGATCGACCTGTCGGTGGGATCGATGGCGGCGCTGATCGCCGGCGCGATGATCCTGCTGATGAACGCGCTGGCCGGATCGGTCGCTTCGCCGGTCGCGGTGGTGGGGCTCGGCATGCTGTTCGCGCTGCTGCTGGGCGGCGGCTTCGGGCTGGCACACGGCTATCTGGTCACGCGCGGGCGGATCGAGCCCTTCATCGTCACGCTGGGCACACTCGGCATCTTCCGCGCCGTGCTGACCTGGCTGGCCGACGGCGGCGCCATCACGCTGGACAACGACCTGTCGGACGCCTACGGCCCGGTCTATTACGGCAGCCTGCTGGGCATCCCGGTGCCGGTCTGGGTCTTCCTGGTGGTGTCGGTCGCCGGTGCCGTCCTGCTGAACCGCACCGCCTTCGGCCGCTATGTCCAGGCCATCGGCTCCAACGAACAGGTCGCCCGCTTCGCCGCGGTGGATGTCGACCGGGTGAAGCTGCTGACCTACGGGCTGCTCGGCGTCTGCGTCGGCATCGCCACGGTTCTGTATGTGCCGCGCCTGGGCTCCGCCTCCCCCACCACCGGCCTGCTGTGGGAGCTGGAGGCCATCGCCGCGGTGATCGTCGGCGGCACCTCCTTCAAGGGGGGCGAGGGGCGGATCGCCGGCACGGTGATCGGTGCGGTTCTGCTGTCGGTCATCAGCAACATCCTGAACCTGACCAGCATCATCAGCGTCTATCTGAACGCGGCGGTCCAGGGCTGCGTCATCATCGCCGTCGCCTTCCTGCAGCGCCGGCGTCCCTAAAAAACGAAGTGGAGGAGAAACGTCATGTCGGAAGTTGCGCGTTACACTCGTCGCATGGTGCTGGGCACCGGCTTGGCGATGGCCGCGACGGTCGCCCTCGGTTGCGCACTGGGCGGCGTCGCCTTCGCGGCGGACACGGTAAAGCTGGGCGTCAGCATCCCGGCCGCCACCCACGGCTTCACCGGCGGCATCGTCTGGTGGGCCAATCAGGCGAAGGCGGAGCTGGAGAAGGCCCACCCCAACCTGAAGATCACCGTCAAGACCGCCAGCGGCGCGCCGGAACAGGCGAACCAGCTTCAGGATCTGGTGACGGTGACCAAGATCGACTCGCTGGTCATCTTCCCCTTCGAATCCGCCGCCCTGACCCAGCCGGTGCTGCAGGCGAAGAAGAAGAACGTCTATGTCACCGTCGTCGACCGCGGCCTGACCGATCCCAGCGCGCAGGACGCCTATATCGCCGGCGACAACACCGCCTTCGGCCGCATCCCGGCCGAATACATCGCCAAGAAATACAACGGCAAGGCCAACATCGTGGCGCTCCGCGGCATCCCGACCACGCTCGACAACGAGCGCTGGGAGGCCTTCACCGGCGTGCTGAAACAGTATCCGGACATCAAGATCCTCGATGGCAAATACGCCAACTGGAACCGTGACGACGCCTTCAAGGTGACGCAGGACTTCCTGACCCGCTTCAAGGACATCGACGTCGTCTGGGCCGCCGACGACGACATGGCCTTCGGTGTGCTGAAGGCCATCGAGCAGGCCAAGCGCACCGACATCAAGGAGGTGTTCGGCGGCGCCGGGTCCAAGACGATGGTGAAGACCATCATGGACGGCTCCAACCCGCTGATCCACGCCGACGTGTCCTATTCGCCGAAGTTCATCTACGACGCCATCAAGATGACCGCCGAGGCGCGCCTGAAGGGCGACAAGCTGCCGGCGACCCACATCATCCCGTCGGCGCTGATCACCAAGGAGAACGCCAAGGAGTTCTATTTCCCGGATTCGCCGTACTGATCCCTGGTTCGTCCCCCCCTGACGCTCCCTCTCCCCGCGTGGGAGGGTCAGGGGGACAACCGCCAGCCGACACCTCCCCCCATCAGGGAGCCAGACCCATGAAGACCATCAAAGGCCCGGCGATCTTCCTCGCCCAGTTCGCGGGTGACGCAGCCCCCTTCAACTCGCTGGACGCCATCGCCCGCTGGGCCGCCGGCCTCGGCTTCAAGGGCGTGCAGATCCCCAGCTGGGACCACCGCCTGTTCGACCTGCACAAGGCGGCGACCAGCCGCACCTATTGCGACGAGGTCAAGGGCACGCTGGCCGATGCCGGCGTCGAGATGACCGAGCTGTCGACCCACCTGCAGGGCCAACTCGTCGCCGTCCACCCCGCCTATGACGCGCTCTACGACGGCTTCGCCCCGGCGGAAGTCCATGGCCGCCCCGACGCCCGGCAAGCCTGGGCGGTGGAACAGCTGCACCTCGCCGCCAAGGCGTCGGCGAATCTCGGCCTGACCGCGCACGCCACCTTCTCGGGCGCGCTGGCCTGGCCCTATCTCTACCCGTGGCCGCAGCGTCCGCCCGGATTGATCGAGACCGCCTTCGACGAGTTGGCGAAGCGCTGGCGCCCGATCCTCGACGCCTTCGACGAGGCCGGCTGCGACCTCTGCTACGAGATCCACCCCGGCGAGGACCTGTTCGACGGAACCACCTTCCAGATGTTCCTCGACCGGGTGGGCGGGCATAAGCGCTGCAACATCCTGTTCGACCCCAGCCACTTCGTCCTGCAACAGCTGGACTATCTCGGCTACATCGACGTGTTCCGCGACCGCATCCGCATGGTCCACGTCAAGGATGCCGAGTTCAATCCGACCCCGTGGCAGGGCGTCTATTCCGGCTATGCTCCGTGGAAGGACCGGGCCGGGCGCTTCCGCTCGCTCGGCGACGGGCAGGTCGATTTCCGCGGCATCTTCTCCAAGCTGACCCAGTACGGCTTCGACGGCTGGGCGGTGCTGGAATGGGAATGCTGCATCAAGCATCCCGAACAGGGAGCCGCAGAGGGCGCCCGCTTCATCCAGGACCACATCATCCGCGTCACCGACCGCGCCTTCGACGATTTCGCCGATGCCGGAACCGACGAGGCGGCCAACCGCCGGATCCTCGGTCTGGGGAAAGGAGCATCATGAGCGCGGATCAAGCACCGGCGTCGTCGAGACGCTTGCGGCTGGGCATGGTCGGCGGTGGCCAAGGCGCCTTCATCGGCGCCGTCCACCGCATCGCCGCCCGCATCGACGACCGCTATGAACTGGTCGCCGGCGCCCTGTCCTCCAACCCGGAACGGGCGCGGGCCAGCGGGGCTGAGCTGTTCCTGGCGCCCGACCGCTGTTACGACGACTTCCAGACGATGGCGAAAGCGGAGGCGGCACGCCCGGACGGCATCGATGCGGTCGCCATCGTGACCCCCAACCACCTGCATTACCCGGCCGCGAAAGCCTTCCTCCAGGCCGGCATCCATGTCATCTGCGACAAGCCGCTGGTCCATACGGTCGAGGAGGCGGAGGACCTTGCCGCCCTGGTGCGCAGCCGTGACCTCGTCTTCGTGCTGACCCACAATTACAGCGGCTATCCGATGATCCGGCAGGCCCGTGCCATGGTGGACTCGGGCATGCTGGGCCGGATCAGGGTGGTTCAGGCCGAATATGCCCAGGACTGGCTGGCGACCGACCTGGAGGCCAACGGCAACAAGCAGGCCTCCTGGCGCACCGACCCGGCACAGAGCGGCATCGCCGGCTGCCTCGGCGACATCGGCACCCACGCCTTCCATCTTGCCGAGTTCGTGACCGGTCTGCGCTGCAGCGATCTCGCCGCCGACCTGACCGCCTTCGTGCCCAACCGGCGGCTGGACGACAACGCCCACATCATGATGCGCTTCGACGGCGGCGCCCGCGGCATGCTGTGGGCCAGTCAGGTCAGCCCCGGCACCACCAACGGCCTGCGCCTGCGTGTCTTCGGCGAGGCCGGCGGATTGGAATGGCAGCAGGAACAGCCCAACGAGCTGCGCTTCACCCCGCTGGGCGAGCCGACCCGCAGCCTGCTGCGCGCCGGTGCGGGAAGCCTGCCGGCGGCCAGCGCCATCTCGCGCACCCCAGCCGGCCATCCTGAAGGCTATCTGGAAGGCTTCGCCCAGATCTACCGCGATGCCGCCGATCTCATCGCCGCCCGCCTGGACGGCCGTCCGGCCCCCGCCGACGTACCCTTGCCAACGGTGGAGGATGGGGTGCGCGGCGTACGCTTCATCCACGGCGCGGTGGAGTCAAGCCGACGCAATGCCGCGTGGGTGTCATTGGCTGGCTAGTTCCCTCCCCCCCGGTAAGGGGGGTGACCGATGTAAAAAAGCCGGTCCTCTCCTGGGAGGGCCGGCTTTTTTGCGTATGCGACAGCACAATGCGCAAAACCGGCAAAAGCCGTTCCGAAGAGGCAATCACCCTCCCGGCCCTTTCCGTACCATCCGTTCATCAAGACAGCCGGAGCCGGTCCAGCCGCCCGGCACGGCCCCGAACGGACCTCGCATGACCACCCACGACTTCACCCCCTCGCGCCGGACGGTTCTGTCCGGCAGCGCCGCCCTTGCCGTCGCGGGCAGCGGCCTGCTGACCGCGGTCGCCGGCCCCGCCGCCGCCGAAAAGACGGCCACTCCGACCAAAGGAACGAAACCGATGCTCCAGGGCAGCTATGTCACCACCAAGGACGGTGTCCAGATCTACGTCAAGCAGTGGGGACCGCAGACCGGCCAGCCGGTTGTCTTCAGCCATGGCTGGCCGCTGACCGGCGACGCTTTCGAAGACCAGATGATGTTCCTGGCGCGGCACGGCTACCGCACCATCGCCCATGACCGCCGCGGCCATGGCCGGTCGTCGCAGCCGGGCTTCGGAAACGATCTCGACCATTACGCCGACGATCTGGCCGCGGTGACCGAGGCGCTGGAGTTGAAGAACGCCGTCCATGTCGGCCATTCCACCGGCGGCGGCGAAGTCGCCCGCTACATCGGCCGCCATGGCGTGTCGCGCGTTGCCAAGGCGGTGCTGATCGGCGCCATCCCGCCGATCATGGTGAAGACCGACTGGAATCCCGACGGTGTGCCGATGGAGGTGTTCGACGGCATCCGCGCCGGGGTGAAGGCCGACCGGTCGCAGTTCTTCAAGGATCTGACCATCCCCTTCTACGGCTACAACCGTCCGGGCGCCAAGGTTTCGCAGGGCGTCATCGACAGCTTCTGGATGCAGGGCATGATGGGCGGCCTGCTGGCCGAGTACGAGTGCATCAAGGCCTTCTCCGAGACCGACCAGCGCGAAGATCTGAAGAAGATGATCGTCCCGACGCTGGTGATGCATGGCGACGACGACCAGATCGTCCCGATCGCCACCTCCGCCAAGGCCGCCGTCGCCCTCCTGCCGAAGGGCACGCTCAAGGTCGTCCCAGGTGCGCCGCACGGCATCTGCACCACGCACAAGGACATCGTGAACGAAGAACTGCTGGCCTTCATCCGCGCCTGAGCGGACAACGGGCATTCGTCCTGATTAATGCAACAATAATGTTCTGATCAGCACGATTGTTCCGTCCATAGGCCGCGTGCCATTGTCCTTTCAGACGGCGGCGCCAAGGAAAACGGCAGCCAACCTCCTGAAAATCCATATAGATCATAGGAAACGATCATGACCTTCCCGGCCAAGTCGCTCATCAACGCCGACGACACCGTCTTCATCTTCATCGATCATCAACCGCAGATGTCCTTCGGCGTCGTCAACATCGACCGCCAGCAGCTGAAGAACAACACGGTCGCGCTGGCGAAGACCGCCAAGCTGTTCGGCGCCTCGACCATCGTGACGGCGGTGGAGACCGAGAGCTTCTCCGGCTACATCTGGCCGGAACTGATGGACGTGCTGCAGCAGGATCCCATCGAGCGCACCTCGATGAACAGCTGGGATTCGGAAGAGCTGGTGGCCGCCGTCAAGGCGACCGGCAAGAAGAAGCTGGTGATCGCCGCCCTGTGGACCGAGGCCTGCCTGCTGTTCCCGACCCTGTGCGCCATCGAGGAGGGCTTCGAGGTCTATATCGTCACCGACGCCTCGGGCGGCACTTCGCAGGAATCGCACGACGCCGCCATCCGCCGCATGGAGCAGGCAGGCGCCCATTCCATCACCTCGGTCAACGTCCTCCTGGAACTGCAGCGCGACTGGGCCAAGCGCGGCACCTATGACGGCGTGATGGCCATCGTCCGCGAGCATTTCGGCGCCTACGGCATGGGTGTCGATTACGCCTACACCATGGTCCACAAGGCCCCGCAGCGCGGCGAATACGCCCACAAGGTGATCGGCGCCGCCAAGCACGAGCACGCCTGACCCTGCGTCCCTGCGCCCGGCACCGACCGGGCGCAGGCCGTCCTGTGCGGACCAGCATCCAGACCGGGAGCCCGGACCCATGATGCCCTATCTCCTATCGGCCGGCGCCGGCATCCTGGTCGGTGTCATCTATGCGCTGATCGGCGTCCGTTCGCCGGCGCCGCCGACCATCGCCCTGATCGGACTGCTCGGCATGCTGGTCGGCGAACAGGTGGTGCCGGTCGTCAAGCGGCTGATCGCCGGCGAACCGGTCGTCGCCTTCATCCAGACCGACTGCGCCCGCCATGTGCTGGGTCCGCAGGCCGGAGCCGACCAGCCGCCAGCCGTTACGACACCGGACGGAGGGAAGGCGTGACACCCCCCGCCCCTCCCGCGATCGGCCGCCGCAAGGCGTTGGCGGGAAGCGCCGCCGCGACCCTGCTCGCCTCGCCGCTGATGTCCACCCTCGCGTCCAGAACCGGGAATGCCGCCATGCCCAACACCACCGCCCAGACCGCAACCGCCGGTGACGTCATCCTCGTCAACGCCAAGGTCACGACGCTGGATCGCACCAACCCCCAGGCCAGCGCCATCGCCATCCGCGACGGCCGCTTCCTCGCCGTCGGCACCGAGGCCGAGGTGCGCACCGCAGCGCCGCAAGCGACTGTGATCGACGCCAAGGGCCGGCGGGTGATCCCCGGTCTGATCGACAGCCACATGCACATCATCCGGGGCGGCCTGAACTACAACATGGAGCTGCGCTGGGATGGCGTGCCGAGCCTTGCCGACGCCATGGCAATGCTGAAGCAGCAGGCTGCCATCACCCCGCCGCCGCAATGGGTCCGGGTGGTCGGCGGCTTCACCGAGCACCAGTTCGCCGAAAAGCGCCTGCCGACCATCGAGGAGCTGAACGCCGCGGCCCCCGACACGCCGGTCTTCATCCTGCACCTCTACGACCGCGCCCTGCTGAACGCCGCGGCCCTGCGCGCCGTCGGCTATGGCAAGGACACACCCAACCCGCCGGGCGGCGAGATCGTGCGCGACGCCGCCGGCAATCCGACCGGCCTGCTGCTGGCCCAGCCCAACGCGACGATCCTCTATTCGACACTGGCGAAAGGGCCGAAGCTGCCGCCCGAGTACCAGCTGAACTCCACCCGCCATTTCATGCGCGAGATGAACCGGCTGGGCGTGACCGGGGTGATCGACGCCGGCGGCGGCTTCCAAAACTATCCCGACGATTACGCCATCATCGAAAAACTGCATGCCAACGGCGAGCTGACCTTGCGCATCAGCTACAACCTGTTCACCCAGAAGCCGAAGGAGGAGCTTGCCGACTTCGCCGGCTGGGCGTCCAAGGTCAAGCCGGGCGACGGCGACGACAGCTACCGCCACAACGGCGCTGGCGAGATGCTGGTCTATTCCGCCGCCGATTTCGAGGATTTCCGCGTCGCCCGGCCCGACATGCCGCCCAATATGGAAGGCGATCTGGAGCCGGTGATCCGCCTGCTGGCCGAAAATCGTTGGCCCTGGCGCCTGCACGCCACCTACGATCAGACCATCAGCCGGGCGTTGGACGTGTTCGAAAAGGTCAACCGCGACATCCCCTTCGACGGGCTGCACTGGTTCTTCGACCATGCGGAGACGATCAGCGACCGCAACATCGACCGCATCGCCGCACTCGGCGGCGGCATCGCAATCCAGCACCGCATGGCCTATCAGGGCGAGTACTTCGTCGAGCGCTATGGCACGAAGGCGGCGGAACGGACCCCGCCCATCGCCAGGATGATGGCCGCCGGCCTGCCGGTCGGCGCCGGGACCGACGCCACCCGCGTCGCCAGCTACAACCCGTGGGTCTCGCTGTCCTGGCTGGTCACCGGCCGGACGGTGGGTGGTCTCGGCCTCTATCCCCCGGCCAACCGGATGGACCGCGAAACCGCGCTGAGGCTGTGGACAGAGGCCAACACCTGGTTCTCCAACGAGCAGGGCAAGAAGGGCCAGATCAAGGCCGGGCAGCTGGCCGACCTCGCCGTGCTGTCCGACGACTTCTTCTCGGTGCCGGAGGACCGCATCGCCCATCTCGGCTCCGTCCTGACCATGCTCGGCGGCGCGGTGGTGCATGGCGAGGGCGATTACGGCCCGCTGGCGCCGCAATTGCCCAAACCGATGCCGGACTGGTCGCCGGTGCGCACCTTCGGCGGTTATTACAAGGCGGCCGACGGCGGTGCGGGCGATCGGCGCAAGGCTCTGGCATCCGCCTGCGGCTGCGCCAGCGGCTGCGGCGTGCACGGACACGACCATGCCGCCGCCTATGCCGCCGACGTTCCGGCCGCCGACGTGCAGTCCTTCTGGGGCGCGCTCGGCTGCGGCTGCTGGGCGGTGTGACCCCCTCGACCCTGAAGCTGCTCCCTTCTCCCCTCAACACGAGCCGGCCCCGCCATGACCTTCCGCGATCTGGAACGCCCGATCGACCGCATCCTCGACTGGGACGGCACATGGTTTCTGGCCCGGCTGGCGCTGGTCGGGGCCTATCTGCTGGGTGGGTTGGCGAAGCTGGACGACTGGCCGGGTGCGCTGGCGGAACAGGCGCATTTCGGCCTGCATCCGCCGGCGCTGTGGGCGGCCCTGACCATCCTGGTCGAACTGGTCGGGCCGCTGCTGATCCTGCTGGACCGGGCGTTGTGGCTGGGGGCCGGAGCGCTCGGCGTGTTCACCGTGCTCGCCGCACTGATCGCCAACGATTTCTGGACGATGGCCGGTCAGGAGCGCTTCATGGCGACCAACGCCTTCTTCGAACATCTCGGGCTGGCCGGCGGCTTCGCGCTGGCCGCCATGCTGTCGCGGCTGCGCCGACGCTCCCGACGCTTCTGAGAGGACCGGCCCGCCCCCCGATCAGTGGACGCGGCCGGGCACAAGGCCATCGACGATGCGCACCAGGTCCACCACCGACCGCGCCTCCATCTTGCGCATGGCCTGACCGCGGTGCAGCTTCACCGTCGCCTCGCTGAGGCCGAGATCATCGGCGATCTGCTTGTTGCGCAGGCCGGACACCACCATCATCGTGATCTCGCGCTCGCGCGCCGTCAGGGTGTCGAAGCGGGCGCGCTGGCCGACGAGCCCGCGCTCCTGGTCGCGCAGCTCGCCATGCCGGGCGATGGCGGCGTGGATGGCGTCCAGCAATTCCTGGTGATGGACCGGCTTGGTCAGGAATTCGAAGGCCCCGGCCTTCATCGCGCGGACCGACATCGGCACGTCGGCATGCCCGCTGATGAAGATCACGGGCAGGCTGTTGCCGCAGCGCGCCAGTTCCGCCTGGAAATCCAGCCCGCTGCGTCCCGGCAGCCGCACGTCCAGCACCATGCAGCCGACATCGATGGCCGGGCGCTGGTCGATGTATTGCTGCACCGAACCGAAGCTCTTCACCTGCAGCCCGACGGACTCGAGCAGCCCTTCCAACGCTTCGCGGACAGCCTCGTCATCGTCGATGACCACCACGGTCACGGCCGCCGCCGCGGATTCGGCCTTGCCTCTCATCACACCCCTCCGGACGATACCGGCAACACGAATTCGAACACGCTGCCGCAAGGCGTCCCCAGTGTCGCGGTCAGCCGTCCGCCATGCAGTTCGACGATGGAGCGGCTGATCGACAGGCCCATGCCCAGCCCGTCCGGCTTGGTGGTATACAGGGCCCGAAAAATCGCATCGACATCGGACCCGGCGAGTCCCGGTCCGCTATCCTCCACCCGGACACGGAGCCAACCCTCTTCCCCGGCGGTGACGATGCGCAGGCGCCGCTCCGGCAGGTCGGGAGCCGCCATCGCCTCGACCGCGTTCATCACCAGATTGAGGATGAGCTGCTGCAACTGTACCCGGTCGCCATGGACCCAGGGGGAAGCGGCCTGAAGATCGGTTTCCACCATGATGCGGGCACGGCGCATCTCCGCCCGCACCAGAGCAAGCGTGTCGGCGATCAGCGCGCTCATGTCGACCCACCCCGGATCGGCCGGAGTCCGTCGCGCCAGCGCATGGATGCTGCGCACCACGTCGCCGGCCCGCTGGGCGTCGCGCACGATCCGTTCCACCACGACGCGCGTCTTGCCGAGGTCCGGATTCGGCTGCGACAGGTGCTGGAGACAGGTGCCGGCATTGGTGATGATGGCCATCAGAGGCTGGTTGACCTCATGCGCGACGGCGGCGGCCAGTTCTCCCATCACGGTGAGGCGCCCGATATGGGCAAGGTCGGCCTGAGCCTTGCGCAGGGCCTCGGCGATCTGGCGGCGCTGGGTCAGATCGCTGAACACCAGAATGGAGCCGACCAATTCCCCGCGGTCGTCGATGATGGCCGAACAGCGCTCCTCCACCACGATCCCAGCGTCAGCGGGCTTGCCGCGCGGCCGCAGCCGCGACAGACGTTCCGGCGGGGCGAAGGCGCCGCTGCGCAGGACGAGGGCGGAGAAATCCTCCAGCGGCTCGTGAGTCTCCTCGTCCACCGCGGCGAAGACGGAGCCGAGCGGTCGCCCGGCCGCCTCCGCCGCCGTCCAGCCGGTCATCGTCTCCGCCACCCGGTTCATGAAATCGACACGGCCCTGGGGATCGCACAGGATGACGCCGTCGCGGATGCTGGCGAGCGTCGCCGCATAGCGCCGCTCGCTCATCCGCAGCCGGGTGTCGCTGGCATGCTTGTAAAGCGCCATCTGGATGACGGTGCGCATCTGCGGCTCTTCGAAGGGCTTCAGCAGATAGCCGAAGGGCTCCGTCAGGCTGGCGCGCTGCACCACCTCGTCATTGGCGTATGCGGTGAGGAAGACGACGGGGATCCCCTGGGAGTCGCGGATCAGGCGCGCTGCCTCGATTCCGTCCATCTCCCCTTCCAGCCGGATATCCATCAAAACCAGATCGGGCCGATGGCTTCCGGCCAGCCGCACCGCCTCCTCGCCGCTGGCCGACATACCGACGACGACATGCCCCATCCGGGATAGTTGATGCTGAATATCGCGGGCGACGATACGGTCGTCTTCGACGATCAGGATCCGTGCCGCGATCATTCACTTCCCCGAATGCGCCCCTTCAAAGGAAAGGTGACGATGAATTCCGTCCCGGCGCTGGAACTGTATTTCAAATGTCCGTGCAACTGACTGGTCAGGTCGGCGATCAGCTGAAAGCCCACCGTGTCCAGTCTATCGGGATCGTATCCGCCCGGCAAGCCCACGCCGTTATCACGAACGGATAGCCGGCAATCCCGCCCGTCCGCCGCCAACCCCACGCCCAGCACCCCGCCGCGCCCGCCCGGAAAGGCATGTTTCAGTGCATTGGATACCAGCTCGTTGACGATCAGGCCGCAGGGCACCGCCCGGTCGAGGTCGAGTTTCAGGTCGTCCATGTCGGTGTCCAACCGGACTGCGCCGGACTGCCGGGAATAGGCGCGCAACAGGTGGGCGCACACCGAGCCCAGATGCTCGCGCATCGGCACGCGGGCGAAGTTGCCGAGCCGGTAGAGGTTCTCGTGCACCAGCGCCATCGACCGCACCCGGTCGCGGCTGTCGGCGAACAGGGCGGCGACCGCCTCGTCCTCGATGCGGCGGGCCTGGAGGTTGAGGAGGCTGGTGACCAGTTGCAGGTTGTTCTTCACCCGGTGGTGGATTTCCTTGAGAAGCGCCTCTTTCTCCTCCAACGTCGCGGTCTCCAGCGACGCCGCCGCCTGGGCGCCGAGCAGCGTCAGGATGCCGACCCGCTGCGGCGTGAAGGCGTGGGTCGCCAGCGCATTCTCAAGATGCAGAAGCCCGACGACGCGGCGGCGGCGGACCAGCGGCATGCACAGGATGGAGCGCGCCTCCGTCTCGCGCAGATAGGGATCGGCGGAAAAGGGGCCGGGGGCACGGGTATCGTCGACGATCACCGCCTCCTGGTCGCGGATCGCGCCATGGACGACGGCATGGGGCAGCGGGATGCGGTCGGCATCCTCCTGCACCAGCCGGACCGACACGCCGTAGAGCCCGGTCGTCGCCTCCGCTTCGACCCGCAGCCGTTCGCCGCGGGCGAGGATCAGCATGCCGCGGCTGGCGCCGGCATGTTCCAGCACCAGGGTCAGCAGCGTGGTGGTGAGTTGCTCCACGCTCGCCTGGTCGGAGACCGTGCGCAGCGTGCCGAGAAGGGCCGCCAGATCGATGCCGTCGAAGCCACGCGGCGCCTCCGGCACGACCGGCTCCGCTGCATCCAGGCCGAGGGAGGGATGGCGCCGGGCGAGCTGCGCGACCTTGGCGGTGGCCCCCCAGCGGGCATAGCAGCCGGCAGCGTCGCGGATGCAGGCGAGCTCCAGCGTCGGCACGCCCAGCCGGCGATAGAGGCTGGCGGCGCATTCATGGGCCAGCGCCTCGACATGCGGCAGAACGGTGCGCCGGGCCGCCTGAACCGCGCGGTCGTAGCCGCGCATGGCATCCTCCGTCCGTCCCTGAGTCCGGGCCGCCTCCGCCTCGGCCAGGGCGAAGCGGGCATCGAAGCCGTCGGGGCTGTGGCCCGCCCAGTCACGCAGCTGGCCGAGATGGCGGGCAAGTGCCTCGGCATGGCGGACGCTGTGGTCGGGCCGGCCATCGTCCATCGCCCCGGCCCGCGCCAGGGCGGCGTGGAAATGGAACTCCGCCATCTCCCAATGGCCGGAGGTGGTCCACAGCAGCCCCTCCGCCCGCTCCGCCGCCTCGACCGCCGCCGCCATCTCGCCGGCGATGCAGCGGAGCTGGAGGGTGCGGATCCAGTGCCAGCAGGTGGCGATGTCCAGGCTGGGATTGGCCAGCAGCCGCGCCTCGAAGGCGGCATTGTCGAAGCCCTGCCCATCGAAGCAGCCGATGGCGTCGGTCTGCCCGCGCAGGGCGCGCAGCAGCTGCAACTGGGTCGTCAGGATGTCGGCGCACAGCCCGAACTTCACCTGCCGGACATAGGCCAGCCGCGCCTCCGCCGTGCGCTGCACCGTCGCCAGCGCATCGCCCGAGGCCAGCATGCTGGTGACGAGCGTGACGCTGGTGAAGCCGACATAGGTGACGTCGCCGGCCTCCCGCGCCTCCTCGAAGGCGCGCAGCAGCAGGGCGCGTTCGCTGCGGATGTCGCGGGTCCAGGGGACGACGTGATAGGCGAAGGTCATCAGCACCCGCGCCCGGTAGCGCGTCGGCCCCTGCCGCTCCGCCAGATCGTGGCCGAGCCTGCCGAACTCGTAGCCGGCGGGATAGTCGCCGAAATAGGGGCCGGCCATCATGCCGAGATAGGCGAAGCCCAGGGCGGACGCGTCGCTGCGCCCGTTCCGCAGGGTCAGGGTCGCCATCCGGCACAGGATCAGACAGACGAGGTTGCGGTCGCTGAAGAAGGCCGGCGGCAATGCCGCGGCCAGCACGTCCAGCGTCGCCCGGCTGTCTGGGTCGGCGACGGCGGACATCGATGCCAGCGACGCGATGGGCCGGTCGCCGATGGCCGCCCGCAGCCGCCCATACTCCTCATGCGCCATTGCCGCCGGCGGATGGGCCGCCCAATCGACGCCGACGCCGCGCAGATAGGCGAGACAGGCATCGATGGCGCGGTCGCTGCGGTCGATGGCGGTGTAGACGGTGACGAGCAGTGCGGTGATGGCGGCGCGGTCCGCCGGGCATTCGGCCCGTCCGGCGAGGCCGAGCAGGCGCCGCTCCGCCTGCTGCAGGTCGCCGCAGAGAAACTCGCATTCGGCCTGGAGATGCTCCAGCGCGAAGGCCAGCCGGTGCCGCCGCTCGATCCCGCCGCCTTCCAGCAGACGCAGGCCGCCCAGCGCGTAGGCCAGCGCCGAGCCATGGGCGCTGGCGGCCTTGGCCTGATGGCCGGCCGCAAGATGGAGCGTTGCCACCTCCGCCCGCTCCCGCCCGTCCTGGATCAGGGGAAGGCAGCGGTCATATTGGCCGACCAGCGCGAACAGCCGCTCCCCCGTCAGGTCGGCCTTGAGGCGCCGGTGCAGGGCGCGGGCGATGTCGAGGTGGAACACCCCGCGCGATTCCGCCGGCACCAGGGCATAGGCCCCTTCCTGCACGCGGTCGTGGAGGAAGCGGAAACCGTCCTCGCTGCGCAGGATCAGCCCCTCGGCCAGTGCCGGCTCCAGATGGCGCTCCGCCTCCTCCTCCGTCAGGCCGGCGGCGAAGGCCAGGGTGGACAGCCGGACGGTGGCACCGAGCGCGGCATGACGCGACAGCAGGTCGCGCGTCCGCACCGGGAAGCGGCCCAGCCGCTCCGTCATCAGCGTGGCGATGCCGGCGCCTGACGGCGCCTGCTCCACCGCCGCCAAGTCCCAGTCCCAGCATCTGGCGTCACGGTCGAACCACAGGCGGCCGGAGCGTTCCAGCGCGGTCAGCAGCTGCACTGCAAAGAACGCGTTGCCGCCGGTTCGCTCCTGCAGCAGGGCGGCGAACGCCGCCACCTCCTCCGGCTTGCGGTCCAGGCTGTCGGCAATCATGCGGCGCAGATCGTCCGGGGACAGCGGTTCCAGCGCGATCTCCTCGCAGTCGATCGCTTCGCCGGCAGCACCGTCGTGCGCGGCCCGGATGTGGCCCATCAACGCCTCCAGCGGATGGCCGGCACCGACCTCGTCGCTGCGATAGGCGCCGACCACCAGCAGATGACCGATGCCGCCGTCGGCGACCAGCCGGTCCAGCAGATCCAGCGTCGCGCGATCCAGCCATTGCAAATCGTCCAGAAACAGGACCAGCGGGTGGTCGGGACGGGCGAAGCTCTGCAGAACGCGCCGGAACAGCAGGTCGAAACGGTTCTGCGCCTCGCGCGGCGGCAGGGATGGAACGGCGGGCTGTTCGCCGATCAGCAGAGCCAGATTCGGGATCAGCGCGGTCATGAGTGCGCCGCAGTCGCCCACCGCCTCCGCCAGCGAGCGGCGCCACTGGTCTCGATGGAGGACCGGCAGGGCCAGGACGCGGGTGATCAGCCCGCGGAAGGCCTCCGCCAGACTGGCATAGGGCAGATCGCGCTTGCCCTGGTCGAACTTGCCGGCGGCGAACAGGCCGGACGGCGGCACCAGCTGGTCCTCCAGCGACCGGACGACCGCCGATTTGCCGACACCGGACCGGCCGGCGATCAGGACGATGCCCATCCGGCCGCGGGCGGCGACCCGATCGAAGGCGGCCCGAAGGACGGCGACCGGCTCGTCCCGCCCATAGAGGGCCGGCGGCATGACCAACCCCTCCGGCATGTCGCGCCGGCCGACCGGAAAAGCGGGGATGCGGCCTTCGACGTCCCAGGACCGGAGAGCCTGGGTGAGGTCGCGCGCGAGGCCGTCGGCGGTCTGGTACCGCTCCTCCGCCGTCTTGGCCAGCAGGCGCAGCAGGATGTCGGCGATGGCCGCCGGCAGGTCGGGCCCATGGTGGGCCGGCGGGATCGGCGCGCGCGCGAGATGGCTGTGTACCCACTCCATCGCGTCGCGCGCGGCGAAGGGCAGCTGGCCGGTGAACAGCTCGTACAGCGTGACGCCCAGGGCATAGAGGTCGCTGCGGCGGTCGACCGGACGGCTCATCCGCCCCGACTGTTCCGGCGCCATGTAGGGCAGCAGCGCGTCCGGTCGCCCGGCAGACGTATCGAGGGGACGAACCGGCAAGGGGCTGGCCCGGCCGAAGCCGGTCAGGCGCACCGATCCGTCATCGCCGACCAGCAGGTTGAAGGGCCGCAGGTCGCCATGCAGCAGGCCGCGGCGATGAAGCTGCGCCACTGCGCCGGCGATGCGGATCGCCAGCAGGAGCCGCTGGCGGAACGGCATCGCCCGCACCGGCAGCGCCGAAAGCGGTTGCCCGCCCGGATCGGCGAGGGTCAGCACCGGAACCATGCCATGCTGCAGCAGGTCGAGCGGCTTGACCGCCCAGGCCGGGTCCAGCCGGCGGGCCAGGTCATGCTCCCGCCGCAGCCGGTCGAGCGCAGCGTCGGATCGACCGCCCGGATCCTTCGTAAGCGTCAGCGCCATCCGGACCAGGATCGGAAAGGGCTGGCCCGGCCGCATCACCCGCAGCAGCCGGCTTTCCCCATCGCTGCCCAGGATATGGCCGCCGGAACCGGTCGCCGTCAGCTGATCGAAACTGAGATCCATGGAACGGCCTCTCCCGCGCTTTCACGCCCATGGTAGCGGCATTTCGCCACGGATGGTGACTCCGCTGCCGGCCGCCGGGGAGTCCCATCGGCCGGCGATGGCGGCTCTCCTGCCTTTACCCCGCCGCGATGGCGCTGTTGAGGGATGCGATCAGAACATGGTCGTCGACCGGCTTGCCGAGCACGTCGCGGGCGCCGCCGCCCAGCGCCCGCATCCGTGTGTTGTCGTCGGCATAGGAGGTCATGAAGAGGATCGGCGGATGCCCGCCGCCGTCGGCGTTCAGCCGCTCCTGCAGGTCCAACCCCGACAGGCCGGGCATGCGCACATCCAGGATGATGCAGGCGATGTCCGCGCGGTCCGCATGGGCCAGGAAATCCTCGGCCGAGACGAAGGGCCGGCAGCGCAAGCCGACGGACCGCAGCAAGCCGTCCAACGCCTCGCGGATCGCCTCGTCGTCGTCGACCACCGCTATCAGGGGTGCATTGGACACGTCGTGATGCCTCGACCGAATGGAGGGCGCCGGTCCTTGGCGCCGCGCGCATCCTAGCCGGACGGGGTGGACGCGGGATACCACACCTAGGTCTAGAGGATCGCCGGGGTCGGCAAGCGTGGCGGACGAACAATGCACTGTCGCCCGGCGATCCTGGCCTCTCAACCGCGGTCGGCGCGCGACAGGGCGTCCACGAAATGGCCCATCGCCAGCTTCATGTCGTTGAAGACCGTTCCCTGGGACACGCCGAGATGGGCGGCGATCTGCGGGTAGGACATCCCCTCGACCCGGTTCAGCACCCAGACCCGGCGGGCGCGATCCGGCAGAGCTTCCATCGCACCCATGAATTGGGCCAGCCTTTCGCGGTGCAGAAGCCTGTCCTCCACCGACGGCGTGCCGCAGGCGACCTCCAGCGGATCGTCGGTGTCCGAGGCCGGCGCTTCGAACCGCTCCTGGGTGCGGCGGCGACGGATCTGGTCGAGGGCGAGGTTGTGGACGGTGCGGTGAAGGAAGGCGCCGATGTTGTCGATCGGGCCCTTCTGCACCGCGTTGCAGGCCCTGAGATAGCTTTCCTGGATCACGTCCTCCGCCGTCGGCACATCGCGAACGATGCGCAGGGCCCGGCCAAGCAGGGACTGGCGGTGATCCAGATAGATGGCGGTCAGACTTGCGGGCATGGTCGGTCTATCCGTCGCATGGGCGCTTCTCCAGGGTCGTCAGAGATTGATAATGATTCGCAGTCTCTGCTGTCAAGCCGGGCCGCAGCCCATCCGGGAGCGGACTCGCCCCGCGGCGGATTCCTCCCGCTTCTAATTGTGGGCTTCCCCCGCGTCGAACGTCTAAGATGCAGGGCCATGCTGACAGAGGACGGACGCGCGGGTGAGGCAGGACAGCTCCAACGGAGAAAAGGCGGAATCCGGCTACCGCCATGCCGATCCGGTGACCGATGCGGCGCTCGACTGGTTCGTCCGGCTGCTCGACACCCCGGCCGATCCGGCAACACTGGCCGCCTATCGGACGTGGCGGCAGAGCGATCCGCGCCATGCCCAGGCGTTCGACCGGCTGGCGGAGGTCGGCGGCATGGCGGAACTGCACAGAGCCACCCTGGCGCATCTGCCGGCGGCCCATCTGCCGGCGAACCCGCTGCCCCTGCCGAGCCGACCGGCGGGACGGCCGGGGGCACACTCGCGGCGGGCCTGGATGGGAGCGATCGCGGCCACGGGGATGCTGGCCGTGGTCGGGACGCAGCTCTATCCCGATCTGAAGACCCGCTGGAGCGCAGACCACCGCACCGCCGTCGGCGAACGGCGGGAGGTGGCGCTGCCGGACGGATCGCGCGTGATCCTGGACAGCGGCAGCGCGGTGGCGCTGGCCTTCGGCGGGGAGGAGCGCCGGGTGGCGCTGTTGCGCGGCCGGGCCTGGTTCGACGTGGTAAGGGACACCGCCCGCCCCTTCCGGGTCGTGGCAGGCTTCAGCACGGTCGAGGTGACGGGCACCGCCTTCAGCGTGCAGTCGGACGACCATGGGGATTCCGTCTTCCTTGAGCGCGGACGGGTGACCGTCAGCCGGCTGGACGATCCCGGCCGACCCGTGACGCTTTCCCCCGGCGACCGGCTGACCGCGACCGCGCGCGGCCTGACCCTGGAGCCCCGCCCCGATCCGGCCGAGGCGCTGTCCTGGCGCGACGGCCGCTATGCCTTCCACAACGAGCGCTTCGACACCGTGGTGGAGACCCTGCGGCGCTACCACGCCGCGCCGATCCTGCTGCTGAACGACCGCATCGCCATGACGCGCGTCAGCGGCAACTACCGGCTGGACGATCCGGCTGGGACACTGGCGGCGCTGGCCGAGATGGTCGGTGCCCGCATGACCAGCCTGCCTGGCGGGATCCTCGTCCTGCGCTGAGGCGGGCAGGCCCTGACAGGGCAGGCATGAGAATCGCTCGCAACTTTTTTTGTGAGGGTCCGCGATCCCGTACGTCTGGCGAACAGGGGGTTAGGCTTGTCTGCCTGCGATTGAGCCCCCCGCGCCAGCTTGAGACGGGAGTTGCAGGAAATGGTCCGCCGCACGGCATCGATAGCCAATATTGCGAATTTCAGCCGATCCCGGATCGCCGGGCATTTGTTTGCCGCATTGATGACCTCGACGGCGCTCGGCGCAACCTTGGCGGCGCTTCCCGCCGCGGCGCAGCAGACGGCGCCGGCCGATGCGCCTGCGACCTTCTCGCTGCCGGCGCAGCCGCTGCGCAGCGCGCTCGACGCCTTCAGCCGGCAGACCGGCTGGCAGATCGGCTATCCCGGTACGCTGACCGACGGCCGCACCTCCCGCCCCGTCAGCGGCTCCATGCCGCCGGCCAAGGCGCTCGAAGCCCTGCTGGCCGGCACCGGCGTCACCTATCGCCTGACCGGCCCGGCCACCGCCACGCTGGCCCCGGCCCCCGTCGCCTCGTCCGGCGACACGATGGCGCTGGGTCCGGTTTCGGTCTCCGCCGCCGCCCCGGCGCCGGGCGGCCCGGCGCAGATCGTGATCGGCAAGGAGGAGCTGGAGCGCAAGAACCCCAGCGACATCCGCGACGTCTTCGCCGGTGAGCCGGGCGTGCGCGTCGGCAGTTCGGTGCCGATGTCGCAGAAGGTCTACGTCAACGGCGTGGAGGAGACCAACCTGTCCGTCAGCATCGACGGCAGCCGGCAGAACAACAAGGTCTTCCACCACAACGGCACCACCCTGATCGACCCCGTCTTCCTGAAGACCGCCCGCGTCGATGCCGGCGTGGCGCCCGCCGATGCCGGGCCGGGGGCGCTGGCCGGCTCCATCGCCTACGAGACCAAGGATGCCCGCGACTTCCTGAGCGGCGACGGCATCGGCGCCTTCGTCAAGTCCAGCTTCGGCACCAACGGCTCCGTCTTCACCAACAGCGTCGCCGGCTACGGCCGTCACAAGGGGCTGGAGGGGCTGGGCTATTTCACCTACGGCAAGGGCGCCCGCTTCGAATCCGGCGACGGCAACAAGGTGGAAGGGACCAAGACCGACCTGAAGAGCGGGCTCGGCAAGGTCGCCTATGAGACCGACGCCGGCCACCGCTTCCAGGTCAGCTACGAGCGGGTCTATGACGACGCCCCGCGCCCGTTCCGCGCCAATGTCGGCTTCATTTCCGGCCGACCGTCCTGGGAGCCGCGGGTGCGCGACTATACGCTGGACCGCCAGAACATCGTCTTCACCTACACCGACAGCCTGCCGACCGACCTGTGGAACCCCAAGCTGGTGCTCGCCTACGGCCGCACCGACGTGGAGACCCCGATCTACACCCGTCCGGTGGGGAGCAGCACGGTCCCCGGCAGCTATCCCGGCAAGGGAGCCACCAGCTCGCTGAACGGCAAGCTGGAGAACGTCTTCAACGTCGGCATGGGCACCGTCACCGCCGGCAGCGACTTCTACGTCGACCGTGCCCATTATGAAGACCAGACGATGACGGCGCTCGAGAGGGCCCGCAACATCGGCGTCTATGGACAGGCCCGGCTGTCCCCGGTGGAACGGGTCCGCCTGTCCTTCGGCATGCGCGCCGACCGGCAATGGTTCGAAGGCACCACCGGCGAGGATTGGACGAACGGCGGCGTCAGCCACAATGTTTCGGGCGAGTTCGACATCCTGCCCGAACATCTGACCGCCAAGGCCGGCTGGTCGCGCAGCTGGGGCGGCGTCCAGCTGGCCGAGAACTTCATCATGAATCCGGTTTGGCGCTATGGCGCCGGTCCGCAGCCGGTGACCGCCCGCAACCTGACCGCCGGGCTGGTCGGCCGCTACCAGGGCTTCACCGCCGAAGGCCGCGTCTTCCGCACCGACCTGGACGACGTCCGCGCCGCGCGCTTCGCCGCCGGCAGCGGCACGCTGACCCGCGACGTGCGGTCGAAGGGCTACGAACTCGGCGTCGGCTATGCCTGGGACACCGGCTTCGTCCGCGCCAAATACGCCGACATCGACGTGACCATCGACGGGCTGCCCGCCGATTCCGACAGCGGCACCTACATCGCCACCCCGATGGGCCGCGTCTACACCATCGGCGGCGCCCACACGATCCCGAAATGGGAGCTGACCTTCGGCGCCGATGTCGAGATCGTGCTGGACTACAACAAGGTCCAGGCCGGCCAGCGCCCGCTGAAGGGGTATGAGACCGTCAACCTCTTCGTCGAGCACAAGATCCCGCAATACTCCAACCTGACCCTGCGCGCCGACGTCCGCAACCTGTTCGACGAGACCTATGCCGACCGCGCCACCTACGGGCAGGAGTTCGGCACCGTCACCCCGCTCTACCAGCCGGGCCGGACCTTCCTGCTGACCGCCTCGGCGACCTTCTGACCTCCGCACCGCAACCGGGAGCCTCCCCGCATGCCGCATTCGACCGCCCATTTCGAGACGGAGCATGGCAAACGCTACGCCAGCCAGCTCTGCCGCCACTTCGCCCACAAGATCGAAACGGTGGAGACCGAAGAGGGCGGGGAGTGCCGGTTTTCCATCGGCACCGCCCGGCTGCGGGCGGCGCCCGACCGCCTGATCATCGAGGCCAGCGCCCCCACCGCGGAGGAACTGGCCGAGCTTCAGTCGGTGGTGGAGAGGCACCTGCTGCGCTTCGCCTTCCGCGAGGGCGACCGGCCGCTCGACTGGGCGGCGTGACGCCCCCGCCAGCCCACGCCTTGCCCGAAGCCCTTCAGGATCGGCAAACCATGCCTTCCACCCAACAGATCGCCGAGCACGCGACCTTCCAGAATTTCGCCAACTGCTATTGGCGGGAGATCGACGCCGGCCGGACCACCCGGCACGGCACGGAGGCCGAGCCCGGCGTCGAGTGCGTCGAATGGCTGCTGCCGTCGCAGCGGGCCGCATTGCGGGCGGAGATCGTCTCGCGCTCGCTCTGCGGCCCCTGCGGCTTCGGACGCATCTGGAAGCGCCCCCTTCCGGACGGCTCCGCCGATACCTCCTGGCAACCGACCGAGCCCTTCACCGCTCTCTGCTGTCTGGCCGGCGAGAGCTATCGCCGAATGGAGGGAAAAGGCGGCGGTGCCGACCTGCGCGGAAGCGAACTGGAACTGCTGCTGCGCGTCCTGCAAAGCTACCAGTCGGTCCAGCGCTATCTGGAGGCCGCACCGGAGCCCGCCCAGGAAGCGGACGACGAGGACGAGTTCATCGCCGCCGAACAGTCGCTGGTCTTCGGCCATTGGCTGCACCCCACGCCCAAGAGCCTCCAGGGCATGACCCCGTGGCAGCAGCCGGTCTATGCGCCGGAACTGGGCGGGCGGTTCCGGCTGCGCTGGTTCGCCGCCCCGGCGGCGCGGGTCAGCCACCGCTCCGCCGTCCGCCAGTCGGCGCCGGAAATGATCGCTGCCATTCTCGGCGGTTCCCTCTCCCGGCTCGCCCCGCGGGAGGACGAGCTGCTGATCCCGATGCACCCGCTCCAGGCCGAGGCGCTGGCGCTCGACCCGGCGGTGCAGGCGATGCTGGAACGCGGCACCCTTCGGGCGCTGGGCGACGCCGGACCGGAATTCACCGCCACCTCGTCGGTGCGGACGGTCTACAGCCCGGACAGCCCGTGGATGCTGAAATTCTCTCTGCCGGTGCGCATCACCAATTCCATCCGTGTCAACCGCCGGCACGAACTGGACGCCGGCGTCATCATGGCCAAGCTGATCGGCGCCATCGGCAGGGAGTCGGGCCGCGATATGGGCCCTCGCTTCGGCTTCGTGCTCGATCCCGCCTACATCACGCTGGAGTCTCCCGACGGTGGCGAGAGCGGGTTCGAGGTCATCCTGCGCGAGAACCCCTTCGCCGGAGGCGGTCAGCGCGGCGTCGCCACCATCGCGGCGCTGGCCGCCGATCCGCTTCCCGGCCGTCCATCCCGGCTGGAGCGGATCGTCCGCCGCGTCGCGATGGAACGGACGGGCGGCGTGGCGGAGGCGGCACGGCGCTGGTTCGACGCCTATCTCGACTGCGCGCTCGATCCCGTGCTGCGCCTGTACGACACGCATGGCGTGGCGCTGGAGGCGCACCAGCAGAACGGGCTGCTCGAACTGCGCGACGGGATGCCTGCCCGTTTCCTCTACCGCGACAACCAGGGCTTCTACCTGTCGGCCGCCTATCGCGACCGGCTGCGCCGGCTGATCCCGGAGGCCGACAACATCCGCTCCCTCTATTACGAGGAGGGGGAGATCAACCGCCGCTTCTCCTACTACGTCATCGTCAACCAGATCTTCTCGGTGATCGCCCGCATGGGCAAGGACCGGCTGGCGGCGGAGGAGGACCTGCTGCGCATCCTCCGCGCCCGGCTGGAGCGGCTGGCCCTGTCGCTGACCCAGGCCGGACGGCGCTTCGCCGAAGGGGTGCTGGACAGCCCCACCATCGGGGCCAAGCTGAACCTGACGACCCGCCTGCTGAACATCGACGAACTCCAGGCCGCCAACGAGGCCGATCTTTACGCCCAATGGCCAAACCCGCTGTGCCGGACCGGCGCCGCGGCAGCCGATCGGGGACGCCATGCCCTTTCCGCGTGACCTGCCCGGCCGCCCGGAGGAACGGGTGGTGCGCCAGCTTGCCGCCGCCCTGCTGTTCGAGGGGATCGTCGAACCGGCGGCCGTCGGGGTGGATGGTGGAGACCGCCGGCTCGTCTGGCGGTCCGGCGGGCGGGAATTCCGCTGCCTCGCCTCCGCCGGGCCGTTCGGGCGCCCGCGCCTCCGGCCGGGATCGGTCGAGATGCGGGACGAGGACGGCGCCTGGCGTGCCGCCACCCTCGACCGGATGGTCGCCGGGCTGGACGCCCCGGAACCGCACCTGTCCGGCCTGCTGGCCGAGCTGGAGCGCACGGTGTCGCTCTGCCGCTGGAACGCCGCCAACCTGCCGGCCACCCCGCGCCGCGGCCTGCCCTTTCCCGACCTGGAATGCCGGCTGGAGGAGGGGCATCCCTATCATCCCTGCTTCAAGGCGCGGCTGGGCTTCGACGAGGCCGACCATGCCGCCTTCGGGCCGGAGGTCGGTCGGCGCTTCCAGCTGGTCTGGCTGCTGGTCGCCCGCTCCTGCCTGCATCTGGCGATCCCCGGTGAGGAGGAGGAATTCTGGCAGTCGGAACTCGGCCCCGCCGCCTGGGCGGAGATCGAACGGCGCCGGGAGGAGCTGAACCTGCCCGCGACCGACTATTGCCTGCTGCCGCTGCACCCCTGGCAATGGTGGGACCTGCGCGAGGGGGAGGGAGCGCCCTGGCTGCTGCCCTGGCTGTCCGACGGCCGCGCCGTCTGGCTGGGACCGCTGGGCGACCATTACCGGGCGAGCCAGTCCGTCCGCACGGTGATGAACGCCGACGACCCGCGCAAGGCCGACGTGAAGCTGGCGCTGAACATCGTCAACACCGCCTCGCGCCGCATCATCGACCCGCATTCGGTCTGCACCGGCCCGGCCATCTCCGAATGGCTGACGGCGGTGGTGGCGGACGATGCCGATTTCCGCGACCGCTATCCGCTGACCCTGCTGCCGGAATATGCGGGGATCATCGCCGACCGCCACGGCCCGCTGGCCGGACAGATGGCGGCGCTGTGGCGGCGCAGCGTGCAGTCCACCCTGGGCGAGGGCGAGTCCGCCATCCCCTTCAACATGCTGATGGTGACGGAGGCCGACGGCTCCGCCTTCGCCGCGCCCTGGATCGAGCGGTACGGGCTGCTGCCCTGGCTGGACCGGCTGCTGGAGGTGGCGGTGCTGCCGGTCTGGCATCTGCTGGTCCGCCACGGCATCGCGGTGGAGGCGCACGGCCAGAACATGGTGCTGGTTCACCGCGACGGCTGGCCGGTGCGGCTGATCCTGCGCGATTTCCACGACAGCGTGGAGTACGCCCCCGACTTCGTGGCCGACCCCGGCCTGCTGCCCGATTTCCCCAACCTGCACCCGGCCTACCGCGACGCGCCGCCCGACCGCTATTACTGGGCCGGCGGGGTCGACGCGCTGCGCGAACTGGCGATGGACACGCTGTTCGTCTTCAATTTGACCGACGTGTCCGACCTGCTGGCCCTGAAGCACGGGCTGCCCGAGCCGGAGTTCTGGCGCCGGGTCCACGATCTGCTGGAGGCCCATGCCCGCCGCCACGGGCTGGAGGAGCGGCACCGCCGCGTCGGCCACGCCGCACCCGAGATCCTCACCGAATCCCTGCTGCGCGGAAAGCTGCTGCGCGCGCGGGAGGAGATTCACCACACCGTTCCCAACATCTTCGCGCGCTTCGCGCCTGAGGGCTCCCGATGATCCGCATCGACGACCGAACCTATTCGCAAGCCGAGGTGGAGGCGCTGACCGCCGCCCATGCCGAGCAGGCCCGCCTGTCCGACCGGCCCGGCGCCCGCTTCGCCGTCTGCTTCACCGACACCATCGACTGGCTGGCCCTGTTCTTCGCCATCCGAGCGTCGGGCGGCAGCCTGTTGCCGCTGCACCCCTCCACCCCGCTGGAGGCGGCTCGGCGGCTGGCGCGCGAGGCCGGCTGCCATGCGCTCTACCACAACAGTCTGACGGCGGAGGAGATCGCCCCCCTGCCGGCGGATCCCGGCCCAGGCCAGCTCCTGCAGATGAGTTCCGGCACCACCGGCGCGCCCAAGCGCATCGCCCGGAGCTGGTCGGAAATCGACCGCGAGATCGAGAGCTATGTCGGCTTCTTCACCGAGCCGGCCGGGATGACCCCGGTGATCGCCTGCCCGACCACCCATTCCTACGGGCTGATCTGCGGCCTGCTGGTCGGGCTGCGGCGCGGGGCGGAGCCGGTGATCCTCGACACCACCAACCCGAAATTCCTGCTGAAGGCACTGCGGCAGATCGAACGGCCGCTGCTCTACTCCTCCCCCGTCATCCTGCACACGCTGGCCCGGCTGATGCCGGAGGGCGAGCGCATCCATGCGGCGATGACCTCCGGCACACTGCTGCCGGAACCCTGGTTCGAGCGGATCCGCGGCAAGACCACCCACATGTTCCAGCAATACGGCTGCTCGGAAGCCGGCTGCATCGCGATCAACCCGGACATGGCGGGCAGCGCCGAACTGGGCCGCGTGCTGCCCCACCATCGCCTGTCAACCGGCACCGCGGACGCCCCGGCGGAAATCGTGCTGTCCGTTCCGGACGGCGAGATCCGCACCCGCGACCTGGGCTATCTGCGCGACGACGGCATGCTGATGTTCATGTCGCGGCTGGACGACACCATCAACGTCGCCGGCCTCAACGTCTATCCGCAGGAGGTGGAGGACGTGGCGATGGCGATGCCCGGCGTCACCGACGCCGTGGCCTTCCGCCGCACCGACCGCTTCGCCGGCGAACGGGTCGCCCTGCTGTTCTCCGCCGCCGCCGAGGTGACCGACAACGCGCTGCGCGACTGGTGCCGGGAGAATCTGGCCGCCCACCAGCAGCCGGGCGAACTGATCCGCGCCGACGCCCTGCCCCGCATGGCCAACGGCAAGATCAGCCGGCGCGAGGTCGCCGCCCGCTATGCGGAGGCTGCGGAATGACATCGGCCATGACCGAGCATGAGGTTGTGGAAGCGATCCACACCGTCCTGCGCGACCATCTGCAGAACCGGCATCTCGACCGCTTCGGCCCGGACGCCCGGCTGAACGAGGATCTCTACCTCGACTCCGTGCTGATGATGGAGCTGTTCCTGCAGCTGGAGCTGTCCTTCGGGCTGGAGGCGCCGGACGAGCTGATCACCTCGCGCGATCTGGCGACGGTGGCCGACGTGGCCGGCCTGTTCGCCGGCACCCGCCCGGCCGCCGCCGCGGAGGAGCTTCCCCCCGGCAGCGTCCATGGCGAGGAGTATCAGGACCTCAAGATCCACTGCTTCGTCAGCTGCGTCTGCGACGCGCTGAAGCGGGCGGGGATCGACCATCGCCCCTTCTATTTCGGGGTGTGGGACGCCGGGTTCGAGGTCGGGGCCGACCGGGTGCTGCGCTATCACGGGCCGACCGTCAGCCACGATTCCTTCCGCGACTGGTACCGCCGCCTCTACGGGGCGGAGGTGCGGCAATGGTACGACCATGGCCGGAGCAAGGAGGAGAACCTCGCCCTGCTGCTCGATCTGGTGGAGCGGCGGTCGGACAGCCTTTCGATCATGGCGATGGTCGATCTGTTCCACCTGCCGGAGCGGGAGAACAAGTTCAACCAGAACCCCTTCCCGCATTACCTGATGCTGGAGACCGGCAGCGACCCGGCGGTCTTCATGGTCCGCGACCCCGATTTCCGTTGGGAAGGCGAGATCGCGCGGGAGCGGATCGCCACCGCCTTCCTCCAGCCCAGCGTCGCCGGCGGCTATCTGTTCGACCGCCGCGACCTGCGCCCCGCCCGGCCCGCCGACATCGCCGCCTATTTCGAAGCCTGCTTCGTACCCGACGCCAACCCGCTGACCGCCGCGGTGCGCGGCATCCTGACGGCGCATCTGGACGGAACCGACGGGCTGTCGCCGGCCGGCCTTTCGCATGCGCTGCGCGAACTGCCGGTGTTCGCCATCCGCAAATACGCCTACGAGCACGGCTTCGCCTTCTTCTGGCGGGCGCTGCGTCTGCCCGACGAGAGCTTCCTCGCCCGCTGCGACGAGATCGAGGAGCTGTTCCAGGGTTTCAAGTCCTTGCAATACGCGATCCTCCGCCTCGCCCAGACCGGCGACACGGCGCTCGCCCCCGACCTGTTCGCGCGGCTCGACCTGCTGGACCGGCAGGAGACCGCCTTGAAGGGTGAGCTTGCCGCCGTCTTCCGGCAATGGCGTGCCGCCGCCGTTACACCTCCCCTTTCCGCCCCCCTTTCCGCCCCCCTTTCCGCCGAGGTGGCGTGATGAGACTGTCGCTCTGCACCATCAGCTTCCGGCACCATCTGGTGTCGCTGGAGGATCTGGCCGTCTGGGCGTCCGGCAACGGCTTTCAGGGGATCGAGCTGTGGGGGGCGCACGCCCGCAACATGGCGGCGATGTCCGACCGCGGCGGCGACTGGCTGGCGCAGTTCGGCCTGTCGGTGCCGATGGTCAGCGACTATCTGCCGCTCGACGGCGACCCCGACGCGCTGGTGCGCAAGACGCTGGACCTCTGCCGGCTGGCACAGCGCTGGGGGGCCGGCAAGATCCGGACCTTCGCCGGCAGCACCGGCAGTGCCGAGACCTCGCCGGAGCGCCGGATCTTCATCGCGGAGCGGCTGCGCACGCTGTGCGGGCTGGCCGCCGACCATGGGCTGTCGCTTCTGGTGGAGACCCATCCCGGCACGCTGGCCGACACTCTGACCGCCACCCGCGCGCTGATCGCCGCGGTCGGCCACCCGGCGCTGAAGGTCAATTTCGACGTGCTGCATGTCTGGGAGGGCGGCGACGATCCGGTTGCGGCCCGCCGGGCGCTGCGTCCGCACATCGGCCATTATCACCTGAAGAACATCCGCGACCGCGATGACCTCTCGGTGTTCGAGCCGGCCAATGTCTATGCCGCGGCCGGGCGGCGCGACGGCATGGTGCCGCTGTTCGACGGGGTGGTGGACTATCGCCGCTTTCTCGCCGAACTGGCGGACGATCCGGCGGCGGAAGGCTCGCTGGAGTGGTTCGGCGACGATTGCTATGCGGTTCTGCGCGGCGATCGCGACGCCGTCGAGGCGGCCCTGGCCCCGATGGCGGACATACCGCCCCGCCGTGTCGCCGGAAGCCGGCACGGTGCGGTGTAGCGCGCCCGCGGCCCCGTGATCGCGTCGGGCGCTCGACCATAGTCCTGGGGATGGGCAGGATTCGTGACGGAAGCGGGCGAACTGCGCCCGCGCCGTCCCCGACACATCCCCGGCCCCACGCCCAGGCACGCGGCCCGATAAGTTCGTGCGCCATAAGCCTTGCCAACATGGGCGACGCCGCATGCATCGCCGTTGCGGCCGGCTCAGATCGCTCCACTTGCGCGCAAGGTATCCGACGGCTTTTCCCCGAACATCTCGCCGTAATAGGCGGAGAACCGGCCGAGATGCCAAAAGCCGTGGTCCATCGCGATCTCGGCCACCGTCGTGGTCCGAGGGTCGGCAACGCGCAATGCCCGCCGCGCCGCGTTCAGCCGGACCATCTTCAGGTAATCTTTGGGTGAAATGCCCATGACGTCGGCAAAGCTGTATTCGAGCATCCGCGTCGTCACCCCGATCGCCTGGGCGACCTGCGCCACCGACAGCCGGTCCTCGGGATGGGCCTCCACATAGTCGCGGAACCGGCGGACGAATTTCTGCCGCTGCGAATGGCCGACCGTGGAGGGACGGACAGCCTGCAGGATGCCGGCCTCGACCACCGACACGCATTGGTCCAGCAGGGGAAGGATGACGGCGCTCTGCTCCAGCAAGGCCGGCGACGCGGCGAGCAGGCATTGCAGAACGGTACGCAACTCGCCGCTGCGTGCGTAGGTGACGGCGCTGGACGGTGCCTCCGCGGCATCCGGCAGCATCACGCGGAGCTGATCGGCACGCCAGCGGTCGATGGCGAACGCCAGCACCGACATCGGTCCATTGCACAGGAATTCGGACAGGGTCCCGCCGCGCAGCAGCAGGACGTCGTTCTCGCCCACCTGACGCCCATCCAACCGGGCCGGTGCCGAGCCCGGCAGCGGGACGGCGACCACCAGCGCATCGGGCGGCGGCGCTGTGTGCTGATGCAGGCGGAGGTTGGTGTCCTCCTGGAAGACGCTGATGCCGGGGGCCGCCGCCTCCCTCAGCCGGCCAAGGAAACGTCCGGGCTGCAGTTGGCGGTAATGCTGGGTCCAGCCGGCGAGGGCCTTCTCCTGCTCCCACACATCCTCGGTCAGGTCGGTCTCCAGCCGGAGGGCCTTGGGCTCCACCATCCGCTTTTGCTCCAGGCACGGCACGTAGGTGCCGGTTCGTGTGGCTATGGCGGCATTTTCCAGGCAAGTGGCATGCCTGGACGACCATGTTCCCCGCTTTCAAGAAGATGTCAAACACAGAGAAGGATAATCTCTGGCATTTCGCAAAACGGATAGGCCTATTTTTTGAACATTCCACTGCACTTTAAAAATATTTCATGCCAATTATACGGGCAGTCTTACCAATCCACACAGAAAATACGAATAATGGTGCGGGATAATCAAAAAATTCTCCTGGTTAAAAATTTTTAACGTTGCCGTTTATTTTGAAACAGCCACCCGTGCATTTACCATCTTGAAGCCTCTGGAATGGTTTCAGGAAACAGCCACTGCCACACATCCAAAACAATATGGAATACGAACAAACCATCGTCATTACTCATAGTCATTGCGAGTAAATCCGTAACCGCCGGGACAGCAGACATAAAATTTCCATGATCTTCAATACATGACGAGCCGATCATGGGTAATTAAAAATACTCATTATAATCGATAGGTAACTGATCCCTATAATTACCCTGCACCGCCACATATTAACTCCTGTTCGACCGAATAAAACGGCGGCATCACCTGTGTTTTCGCAAATCGGATAGATCGAAGCCCTGGGCCCATTGCACGATCCCTGGCAGTCACAGCGGCGCCGATGGATGCCGGCGGGCCGGGGCGTCACCCATGGACCATCAAGAGCGGCGGGGAGGGCACGGCATGGCGGATGTGCTGATCCTGGGCGGCGGCCCGGCGGGTACGGTGCTCGCCCGGCGGCTGACGGCGCTGGGGTATGGCGTGACGCTGGTGACCTGCGCCCGCCGTGCGGCGATGGAGGGGCTGTCCCTGCGGGCCGTCGAAGGACTGCGCCGCGCCGGCTGCACGGAGGCGGTCGCAGCGGCCGGCAGGCCGGCATCGCGCCGGGTCGATTGGAACGGACGGCGCACCGCGCTGAATGGCGAACATCTGGTCGACCGCAACAGCCTCGACGCCGCGCTGCTGCGCGACGCCGCGGCCGGCGGCGCCGTCCTGACCCGCGGCACGGTGGCGGCGCTCGAACAGGGGAAGAACGGGTGGCGGGCGGTCGATGCGACCGGTGCGGTGCTGGGCTCCGGCCGCTTCCTGGTGGAGGCCCGCGGCCGCCGGGCGCCGAACGCCCCGGCGCGGGAGACGGGGCCGCGCACGCTGGCAGTCGGCCGGGTCTACCACGGTCCAGCCGGAGAGTTGGGCAGTGCCGCCCTGTCCTTTGCCGATGGCTGGGCCTGGCTTGCCGCCCTGCCCGACGGCCGGCGGGTCGTGCAACTGGTCATCGACGGCGCCGACAGCCCCGCCCGGGCCAATCTGACCGACTGGCATGAAGCGGTGGTCGCGGCGCTGCCGGAGGCGGCAGGCTGGGTCGCCGGCTGCACACCCATGGGCGAGGCAGAGGTGCGCGACGCTACGGCGGTCAGGCGCTCGCCCGGCGTTACAGCCGACCGTCTGCGGATCGGCGATGCCGCCTTCGCGGTCGATCCGCTGTCCGGTCACGGCGTCTATGCCGCGGTGGCCTGGGCCTTCGCCGCCGCTGCCGCCGTCAACACGCTGGCGACCGATCCAACCGCTTGGCCGGCGGTCGAACGCTTCGTCGAGGAGCGCTGTGCCGAGCTGTTCGCCCATGCCGCCGATGCCGGCAACCAGTTCTACCGCGCCGAGGAACGCTGGCGCGACCGCCCCTTCTGGCGCCGCCGCGCCGCATGGCCCCCCGCCCCGCTGCCGACGGCCGAGCACGGCATCCGCCGCCGCGCCGTGGTGGTGAACGACCGGATCGAGGAACGCCCGGTCCTGGTCACGCCCGCCTTGCCGCGCGGCGTGCTGGCGATCGGCGGGGTCGAGCTGTACCCGCTGCTGGAAAGCATGAATGCCGGTCCGAGCCGCGGCGGCGATCTGGCCGAGCGCTGTGGCCGCAGCCTGGTCCAGCCGCCGGGACGGGTGGCGGCCGCTCTTTCCTGGCTGGTGGAAAACGGATTCCTGCCGGGCGGACAAAGCCGCCCCGGCCCATGACGACAACGATCAAGAACGGGGGAGTACCGATGGGACAGACGCGAAGAGACGGTAGCCGCCGGCCCAACAGGCCCTTGAGCCTTCTGCTGGGTGCGGTTGCGGGCGGCGTGGTGTTCGGCGGCGCGCTGGCGACCGCGCAGACTGCACTGGCCGCCGACGGCCGCGCCCTGGTCGAGGAGCGTTGCGCCGCCTGCCACCAGAAGGAAGCCGACGGGTCGCTGCACCGGATCGACCATGTGCGCAAGACGCCTGAAGGCTGGACGATGACGCTGTTCCGCATGCGCCAGTTCCACGGCGTCACTCTGTCGGACGAGGAGCAGCGCACATTGGTCCGCTATTTCGCCGACCGCCAGGGTCTGGCGCCGGAGGAGGCGGCCCCCTACCGCTACGTCCTCGAACGCCGCCCGGCGGTGGTGGAGGAGCCGGTGACCGACGGCGACCTGTCGGTGATGTGCGCCCGCTGCCACAGCGTCGCCCGCGTCGGGCTTCAGCGCCGCGATGAGGACGAATGGCGGCGTCTGGTCAATTTCCACCTCGGCCAATGGCCGACCATCGAATACTCCGCCCAGGGCCGCGACCGCAAATGGTGGGAGATCGCCTCCACCGAAGTCCCGCAGACGCTGGGCGGCAAGTTCCCCTTCAGGACCGACGCCTGGACCAGCTGGCAGACGGCACCCAAGCCCGACCTGTCCGGACGCTGGGCGGTCGCCGGGCACCGGGCCGGGATCGGTTCCTATGGCGGCACCGCGACCGTAACCAAGGATGGAGACGGCTATCGCATCGCCTACGACCTGACCGACGCCACCGGCAAGCCGCTGACCGGCGAAGGCAAATCGACGGTGTTCACAGGCTATGAATGGCGCGGCACCGGCACGCTGGACGGCAAGCCGGTGCGCGAGGTGCTCGCCGCGTCGCGCGACGGCAGCCGCCTGGACGGCCGCTGGTTCCTCACCCAGCAGGACGAGGTCGGCGGCAGCCTGCATGCGGTGCGCGTCGGCGGTGCCGACAGCATGATCCTCGGCACCAGCCAGAGCTTCCTGAAGGTCGGGAGCAGCGCCCGCATCACCCTGTGGGGCAGCGGGCTGGACCGCGGCGAGGTCGGCTTCGGCCCAGGCGTTTCGGCGAAGATCCTGTCACGCGGCCCGACCTCCCTGACCGTGGAAGCGACGGCCGCCGCGGATGCCGCCCCCGGTGCGCGCAGCCTGACGGTGGGCAGCGCCAAGGCCGGCGGCTTCGCGGTCTACGCCAAGCTCGACGGCATCCGGGTGGAACCGGAATTCACCATCGCCCGCGTCGGCGGCAATGGCGGGCCGGTGCCGCCGATGACCGCCCAGTTCGAAGCGGTCGGCTATCTGAACGGCCCGGACGGCAAACCCGGCACCGAGGACGACGTGCGCGTCGGCCCGATGCCGGCAAGCTGGACCCTTGAGCCCTTCAACGACGCCGCGGCGCAGATGGAAGACGTGAAGTTCGCCGGCGCCATGGGCGCCAACGGCCTGTTCACCCCTGCCGGTGCCGGCCCCAACCCGCAGCGACAGTTCGGCACCAACAACATCGGCGACATGAAGGTGATCGGATCGGTGGCGGATGGCACGGCGACGCTGACCGGCACCGGCCGCCTCATCAGCACGGTCCAGCGCTGGAACGACCCGCCCATCCATTGAGGAGCAGAGCCATGGCAACCCTTCATCTGGTTCGCGACGATATGCGCGACGTGACGGTCGGCGACCGGCGTGTCCTGTTCCACGTCCCCACCAGCGGCCTGTTCGAGCTGGACCGCGTCGGCGGAGCCCTGATCGACCTGTTCGCCGAGCTGGGCGAGGTCAGCGAGGAGGATGTCCGCCGCCGCTTCGACGGCGTCGCCGATCCGGCCGAGGTGATCGACAGCCTGCGCGAGCTGATCACGCTGCGCGTCGTCGAAAGCGGCCCGGCCGTCAAGCGGACGAAGCCGCCGGTGACCATCAGCGAATTTCCGCTTAGCACCGTCGTGCTGAACGTCAACACCGGCTGCAATCTCAGCTGCACCTACTGCTACAAGGAGGATCTGACCACCCCCGCCAAGGGCGAGCGGATGGAGTTCGACACCGCCGCCCGCAGCGTCGACCTGCTGCTGCAGGAGGCCAAGGGCCGCGACAGCGTCAACGTCGTCTTCTTCGGCGGGGAACCGCTGACCAACCTGCCGCTGATCCGTCAGGTGGTGGCCTATGCAGAGCAGCGCGGCCGCGAAGCCGGGATCCGCACGGACTTCTCGCTGACCACCAACGGCGTGCTGCTGACCGAAGAGATCGTCGACTGGCTCGACGCCCACCGCTTCGGCATCACCATCAGCATGGACGGGCCGAAGCCGCTGCACGACCGCAACCGCCGCACCGTCGGCGGCAAGGGCTCCTACGACGTCGTGGCGGCGAAGGCGCGGATGCTGCTGTCCCGCTACCGTTCCCGCCCGGTGGGGGCGCGGGTGACGCTGACCGCCGGCGTCACCGACGTGGTGGCGATCCACGACCATCTGAAGTCCGATCTGGGCTTCTTCGAGGTCGGATTCTCCCCCGTCACCTCCGGTGCGATGTCGGCCTTCAACCTGACCGGCGACGAGCTGGCGACCGTCTTCGACAACATGAAGACGCTTGGACTGGCCTATGTCGAGGCGGCGAAGCGCGGCGTCAACACCGGCTTTTCCAACATGCACCAGCTGATGACCGATCTGACGGAGGGAACGACCAAGTCGCTGCCCTGCGGCGCCGGGCTCGGCATGCTGGCGGTGGACAAGGAGGGCGACCTGCATCTCTGCCACCGCTTCACCGGATCGTCGCAGCCGACCTACGGCAATGTCGATCACGGCATCGCCAAGGACAGCCTGGGCAGCTTCCTGGAAGGGATGGCGAACCGGACCGGCACCGATTGCGAGACCTGCTGGATCCGCAAGCTGTGCGCCGGCGGCTGCTATCACGAATCCTATGCCCGCTACGCCGATCCGGCGCACCCGACCTATCACTACTGCAACCTGATGCGCGACTGGATCGACTTCGGCATCCGCGCCTATGCCGAGATCATGGTCGCCAACCCGCAATTCATCGAACGCCACGTCGCGCCGCGCAGGGGGATGAAATGAAGCATCTGACGCCCATCAACAAGAAGGCCCGGCTGGTCGATCAGGCTGTCGAGGACGGCCATTTGGACGAGGTGGTGGCGATGCAGGTGGTGGTCGGCTGTGCCGCCACCATGGATCCCGGCTGGGAGGTCGATCCCTTCGGCAGCGTCGCCGCGCTGTGCGCGCCGATGGAGGCGGATCTCTACGGCTGCTCCGACCCCTGCTGGTGGCCGGCGCAGGTGCCCGACACCATCAACAGCTACCCGGACTGGAACGCCAAGGCGGCCTCGGCCCAGAACGACTGGCGCGCGCTCCAGTCGGTGTTCCCGAAGGACTGACCGCCATGAAGACCCATGCAAACGGAGTCCGTCCGATGAGAAGCCGACGCCCATCAGCCAGAACCGCCGCGCGTCTCGGCGGCCTGCTCGCCGCCCTGCTGCTCACCGCCTCTCCCGCCGCGGCGAAGGACTATCTGCTGACCGGCGCCAAGCCCGACAAGCTGGTGCTGGTCGATGCCGCCGCCCGCAAGGTGGAACGGGTGCTGACCATTCCCGGCGGCGGGGTGGCGCCCGGCACCATCGTGCCCTCGCCCGACGGCCGCGTCGCCTATGTCATCAACAACCATATGGGCAGCGTTTCCGGCATCGATCTCGACAGCGGCAAACAGGTCTTCCGCGCCGATTTCTCCAGTGGGGATCTGCGCGTCCGCGCCCTGTTCGGCATGGATGTCAGTCCCGACGGCAAGGAACTGTACGTCTTCCAGGCGCCGGTGCGCCTGCTGCCCGGCGAGTACCGGGTGGAGGACACGCGCATCGCCGTCTACAGCACCGCCGACGGCGTCGGCGCCAAGCCGGTGCGCCTGCTGCCGGCGCCGCGCCGCATCGCCGTGCTCGCCTTCTCCAGGGATGGCGGGACGCTGTGGGCACTCGGCTGGGACATCTACGGGCTCGATCCGAAGACCGGAGCGGTGAAGGAGACGCACAAGGTGCTGAACCGGACGCTCGCCAACCACAGCCCTCCCGACGTGCTCGACATCTGGCCGCAGTTCGAGCAGGCGGCGACGCTGTCCGCCCCCTATTTCACCGCCCGCACCGATCTGGCGGCGACCGATCCCGGCGCCTTCCGCACCGGGCTGATGACGCTCGACCTCGCCAGCGGCCGGATGGACATGCGGGATTTCGAGGACACCAGCGCCGTCATCTTCTCGTCCGTCGTCAGCCCGGTGAAGCGGACGGAGGCCTATTCCGTCTACACCCAGCTGTCGAAGATCGACGCCGACGGCGGCAAGCTGGTCAAGCGGGTGGACCTGCCGCACACCTACTATTCGATCAACGTCTCCAGCGACGGCAAGGAGGTCTATGTCGGTGGCACGGGCTGCGACATCGGCGTCTACAGCACCGACACGCTCGATCGCGTCGGCCAGGTGGAGATCGCCGGCTGCCCCGACCAGGGCATCGCCTCCCTGCGGGTGATCCGGCGTTGAGAAAATCCCCCTCTCTCCCCTGGGGAGAGGGGATTCCCGCGACTCTGGCTGAGAGTCCCCATGCCCCATTCCCTGCGCTGGGCCGGCGGCTTCGTCCGGCCGCACCGGAGCCGTCTGGCGGTCTGCGTCGCCCTGTCGCTGGCCGGGACCGGCGTCGGGCTGGCGCAGCCCTGGCTGACCAAGCGCATCGTCGATGACGGGCTGGCGGCCGGCGATGCCCGGCTGCTGGTTGTGCTGACGCTGGGGATGCTGGGGGCGGGGCTGGTCTCCACCCTGCTGTCGGGGGCGAACCGGCTGGTCTACACCCGCGCGTCGGCCGGCGTGCTGTTCGCGATGCGGGAGCATGTCTACGCCCATCTCCAGACCCTGCCGCCGCGCTTCTACGCCCGCTGGTCGGCGGGCGACGTGCTGGGCCGGCTCGACGGCGATCTGGCGGAGGTGCAGCGCTTCGCCGTGGACGCCCCGCTGTCGGCGCTCAACGCGCTGCTGACGCTGGCCGGAGCGGTGGCGCTGATGCTGCTGATCGATCCGGCGCTGACCCTGATCGCCTTCCTGGTGCTGCCGGCGCAGGCGCTGTTCCTGCGCGGCACCCGCCCCTGGGTGGAGCGCAGCACCCGCGCGCTGCGCGACTCCATGGCGGCGCTGACCGGCTTCTTCGTGCAGCGCCTGTCCGCCATGAAGCTGATCCAGTCGCTGGGCGCCGAGCGCCAGGAGGCCGAGCGCCTCGCCGCCCTCGACCGCGACTGCCTGCGGCGGCTCCTGCGCCAGCAGACGGTCGGCATCGTCACCGGCGGCGTGCCGGGACTGCTCGGCTCCGCCGGGACGGCCGCGGTGTTCCTGTGGGGCGGCCTGCGGGTGATCGACGGCGAGCTGTCGCTGGGCGCGCTGATCGCCTTCTCCGCCTATCTCGGCCGCGCCGCCGGTCCGGTGCAGGGGCTGCTCGGCCTGATCGTCGGGGCGCAGCGCGCCCGCGTCTCGCTGGACCGGCTGGGCGAGCTTCTGTCCGAATCCCCTGCCGTCCGCCCGCCTGCCCGCCCGCTTTCCCCGACCGGCCGAGGCGGTGCGCTGTCGGTCGAGAGCCTGGTGTTCGGCCATGAGGCCGGCGCGCCGGTGCTCGATGGGCTTTCGCTCACCATTCCGGCGGGGGCCAAGGTCGGTTTGCACGGGCCGTCCGGCGTGGGGAAATCGACCCTGACCGACCTGCTGCACCGCCACTACGACCCGGAACGCGGCCGCATCGCGCTGGACGGCGTCGACCTGCGCGACCTCGACCCCGCCCTGCTGCGCCGCCGGGTGGCGGTTCTGGGCCAGGACGCCCCGCTGCTGCCGGGCACCATCGCCGACAATCTGCGCTTCGGCCTCTCCCCTGCGGAGGCCGGGGCCCTCGACAAGGACACGCTGACCGAGGCGGTCGCCGCCGCCCAGCTCGACGGCTGGATCGCCGGCCTGCCGCGCGGACTGGACACGCCGGTCGGGGCCTGGGCCTCGGCCCTGTCCGGCGGGCAGCGGCAGCGGATCGCGCTCGCCCGCTGCCTGCTGCGCAAACCGGACCTGCTGATCCTGGACGAGCCGGTTTCGGCACTCGACCCGGCGGCGGCGGAACGGCTGACCGCCGATGTCGACCGCCTGTTCGCCGGCCGCACCCGGCTGGTCATCAGCCACCGCGCCGAGGCGCTGGCCGGCTGCGACGCGGTTTACCGTCTGGAGCGAGGCCGTCTCGAGCCGGTCGCCGACACGATGGCGGAGGTTGCATGCGCATCGCGGTGATCGACAGCGGAATCACCCTGCCCGGCGTTCCGGTCGCCGAGCGCGCCGCGTTCCTGCTGAACGCGGACGCCCTGGACATCGAACAGGTCCCGTCCCAACCCGACCGCATCGGCCATGGCAGCGCCGTCGCCGCCGCCATCATGGTTCAGGCTCCGACAGCGGAGCTGATCGATGCCCAGATCTTCCACGACCGCATCACCGCATCCCCCGCCGCGGTGGCGGCGGCGCTGCGTTGGGCCGTCGGGCATGGCGCCCGGCTGGCGACGCTCAGCCTCGGCCTGTCCGCCGACCGCCCGGTGCTGCGCACCGCAGTGGAAGAGGCGCTGTCGCACGGCCTGCTGCTGGTTGCCGCCAGTCCGGCCCGCGGCGGTCCGGTGTGGCCCGCCGCCTATCCCGGCGTCATCGCCGCCACCGGCGACGCCCGATGCGGTCCCGGCGAGGTCTCCGTCCTGCCGGCCGCCTTCGGCGCCTGCCCGCGCCGGCCGGACGGCGATCCCCGCGCCGGCGGCGCCAGCCTCGCCGTCGGCCATCTCGCCGGCCTGCTCGCCGCCGCCGCTCCGCCGTCGTACGAGGCCGCACTCGCCCATCTGCACGGCGCAGCCCGCTGGCATGGGCCGGAGCGGCGATGGATGTGACGGAACCCAAGCGACCGCTCCCTATCGGCAGGCTCCATTGGCCGAACGGGGGATCGACAGACCGACGCGATATGGGTTCAGTAGAGGAACGCACCGCGCCGCGGCCATGGCGGCGCCCATAAGGACCGACGGTCCATAATTCATCCGGGGAAGGAAAGCAGCCTTGAATATGGACACCACGTCGCTGACCCAGAGCTATGTCCACGGGGCGAGCCGCACCCCGCTGCTGGGCGAGACCATCGGCGCCCATCTCGACCGCATGGCGGCGCTGTCCCCAGACCGGCCCGCCCTGGTCGTCCGGCACCAGAATGTCCGCTGGACCTATGCGGCGTTCAAGCACAGCGTCGACCGGACAGCGGCGGGACTGGTGGCGCTGGGGCTGAAGCCCGGCGAGCGCATCGGCATCTGGTCACAGAACAATGCCGAATGGGTGGTGACGCAGTTCGCCACCGCCAAGGCCGGCCTGATCCTGGTCAACATCAACCCGGCCTATCGTCTGCACGAGTTGGAATACGCCATCAACAAGGTGGGCTGCGCCGCCCTGATCCTGTCGCCGTCCTTCAAGTCCAGCGACTATCTCGGCATGATCGCCAGGCTGGCGCCGGAACTCGACCGGTCGTTCTCCGACCGGCCCCTGTCGCTGCAACGGCTGCCGACGTTGCGCCACCTGATCCGCCTGGGGGCGGAAAGAACGCCGGGCATGCTGAATTTCGACGATCTGCCGGGTCTGGCCCGCCCGGCCGACGTGGCGGAGCTGGGTCGGTTGGCCGGCATCCTGCAATTCGACGATCCCGTGAACATCCAGTTCACCAGCGGCACCACCGGCAGCCCGAAGGGCGCCACGCTGACCCACCACAACATCCTCAACAATGGCTTCTTCGTCGGCGAGGCGATGCGCCTGACCGAGGAGGACCGGCTGTGCATCCCGGTGCCCTTCTATCACTGCTTCGGCATGGTTCTGGGCAATCTCGCCTGCGTCACCCACCGCGCCTGCATGGTGATTCCTGGCGAGGGATTCGATCCCGTCGCCGTGCTGTCGGCGGTGCAGGAGGAACGCTGCACCGGCCTGCACGGCGTGCCGACCATGTTCATCGCGCTGCTCGACCACCCCGATTTCGCCCGCTACGACCTGTCGAGCCTGCGCACCGGCATCATGGCCGGCTCGCCCTGCCCGATCGAGGTGATGAAGCGCGTGGTTTCCGAAATGAACCAGCGGGAGATCACCATCGCCTACGGCATGACCGAAACCAGCCCGGTCAGCTTCCAAAGCTCCACCGGCGACCCGCTTGAACGGCGCGTGTCCACCGTCGGCCGCATCCAGCCACATCTGGAGGTGAAGATCGTCGATGCCGAGGGCCGCATCGTCCCGCCGGGCACGCCGGGCGAGCTGCTGACCCGCGGCTATTCGGTGATGCGCGGCTATTGGGGCGACGCGGAGCAGACGGCGCGGGCAATCGACGAGGCCGGCTGGATGCACACCGGCGACCTCGCCACCATCGACGCCGAGGGCTATTGCAACATCGTCGGCCGGTTGAAGGACATGGTGATCCGCGGCGGCGAGAACATCTACCCCCGCGAGGTGGAGGAGTTCCTCTACACCCACCCCGACATCGCCGACGTGCAGGTGTTCGGCGTGCCGGACCAGCAGTTCGGCGAGCAGCTCTGCGCCTGGATCCGGGTGAAGCCTGGGGCGGCACTGACCGAACAGCAGGTCACCGCCTTCTGCCAGGGCGTCATCGCCCACTACAAGATCCCGAAATACATCCGCTTCGTCGACGAATTCCCGATGACGGTGACCGGCAAGATCCAGAAATTCGTCATGCGCCAGACCATGATCGAGGACCTCGCCCTCTCCCAGGACAGGACGGCATGAACCCAGCGGTGATTGACGATAACCGCTGATATCCATGCCGGCCGGCACGGCGGCGGCCTCGCGCGGGATGGATCAACCCCAGTCCGCGCGATCGCCCCAACACTCCAGCCGCTGCGCTACACGCGTGCGACCGTTCTCAATGGGTATGCGGGCGGGAGAGCGCGCAATCCGGGTTCAGGCGGACACCGAAACCGGGCCGGTCCGGAACCTTCAGCCGGCCGTTGACCGGGACCGGCTCGTCAAGGAGCAGCGGGTTGAACATCGGCACCACGGTGTCGGCCTTCGGCGCCATCATCAGGAATTCGGCGAACGGGCTGTTGTGGCGCGTCACGACGAAGTGGTAGCTGTAGACGCTTGACCCGTGCGGAACCACCAGCACGTTGTGCGCATCGGCCAGCGCCGAAATCTTGATCAGTTCGGTGATGCCGCCGCACCAGCCGACATCGGGCTGGACGATGTCGCAGCAGCCCATCTCCAGCAGCATGCGGAAGCCCCAGCGGGTGGCCTCATGCTCGCCGGTGGTCACCATCATACCCTTCGGCACATTGCGGCGAAGCTCGGCATAGCCCCAGTAATCGTCGGGCGGCAGCGCCTCCTCGATCCATTTCAGGCCAAGATTGTGCGCAGCCTGCGCCAGTCGGGTGGCGTAGTTGACGTCCAGGCTCATCCAACAATCATACATCAGCCAGAAATCGTCGCCGACCCGCTCGCGCATGTCGGCGAGAAGCGCGATGTTCCTGCGAAGCCCTTCCTCGCCCTCAGCCGGGCCGTGATGCAACGGCAGCTTGCCGCCGATGAAGCCCATCTGCTTGGCCAGATCGGGGCGGGCGCCGGTGGCGTAGAACTGCAGCTCGTTACGCACCGGGCCGCCCAGCAGGTGATAGACCGGCTCGCCGCGCAGCTTGCCCAGCAGGTCCCACAGGGCCAGATCGACACCGGAGATGGCGTTCAGAACGATGCCCTTGCGGCCGTAGAACAGCGTGCCGTTGAACATCTGGTCCCACATCTTCTCGATATCGGTCGCCCGCCGGCCTTCGACGAAACGGGCAAGATGCTTTTCGACGATCCAGGCGCCGATCTCGCCGCCGGTGGTGACGGCGAAGCCGACGGTGCCGTCCGACGCCTCGACCTCCACCACCAGCGTGCCGAGCACGTTCAGGCCGAAGGTCTGGCGGCTCTGGCGGTATTCGGGGTACTTGCTCATCGGCGTGGCGATGTGGTCGTCGATCCAGTGGCCGCCGCTCTGGTCGTGATAGTCGGCGCCGCCGCCGCGCACGGTGTAGGCGCGGACCTGACGGATGGTGGGCGTGTTGGTGAATGCGCTCATGGAGGGGATGTCCGATCAGGATTGGTGTTGCGGGAGGACGGCGCCGGACGGCCGCTTGCCGCCTGCCGACGCTTCGACCAGCCCCAGGCCCTTCAGGCCGAGGATCAGCAGCGCGCCCAGCAGGGTGGTGCCGGCCAGCAGGTAGAGTCCGGCGGCGGGCGAGGCGAAGGCGCTTTCCGCCCAGGTCTTCACGTTCGGAGCGACGAAGCCGCCGAGCGCCCCCAGCGAATTGACCATGGCGATGCCGCCGGCGGCAGCGACGCCGCCGAGGAAGCCGGTGGGGAAGGTCCAGAACAGCGGCTGCACGGCGATGAAACCGGCGGCGGCGACGCAGAGCGCCATCAGGGCGACCAGGGGAGAGGCGACACCGGCGGAAACCGCGATGCCCGCCCCGGCCGCCGCCAGCGTGAGGGCGGCGGTCACCCGGCGCTCTCCGGTGCGGTCGGAATGGCGCGGGATCAGATAGGCGGCGGCCAGCGCGCAGATCCAGGGAATGGCGGTGACCAGACCGACCTCGAAGCCGACCTTCTTGCCCAGCAGCCCGGCCACCTGGGTCGGCAGGTAGAAGACCACGCCGTAGACGCTCATCTGGATCAGGAAATAGATGGCGCAGAGATAGAGCAGCCGCGGGTTGGACAGGGCGGCCAGAACACCACGCGGACCATGGGCGTGCTTGTGCGCCTCCTCCGCGGCGACGGCGCCGGAGATGACCGTCTTCTCCTCCGCCGACAGCCAGCGGGCCTCGCCGGGGCGGTTGTCGAGATACCAGTAGGCCCAGACGCCAACCGCCGAGGCCGCCAGCCCTTCCACCAGGAACATCCACTGCCAGCCGAGCAGGCCGCCGGCGCCGTGCAGGTCGAGCAGCAGGCCTGACGCCGGACTGCCGAGGATGAAGGCGATGGGAGCGCCGAAATAGAACATGCCCATGACCCGCGCCCGCGCATTCGCCGGGAACCAATAGGTCAGATACAGGATGACGCCGGGGAAGAAGCCGGCCTCCGCGACGCCCAGCAGGAAACGCAGGACGTAGAAGGTCGCCTCGTCATGGGCGAACGCCATCGCCGCCGACAGGATGCCCCAGGTCACCATGATCCGGCACATCCAGGCCCGCGCGCCGACGCGGTGCATGATCAGGTTGCTCGGAACCTCGAACAGGGCATAGCCGATGAAGAAGATGCCGGCGCCGAGCGCGAAGGCGGCGTCGCCGATGCCGGTGTCGGCCTGGAACGCCTTCTTGGCGAACCCGATGTTGGCGCGGTCGAGGAAGGCCAGCACATACATCAGCAGCAGGAAGGGCAGCAGCCGGGCCTGAACCTTGGCGACGGTGCGGTCGAGCAGCGCCGGCGGCGCCGCTGCGGAAGAAGCGGTTTGGGCCATGAGCGTTTCCTCAGAGGAGCGGGCTGTTCTTGTTCGATTGGTTGCCCGGATAAGGATGGGGTCAGTAGACCGCGCGTCCGCCGGAGATGTCGAAGACCCCGCCGGTGGTGAAGGAACAGTCCTCCGTCGCCAGCCAGGCGATCATCGCCGCCACCTCGCCGACCTCGACGAAGCGGTTCATCGGGATCTTCGACAGCATGTAGTCGATGTGTTCCTGCTTCATCTGGGCGAAGATGTCGGTCTTCGCGGCGGCCGGCGTCAGGCAGTTGACCAGCACGCCCCTGGTCGCCAGTTCCTTGCCCAGCGACTTGGTGAGCGCGATCAGCCCGGCCTTCGACGCGCTGTAATGGGAGGCGGTCGGGTTGCCCTCCTTCCCGGCGATGGATGCCACGTTGACGATGCGGCCATAGCCGCGCCCGATCATGTGCGGGACCACTGCGCGGCAGGTCAGGAAGGGGCCGACCAGATTGACGTCGAGCACCCGGCGCCAGACATCGGGCGACAGCTCCCAGGTGGGGGCGTTGCCGCCGGTGATGCCGGCATTGTTGACCAGGATGTCGATCCTGCCGAAGCGCTCCAGCGTCGCGGCGGTGGCGGCCGCCACGCTGTCGGCATCGGTCAGTTCCACCGCCGCGGCGGCGACGTTGCCGAATGCGGCCAGACGGCGGGCGGCGTCCTCAAGGGCGGCGGCATCGACGTCCCACAGCGAGACGGCGGCGCCGGAGCGCAGCATGCGCTCCGCGGCGGCATAGCCGATGCCGCGGGCGCCGCCGGTGACGATGGCGACGCGCCCGTCGAGGTCGAGACGGTTCATGGTGGCGTACTCCTGGTGTGTGGGCGGTGACGGACGGTCAGGCGTCGACGGTGCGCTGGCGCTGTTCGCCCAGCCCGGCGATGCCGAGCCGCATGGTCTGGCCGGCGCGCAGGTAGAGCGGCGGCTTCTGGCCCAGACCGACGCCGGGCGGGGTGCCGGTGGAAATGATGTCGCCCGGCTGCAGCGTCATGAAGCGGCTGATGTAGGAGACCAGATGGGCTACGCCGAAGATCATCGTGCGGGTGGAGCCGTCCTGGAACCGGCGGCCGTCCACCTCCAGCCACATGTCGAGCGCCTGCGGGTCCTCCACCTCGTCGGCGGTGACCAGCCAGGGGCCGAGCGGTGCGAAGGTGTCGTGGCCCTTGCCCTTGTCCCACTGGCCGCCGCGCTCCAGCTGGAAGGCGCGCTCGGAGACGTCGTTGNCGATGACGACGCCCAACTCGACCTCCCAGTCGGTCTTCTCGGCGCCGCGCGGGATTTCGACATCGTCGAAGGGGCCGCAGATGGAACTGGACGGCTTCATGAACAGCACCGGCTCCGTCGGCACGGCCATCCCGGATTCGGCGGCATGGTCGGAGTAGTTCAGCCCGACGCAGATGATCTTGCCGACGGCGCCGACGCAGGCGCCGACGCGCAAGGCCGCCGGCAGCTCCGGCAGAGTGGCGGGGTCGATGCGGCGCAGCCGGTCCAGGCTGTCCGGCAGCAGCGTGGCACCGGCGATGTCCGCCACATGGGCCGACAGGTCGCGCAGTGTTCCATCGCGGTCCAACAGCGCAGGCTTCTCCTGGCCGGGCCGGCCGACGCGCAGCAGCTTCATAACGTTTCCTTTGGTTTGCAACACTGACTGTCAGCAGTGTAGAAACTCACCCGATAGCGATCCAATCGAAACACGGACGGTTGCGATCGAACTTTTCTATCGCACCAACCTCGATCGGACTGGACATGACGCCCGCCCCGTTGCTGCCCCTGCTGATGAACCGCCTGCGTCTGAAGCAACTGGCGCTGGTCGCGGCATTGGGGCAGCAAAGAAACCTGCATCGCGCCGCCGAGGCGGTCCATGTGACCCAGCCGACGGCGACCAAGATGCTGCACGATGTGGAACTGGTCTTCGGATTTCCGCTGTTCGAACGGTTGCCGCGCGGCATGCAGCCGACGGAACTGGGGGAGGAGGTGGTGCGCTTCGCGACGCGGCTGCTTGCCGACTTCGACCGCTTCGCCCAGGATTTGGAAGGCAAGCGCCGCGGCGGCTTCGGACAGCTCGTGGTCGGCGCCATCATGGGGGCCGCACCGGACATCGTGGCACGGGCGGTTGCCGACCTGAAGGCGGCGCGGCCGCTGCTGGTCGTCCGGCTGCTGGGAGAAACCAGCGACGAAATCCTGGACCTGCTGGCAGCCCGCAAACTCGATCTCGCGGTCGGCCGATTCAGCGGGCCGCTGCAGCACAACGAGTTCGACTTCGAACCCTTGGCCAACGAAACGCTCTACGTGGTGGCACGGACCGGCCATCCGTTGCAGGAGCGATCCGACCTGGCCCTGACGGACCTGGGTGCTACGCCCTGGGTGATGCAGCCGCTGACCAGCCCGGCCCGCCAGCTTCTGGAGCAGGAGTTCGCCAGCGCCCTGATGCCGACCCCTGCCGACATGGTGGAGGCAAGTTCGATCTTCGCGACCTTGCAGTTGCTGCAGACGAGCGACGCGGTGGCCATGCTTCCGGAATCGGTGGTGCGCGACCATCTGCGCGCCGGCCTTCTGTGCTGCCTGCCGATGACGATCGGCAAGAACCTGACCGGCTTCGGCATTCTGACGCGCAAGGGGGAGGGCTTGAGCGGCGCCGCGCGGGATTTCGTGCAGGCGCTGCGCCTCTATGCCCGGACGGTGCCTTCGGCGGAGCGCCTAGGAGGGCACCGTCGCGGTGACATCGCCCACGGGCTTCACCCGTCGGTATAGGCGGCCAACGCAGCCTCATCGCATGGTCCCCGCCTCATCGGGTTCTGAACAAGCCGTGCCTTTTCGACTTGTCCGGCAAATGCGGGAGCCAAACGGTTCAGCAGGCCATTCAGGATGAAGAGCGTTCAGGATGAGGGACGTTCAGGACGTGGGGTCGATCCGCTTCATCGTCTTGCGGCAATGGATCAGCGCGTCGCGGATCATCATGTTGACCAGCGTCGGCGACACGCCGAGCACCGCCGCGATGTCCTTCTGGCTGTGGCCATGGATGCGGTGCATCTCGAAGGCATAGCGGGTCCGCTCCGGCAGGTCGGCCAAGGCGGCTTCGAGCGTCTGCAGAAGCTGGCGGTTTACGTTCACGCTTTCCGGCGACGCCGCGTCCGGCGTGCTCACCGACTGCCCTTCCTCCTCCGCTGCGAGCAGGCGCGATTCCTTGCCCTTCCGACGGTAATGATCGATGGCCAGATTGCGGACGACCATCATCAGGTAGCCCGCCTTGGCCCGGATGGTGCTGGTGGATTCCGCCCCCAGCAGCTTCAGGAAGGCATCCTGGACGACATCTTCGGCATGGTGACGGCAACCGGTGATCCGCTCGGCGACCCCGATCAACGAGCGCCGATGCGTGGTGAAGACGTCGCAGAGAGTCTGGCTTTCGACGGATTCCACCGGCCGCATGGAGAGCTCCTTGTGCAGAGTGAAGCCGTGGCGGGGAGCGGTCCCAACGGCTTGACAAGCTGTCGCAACCTAATGCAACTGCCAATCACTTGCAAAGGGGGAAGCGGCCAGCTGCTCCCTCCGTGGCTTTCGGCGTGCGTTGGTGGGGGCATTGGATGACCGGTCGTCTCGCAGGGTTCCGCCCGACCACACGACGCCAGGATGGCGGGCGCGGGGCGGCTGCGCCCGATTGGCCGAGGGTTTGCCGGCCGAGGGTTTGGAGACTGGGGCTCTGGCGGATTGCGGTCGGCTGGACGCTGTTGCTGGGCTTGCCGGCCCCTGCCCTTTCGGCCTCCTTCGATCCGGCCGCCGCCGCCAACGCCGCCGCCCCGACAGATATCGAACCGCCGGTCCTGCAGGAGATGCTGCTGGAGATCCCGGCCCTCCCCCTTGGCGAGGCGCTGACCAGCTTCGGCCGCCGGACCGGCCTGCAGATTCTCTACCGGCCCGATATCCTGCCCGACCGCCGGTCGCGGGCCCTGTCGGGACGAATGGACCCGGCTGCGGCCCTGTCCATCCTGCTGAGCGGAACCGACCTCGCCTTCGAGATGAAGGGCGGGATGGTGACCATCGGCCGGCTGCAGGAAAATCCCGGCTTCCTTCCGGGCCTGACGGTGGAAGGACGCCTGGCCTCGGCCACCCGGACGGCACCGATCCCCAGCCATAGCCGCAGCGGCGGCAAAAGCGCCACCCCGGTGGAGGATCTGCCGCAAGGGCTGTCCATCGTCACACGGGAAGACCTGGACCAGCGCGACGTTCAGGACATCAATGGCGCCCTCGCCTACAGCGCCGGGGTCCGCCCCATCGACTATCCCGGCGGCCAGGGCGCCATCGACGTCTTCGTCCGCGGCTTCCGCCAGAGTTCGGAATCGGTGATGATCGACGGGCTGCGCAGCGGCTACAACCCCTATGGGCTGGAGTACGAGCCTTTCGGCGTGGAGCGGGTGGAGGTGCTGAAGGGACCGGCCTCCACACTCTACGGGGCGATGCCGCCCGGCGGAGCCATCGCCCTGACCAGCAAGCGCCCGACCGCCGCCCCGTTCCACCGGCTCCAGCTGCAGGGCGGCAGCCACGACCGCCGGCAGGTCACGGCCGACCTCGGCGACAGGATAGACGCCGACGGGACGCTTCGCTTCCGACTGACGATGCTGTCGCGGCGAAGCGGCACGCAGATCGACCATACGCCGGACGACCGCCTCTATGTCGCGCCCGCCCTGTCCTGGTCCGCTGGCGATCGAACCGACATCACACTGCTCGCCAGCTATCTCGATTTCCGCAAGATGGGGGCGGAGCAGAGCTTTCCGGCATCGGGAACGGTGCTGGACAACCCTTACGGCCGTCTGGGGTCGAACCTGTTCCTCGGCTATCCGGGGCTGAGTTCATACCGGTCGCGCACCTTGTCGGCCGGCTACGACATCCGGCATGCCCTGGCCGGGAATTGGACGCTGAACCAGACCCTGCGCTACAGCAGCAGCCGCGTCGGCTATCTGTCGAGCTGGGCGTCGTCGGGCCTGCTGGATGCGGACCGCATCTACCGTTTCGGGCTGCAGGACCGGCCCAAGACCAGTTCGACCCTGCTGGTGGACACCAACCTGCAAGGCGAGGCAGCCACCGGTCCGCTGCGCCACGGCCTGCTGATCGGCATCGACCATGGCCGCCACCGGGCGCACGAGACGCGGCGGAACGGCACGGTGGCCGATGGGCTCGACGTCTTCGCTCCGGTCTATGGCGGCCCCTATGGCTGGGACGCGACGCTTGCCCGCGACCTGACCGAACGCCTCCGCCAGACCGGCCTCTACGCCCAGGACGAGATCGCCGCCGGCAACTGGCGGCTGACGCTCGGCGGACGGCTGGACTGGAGCCGCAGCGGCAGCACAGGCCGCCTGTCCGGGGGGCCTCCGGTGGAAACGGCGCAGTTCGATCGCGCCTTCACCAAACGCATCGGGCTGGCCTACAGGTTCGAAAACGGTCTGACGCCTTATGCCGGCACGTCGACCTCCTTCCAGCCGAACAGCGACAGCGACGTGCAGGGCCGGCCCTTTTCGCCGAGCCGGGGGACACAGGTGGAAGCCGGGCTGCGCTACCGGCCCAAGGGGTTCGACGGCCTCTTCACCTTGTCGCTGTTCCGGGCCGTCCAGCGCAATCTCACCACCGCCGACCCGGACAATCCCGGCTATTCGGTCCAAACCGGGGAGATGCGGTCGCGCGGCGTCGAGCTGGAGGCAAAGGCGGCGCTCAGCCCCACCGCTGAGCTGACGGCGGCCTACAGCTACACCGACGCGCGGATCACCCGCGACAACCCCACCCCCGGCGGAACCGACAGGACCGGGAAGCGGGTGGCCTCGGTGCCGCGCCATGCCGCCGCGGTCTGGCTGCGGCAGCGGTTCGAGACGGGAGCGGCTAGCGGTCTGACCGCCGGCGTCGGCCTGCGCTATGTCGGTGCGGCCTACAATGCCACGAACAGCATACGCGTCCCCTCCTACCTGCTGACCGATGTCAGCCTGGGCTACGATCTGGGACGGCTCGGCCCGGCGCTCGACGGCGCCAGTCTCACCATGACCGCGACCAACCTGTTCGACCGCCGCTACTTCTCGCCGGGATTCTACGAGAACTCGGTCTTTTTCGGCAACCGAAGGGCGGTGCTGGCGACGCTGTCCTACAGCTGGTGACGGCCGTCGGCCGGCAAGTCCCGTCAGCGGGCGGAAATGAGAAGTTCGCCGTCCTTCGGCACGAGCGTCACCGGCAGTACCCGCGGAAGCGAGGCCGCCACGCGGTCGAGGTCGGCGATGTCGTACACGCCGCCGATGCGCATCGCACTGACCTTGCGGTCCGCCAGCCGCAGCGGCTGCGACAGATAGGGATTGAGCAGCGGAATCGCCTCGGCAAGCGTGATGTCGTCGAACATCAGCTTGCCCTCGCGCCAGGACAGCACCCGCTGCGGATCGACGCGCGCCGCGCTGCCGAACCGGCTGTCTCGGGCGAAGCGGCCCTGCATGCCGGGCGTCAGCCGCAAAGGCTCTCCCCCGCCTGCGGCGGACGACGCCACGGTGACCGAGCCTTCGGTCAGCGTCACCGCAAGATCGCCGTCATTGGCCCAGACGTTGAACTTCGTCCCCGTCACCCGGACCTGGTGGCCGGCGGTGAAGACGGTGAAGGGTCGCCCCGCATCCGGCGTGACGGCGAAATAGGCCTCGCCATGGTCCATCAGGACGCTGCGCCGGTCGCGGAACTGGGCATAGAACAGGTTGGTGTGCAGGTTCAGCTCCACCGTCGAGCCGTCGGGCAGCTGAACCACGCGGTGCCGGCCGCCGCCGAGGAAGGCATCGACCCGCCCCGGCAGCACGCCGAAGGACCAGCCCACCGTCCAGCAGACGGCCAGCGCCGCCGCGACGCAAGCCGCCATCGCCCAGCGCCGCCGCGCCGGCCCCCGGACGGCGGCGGACGGCGCCACCGCTGCGGCAGCAGCCACCGGGATTTCGATGGGAGCTGTCGCGGGAACTGCGGTCACGCGCGGGCGCAGGCCGGCGGACAGGCCCCAGATCTCGCGCATCGCATCGAATTCCGCCAGGTGGCGCGGATCCGCCAGGCACCAGCGCTCGAAAGCGGCGCGGTCGGCGTCGCTGACGTCGGACGATTGCAGACGCAGGCACCAGTCCGCCGCCTCTTCGGTCACGCGGTCGTCGTCGGAGGGATGTGACGGAGGCATACGGGCGCGCTCGACTCCGGAAGGCGTCCGCCAGCTATAGGGTAAGCGGGGGCCGGATCGCAAGGTGAAGTGACCCTGCGCGGCGGATGGGCAGGGCAGACATGGGCCGGCATGACGGCTTCCACAAGAAAACGGCTTCAGTTTCGTCCCGCTGGTTCGTCCTAGTCAGGACGGCCGATTTCGCTCCCATCCCGCAGGTTCCCCAATGCCGACCCCCCCCCCTACCAGCTTCAGCGCTCCGCTCCAGCTCCTCCGCCCCTTCTGGCCGCTGCTGACCGCCGCCACCCTGCTGGGCGTGCTGGGCGGCCTCGGCGTGACCGGACTGCTGGCCACCATCAACCGCATCCTGCATGCCGATGAGAGTCCGGGCGCCGGACTCCTGCTCGCCTTCGCCGGCCTGTGCGCGCTGACGCTCACGGGTTCGGTCCTGTCCGACATCGGCACCAACCGGATCGGGCAGACGGTCATCGCGCGGCTGCGCAAGGAGCTGGGCGACCGCATCCTGACGGCACCCATCGACCAGCTGGAGCGCTATCGCAGCCACCGCCTGATCCCGGTGCTGACCCATGACGTCGACACCATCAGCGACTTCGCCTTCGCCCTCGCGCCGCTGGCGGTATCCCTCAGCGTCACACTGGGCAGCCTATGCTACCTAGCGGTGCTGTCCTCGCCGATGTTCCTGGCGACGGCCGCGGCCATCCTGATCGGCAGCGCCGTGCAATATGCGGCGCGAGTCCGCGGCATCGAAGGCTTCCAGGAGGCCCGCACCCACGAGGACGACCTGCAGAAGCATTACCGCTCGCTGGCGGAGGGAGCGAAGGAGCTGCGCATCAACCGGCCTCGGCGGCTGCGGCTGCAAAGCGACACCCTGCGCAGGACCATCGACCGCATCTGCGACATCCAGATCCGGTCGATCACCCTCTTCGTCGTCGCCAAGGGGTTCGGATCGACTCTGTTCTTCATCGTCATCGGTGTGGCGCTCGGCATCGACATGCTGTGGCCCAGCACCGACCGCGGGACGCTGAGCGGCTTCGTCCTGGTCCTGCTCTACATGAAGGGACCGCTGGAGCATCTGATCGGCACGCTGCCCATCGTCAGCCGCGCCCAGGTCGCCTTCCGGCGCATCTCGGACCTGTCGGCGGAGTTCGCCTCGCCGGAACCGCATCTGCTGATGGAGGATGGGGCCGGTCCGCCTGCGACGATCGGCTCGCTGGAACTGCGGAACGCCCGGTACGTCTACCCGCCGGCCGGCCCGGAGGTGGAGCCCTTCGTGCTCGGTCCCGTCTCGCTGAGGATCGGCCGCGGCGAGATCCTGTTCATCGTCGGAGAGAACGGCTGCGGCAAGACCACGCTGATCAAGATGCTGCTCGGTCTCTATCCCCCGCATGAGGGGGAAATCCTGCTCGATGGCCGTCCGGTGACGCCGGAGACGCGGGACGACTACCGTCAGCTCTTCACCACGATCTTCTCCGATTATTTCCTGTTCGACGACCTGATCCCGGCGAGCGGCAGCGTGCCGGAGGACGCCCGGCCCTATCTTGAACGGCTGGAGATCGCCCACAAGGTCAGCGTGGTGGACGGGGTGTTCAGCACCACCGACCTGTCCACCGGCCAGCGCAAGCGGCTGGCCCTGCTCCAGGCCTGGACGGAGAAGCGGCCGGTGCTGGTGTTCGACGAATGGGCCGCCGACCAGGATCCGACCTTCCGCCGGATCTTCTACACCGACCTGCTGCCGAGCCTGAAGGCGCTGGGCAAGACCATCATCGTCATCTCGCACGACGACCGCTATTTCGATGCGGCGGACCATCTGCTCCGGCTGACCGGCGGCAAGGTCGTGGAGGATCGCCAGCCGGCGCTGTGATGCAGCCTCGGTTGGAACACGCCCGGTGCCGGCAAGAAGGAGAGCGCGACGTCAGCGGACCAGCCCGACCGGCTCTCCGGACACCGGATGAGGGATCACAGCCATCGGCAGTCCGTAGATGGCGCCGAGCCGGGCGGGCGTCATGATCTCGGCCGGCGTGCCGCGGTCTATCAACCGCCCGCCATGCAGGGCGACGATCTCGTCGCAGAAGCGGGCGGCCATGTTCACGTCGTGCAGCACCGCGATCACGCCGATGCCGCGCTCCCGCGACAGGCGGCGGACCAGGGCCAGCACCTCCACCTGATGAGCGACATCGAGCGCCGAGATCGGCTCGTCCAGAAGAAGGCAGCCGGCATCCTGTGCGATCAGCATTGCCAGCCACACCCGCTGCCGCTCGCCGCCCGACAGGCTGTCCACCAGGCGGTGGGCGAAGCGTGCGGTGTCGGTCAGCGCCAGCGCCTCCTCGACCTTGCGGGCATCCTCGGCCCGGAAGATGCCGAGCGCGCCATGCCAGGGATACCGGCCGAGCGCCACCAGTTCCCGCACCAGCAGACCCGAGGCGGGCGGCATGTGCTGCGGCAGATAGCCGATCCGGCGAGCCAGGTCCCGCTGTTTCCATCGCTCCAGCGGCTGGCCGTCGAACAGCACCCGGCCGCCGCTGGGATGCTGCTGACGGGCGAGGATCTTCAACAGGGTCGATTTGCCGGAGCCGTTGTGGCCGATCAGCGCCGTCACCCGGCGGGGAAACAGGTCGCAGGACGGCAGGTCGAGCAGGAGGCGGTCCGGCAGGGCGAAGCTCACCCCGTCCAGCCGGAACAGCGGCGCAGATGAAGACGTCATGGGGAAATCCTGCGGTCCGATGAGGATACAGGCGGGCTGCGCCGCCAGTAGGCGACCGCCAGAATGCGGTCGCGGTCGATGCCGCGTCCGCGCAGATGCTCGCGCAGACGGGCGAGGTCGTCGAACTCGCAGGCGATCCAGGCGAACAGGTCGGCGGGGCCGGACGGCAGCGTCAGGGTGCGCACCGCCTCAACCAGCGGCGCCGTGGTTCCGCCCTCTCCACGGTGCAGCCAGCGGACGATGAAACCGGCGGGAGCCCGGAGCGGCAGTTCGTCCGCCGCATCCTCCACCTCGATCAGGGCGGTGCCGCGGGCGGCAGGCGGCAGTTCCTCCAGAATGCGGGCGATGGCGGGAAGCGCCGTCTCGTCGCCGGCCAGCAGATGCCAAGGGGCCGGACGGAGGCCGAGCCCGCAGGGGCCGGACATGCCGCAGAGGTCGCCGGGCCGGGCCCCCATGGCGAAGGAGGTGCCGGGCCCCCCGTCGGCATGGAGGAGGAAATCGATGTCCAGTTCGCCCGCATCGGCGTCGATGCGCCGAAGGGTGTAATAGCGGACCGCGGGGCGTCGGTCCGGTTCGGGCCAGAGCGGCCTCCCGTCCGGTCCGGGGCGCGGCCAGGACGGCACCTCGCCCCCCGGCGGCGGCAGGTAGAGCCGGACATGCAGGTTGTCCGGGGTGGCGAAGCGGGCGAGGTCGGTGCCGCGGAAGGTGATGCGGCGCAGGCGCGGCGTCAGGTCCCGGACGGCGGTGACACGGATCTCGCGGAAGTCGGCGAACAGCGGTCCGGTCTCCACATCGCCGGTCCAGGCGATGGCGGCATCCTCCCCGAGCAGGGCGACCAGCTGTTCGCCGACGGAGGCGCGCAACCGCTCCAAAAGGCCGCGGTCATCCGCTTCGGCCCGCAGATGCAGGGCATCGGTGCCGATGGTCAGCACAAGACGGCCGAACCCGCCTCCCGCCGCCAGCGTGTCGCCCTCACGGGTGAAGGACAGTCCATAAGGCTCGGCGGCGGCGACCAGCCGGCCGGCGGCGGCGGACGGATGGTCGTGGGGAACCGTCGTGTCGCAGGAGAAGCGGGGCATCAGCGCCGTCCCAGCAGCCAGAGAAGAAAGGGTCCGCCGATCACCGAGGCGAGCAGCCCGGCCGGCACCTGATAGGGAAAGATCACACTGCGCCCGAGCCAGTCGGCCAACAGCATGACCAGACCGCCGAGCATGGCGGAGCCGGCGAGATGGGCCGCTGCGCGTTGCAGGCCGATCATCCGGGCCAGATGCGGCCCCATCAGCCCGACGAAGCTCAACGGCCCGACGATCAGCGTCGCCGCCGCGGTCAGCAGGGCCGACAGGCTGAACAGCACGGCACGGCTGAGCGACGGGCCGACCCCAAGGGCGGCGGCCACCCCGCCGCCGAGCGGCAGCAGGTCGAGCCAGCGGGCGACGAAAGGAATTGCGCCGACGCCGAGCAGGGCCAGCGCCAGTGCCACCAGCCCGTCGGTCCATCCCACCATGTAGGTGGACCCCGACAGCCAGGTGACGAGCGTCTGCAGGCGCGGATCCTGTCCGGCCATCAATAGGGCGACGACGACCCCGGAGATGGAGCTGGTGGCGATGCCGGCCAGCAGCAGCCGGTCGGGCGAGAAGCCGTCCTTGCGGCCGAGTGCCAACATTGCCGCAAGGACGGCGACCGCTCCCGCTCCGCCGGCCGCGATCTGCGCGCCACGCCCAGGCGCGTCGGCCGAGAACATCAGCACGACCACGCCGAGGATCGCGCCGGAGGAGACGCCGAGGATCTCCGGCGCCGCCAGCGGGTTGCCGGTCATCCGCTGCAGCATCGCACCCGCCATCGCCAGCATGGCCCCGCCCGACAGCGCCGCCAGCGCCCGCGGCAGGCGCCAGGGCTCCAGCGCGGCAAGCTCGCCGCCGACGCTCCACTCCCAGCCGTCCGGTCCGGTGCCGAAGGCGACAGCCGCCCACAGGGCCAGCGGCAGCAGCAGGGCGGTGCCGGCGAGCACCAGGACAGGCCGGGTCGCCCGTGGCGGCTGGGGAGCGGCGGACATGACCGGCGGCGCGGACGTTCGCAGCCGCGGCAGCAGCCACAGCAGCATCGGCACGCCGAGAACCGCGGTGACGGCGCCCGTCGGCAGTTCACGGTAGGTGATCGGCGCCAACAGCACCAGGGCGTCGGTCGCCCACAGCAGGGCGGCGCCGCACAGGGGCGCCCACAGCATCCGCTGACCCAGCCGGCGGGCGCCGGCCATGCCGACGATGGTCGGGGCGGCCAACCCGACGAAGCTGACCACGCCGACCGCGGCGACGGTCAGCGCGGCCAGCATCACCGCGATCAGCAGCCCGGCCAGACGGGCGCCCACCACCGACAGGCCAAGGCTGCGCGCCCCACCCTCCCCGAGACCGAGCAGGACCAGCGGGCGCAGCACCAGCAGGGCGGCAGCCGCCAGCACGGCCAGCCGCGGCGCCAGGAAGGCGGCCATGCCCCAATCCTGCTGGTCGAGGAAGCCGGCGCCCCACAGGAACAGGCCGATCAGCAGATCGTGGTTGAACAGCACCATCACGCCGCTGACCGAGCCGGCATAAAGGCTGAGGACGAGGCCGGCGAGGACGACGGTCACCGGCGACAGCCCCTTGCGCCAGGACAGCGCCAGCAGCGCCGCCGCCGACAGCCCCGCCCCGGCCAGCGCCACCCATTCCCGCCCCAGCGCCAGCGCGTCGGGAACCCACAGGGTGGCGACCGCCAGCGACAGATGCGCGCCGGCGGAAATGCCGAGGGTGGCGGGCTCCGCCAGCGGGTTGCGCAGCACCTGCTGCAGGATCGCTCCGGCAAGCCCCAGCGCCGCCCCGACCAGCAGGGCGACCACAAAGCGCGGGAACAGCACATAATGGGCGGCCAGCTGGTCGAGGCTGGCCGGATCGGGATCGACCAGCGCCCGCCACCACAGATCGGGCGGCAATTGGCGGTCCAGCACGAGAAGGGAGGCCAGCCCGGCCAGCAGGATGAGGCCGGTCACCGGCCATGCGGGGCCGAAGCGGCGGGCGGCGGGCGGCATCGCGGTGTCAGCCATGGCTCTGCGGAAGCCTTTCGCCGAGCAGGCGGACGAACCGCTCGGCCGTCGGGACGCCGCCATAGAACAGGATGGGCGGCAGGATGGTGACGCGGCCTTCGCGCAGGAAGGGCAGCCCGGCGAACAGCGGCAGGCCGGCCAGCGCCTCCAGCGCCCGTTGGCCTTCGCTGCCGATGTTGACCAGCCCGGCATCGGGCCGCCCGGTCAGCCGGTCCATGGTCACGGTGGCATGACCATAGGGTCCGCTGGGACCGGTCCAGGCATTCCCGATCCCCAGCCGGTCGAGAATCTCCTGATACAGGCTGTTGCGCCCATGGATCAGGACGCGGCGCCCGTCGAGGACGCTGAGGACATAGAGCGGTCGCCGCGCCGTGCCGGACAGGCGGTCGCGCGCCTCCTCCAGCGCATGGTCGAGCCGGCCGACCGCGCGGTCGGCCGCCTCCGGCACGCCCAGATCGCCTGCCAGCCCGCGCAGGGAGGCGATGGCGAAGGCGAGTTGGCCGCTCCACCCGCCGCCTTCCGCAGACCGGGTGTCGAAGGGCTGGTAGAGGGTCAGCGGAGCGATCCGCTCCAGCCGCCCGCGCACCGCCGACAGCATGCCGTCGCTGACGAAACGGGCGGGAGCCAGCCGGTCGAGCAGTTCCAGATTCGGCTCCGCCCGCGCGCCGATGTCCGGAACGCCGTCCGGCACCGCCGGCTCGATCACCGAACGGCGGTAGCGGTCGATCTCCGGCAGACCACGCGGAACGATGCCCAGCGACAGCAGGGCCTGCGCGCTCGTCCAGTCGAGCGCACAGACCCCGCCTGCATCCTTGGCCCGCACCGGCCTCACGCCGCCGGCCAGGAGACCGAACGGCAGCGCGGAGGCCATGCGGAGGAACCGGCGGCGGTCGAGGTCGCCGGCAATGTCGGGCATCGGCCGCAACCGTCGCGCCTTACCAGCTGTACTTCAGCGTCGCCAGGACCTGGCGGCGGTTGCCGTACAGCACGGTGTTGTCGTAGAAGCCCGCCGAATGATACTTCTTGTCGGTCAGGTTGCTGACGTTGAGCGCGACGCTGGCGCCCTGCAGTTCGGACCGCAGCGCGCCCAGATCGTAACGGACGGCGGCATCGACCAGCGTGTAGTCGGGGATGGTCTCGGTGTTGGCCGTGTTCTTGGCCGAGCCGACATAGCGCGCGCCGACGCCGAGGCCAAGCCCGGTCAGCGGACCCGACTTGACGGTGTAGTCGCCCCAGGCCGACGCCATGTGGCGCGGAATCCCCTTCGGACGCAGCCCGACCGAGCTGGCGGTGGAACCGACGGCGGGGTTGTCCTTGGTGATCTCGGCATCGACGAAGGCGTAGGAGGCGATCAGGCTGAACTCCTCCGTCAGCTCCATCTTGCCTTCCAGCTCGATGCCGCGGCTGCGGATCTCGCCGTCCTGCACCGAAAAGCCGCTGAACACCGGGTCGTTGGTGACGACATTCTGCTGGGTGATGTGGTAGAGCGAGGCGGAGATGAAGCTGTTCCAGCCGTTCGGCTGATACTTCACGCCCACTTCGTACTGGGTGCCGGTGGTCGGCTTGAAGGTGCCGCCGCCACGCTGCGGTGCATAGGTGCCGGTGGTCGGCTGGAACGAGGTCGCGTAGCTGGCATAGGGCGCGATGCCGTTGTCGAAGACATAGCCCAGGCCGACGCGTCCGGTGAAGTGATGGTCGCGCGCGGTCTGGAAGCTGCTGGACAGGTTGTTCGTCTCCTTGCCGACCACCCAGTCCTGACGGCCGCTGAGCGTCAGTATCCAGTTCTCGTAGCGCAGCTGGTCCTGCAGGTAGGCGCCGATCTGGGTCAGGTTGCTCTTGCCGTCCACCCAGGGATCGCCATAGAGGAAATCGGTCCCCGGATAGCTCGGGTTGAGAACGTCGATCACCAGCGCGTTCAGCGAATTGCGCCGCGTCTCCCGCCCGATGTAATAGGCATAGTCGACGCCGGCCAGAATGGTGTGCGACACCGGCCCGGTCGATACCTTGCCCTGGACGTTGCTGTCGAGCAGATAGGTCTCGGTGGTCTTCGGACGGTCCTGCACCCCGACCGGATAGAATCGCCCGTTCACCAGCTCGACCGGCCACGCGGTGCTGAAGGCGCTGACGAAGTTGACCCGCGAATGCATGTAGCGGGCATTCTGGTGGAAGGTCCAGTCCGGGCTGATCTCATGCTCCAGCTCGTAACCGATGGTGGTGTTCTGCACCTTCCAGTCGGAATATCCGGGGACACCGAAATAGAGATCGGTGCCGATCAGATCCATCGAGCTGCGCGGAATGCTCTGCTCCGAACCGCTCATCTTCAGCTTCTGATAGCTGGCGAGCAGGGTCATCTTGGTCTTGTCGGTCGGCTTGAAGGTCACGGCCGGCGCGATGTAGACGCGGTCGTCCGGCGCATGGTCGACCTGGCTGTCGGACATGCGGCCGAGACCGGTCAGGCGGTACAGCACCTTGCCGTCGCCGTCCACCGGCCCGCCGAAATCGAAGGCGGCCTGACGGCGGTCGAAGCTGCCGGTCTGCAGCTGGATCTCGTGCAGCGGCTTGTCGGTCGGCCGCTTCGTGGTCAGGTTCACAACGCCGCCGGGCGAGGTCTGGCCGAACAGGACCGACGACGGCCCCTTCACCACATCGACGCGCTCCAGCCCGTAGGGCTCGAAATTGGTGTCGTAGTTGTTGAAGCCGGCCCGCAGGCCGTCACGATAGATGCCGAACAGGTTGAAGTCGCGGAAGCCGCGCATCGAGAAATCCGGGGCGCCGGGACCGCCGGGGTAATCGACCACCGCGATGCCGGGCGAATAGGCGACCGCACCGGCGAAATCCTGCACCGCGCGCTGGTCCAGCTCCTTGCGGGTGACGACGGAGATGGTCTGTGGGATTTCGACAAGCGGCGTCTCGACCTTGGTGCCGACGGCGCTGCGGGTCGCGACATAACCCTCGGTGCCGCCGACGACGCCCTGAACGGAAATCGGCGCAAGCACCATGCCGCCGCCGGTCGCCTGGGTGTTGCCGGCTTGGCCGCCATCCGTCGCCTGCTGTGCCAGACCGGCCGACTGGTTCGCCAGCAGCGCAAGTCCGGCCATCGCTGTCGCCAGCAGGAAGGGCTTCAGACGCCCGCGCTTGCCCGTCGCCGGACGGACGGCCGTTGCGGCCGACCCAACCTCGATCTCCATCTCTATTCCCCCAGTCGAAGCTCCATCGGGCGGGCTCCGCTGCCTGCGAAACCCGTCTCCCGGCTCTAAGACGAAGGGGGTAGGCAAATATTAAGGGGAATTCTTCATGCGCACGGATTTTTCTCCCGACGCCGCCCTCGAGGCTGCCAATGGGGGGTCAGCAGCCCGGTCTTTCCGGCAGCCCGGCAACCGGCGGAGCGGGCGCACAGGATTTTGCCGCGCCTTGTCCCGCATTGCCCTCTGCCGCCGGTGCGGTGCGGCCACCCATTCCGCTAATATCGTAGCCGGTCCAGGCAAGATGGCCCGGCGACAGCAGCAGCGGAGCCCAGATCACGGCCGACAGGACGTTGAAGACCTGAAATTTCCGATGGGGCATCGCCAACATGCCGGCGGTGGTCGGAACCACCGCGCGCAGCGGCCCGATGAAGCGCGCCAGGAACACGCTCTTGCTTCCATGCCGCAGGAAGAAGGCTTCGCCACGGCGGCGCAGGTCGGGCTGCCGGCTCAACGGCCATATCCGGAACAGGCGCTCGCCATAACGGCGGCCCAGCCAGTAGGAGGTGGCGTCCCCCAGGATGGCGCCGCCGGCGATCGCCAGATAGACCGACCAGAAATCGAGAACGCCCGCGCCCACAAGCGCACCGGTCGCGATCAGCATGACGACACCGGGAATGAGAAGCCCGACGAGTGTCAGCCCCTCGGCAAAGGCCATCAGGAAGATGATGGCTTCCGCCCACTCCGCATGCGCTTCGATGAAGGCGGCGAGAGCGGCCCCCTGGGCTGCGAAGTCCGGCAGTCCCGTCAGCACGGCTTTTGCGCCCGCGTCGTCTCGAGCCTTGCAGGACGCTGACTGACGGTGAGCGGTCGATGCAGGTCGGTCATGGGAAGCGTCAAGTCCTTTTCCAGGTCGGTGAAGCCGTCGAATTTCTCAAAGCCCGATCACGCCCTTCAGCGTGAGCGCAGATGGCGGGAACCGGCTTCCCTGCCACGTCTGCGTCGGCGGAATAGCCGAGGTCCAGGCGAACCACAGCTGGACGCGCCCCCACGATCATTCAAGTCCGCCGCGCGCAATTTATCGCGTCGGCATCCGCTGAGCGCTTCGCTTACGCTCGTATCGGGCATTCGTACCCAACAACCAGAGCAGGGCGCGTTCGAAAATTTCGGAGTTGAGGTGATGTGGTGGACGGCCCTTCCACCACATCAGCTCAGTTGGCGGTATCCCCGACAACCGCTTCCGGCTTCAGACTGTTTGCCGCAATGGCGTCGCCCACCGGCTTGGCATTCACATAGCCATCGACCACGCCCGGCTTCAGGCGGGGCAAGGCCGGTGGGGCTGGTGCCGACAATACGTCTTGGGCGGCCAGATCCCGGCTCCGGCACTGGACAGAAAGGCGGAGAGACACTTCGTGAAATGCGCTGTGGCAATGTCGATTGCCGCATGATTGACTGCCCATTGCCAATATAAGCATACTGATTATTTTCAGAGAAAAACATCGTTGATATTCTTTTCACATGCATGCGGCGACGATTGAAGGTTAGCTATCAATTTCATTTCAGAGGCCACCAAACCGTCATTCAATAGTCATTCTGTCGCAAAGCAGCTCTGCGACAGTGCAGCCAAGTCGGTCCTGACGAGGTGAAGCCCGATGCCCTTCCTGCTGATCATGCTGTTTGTCGTGGCGATGGCTTCACCCGGCCGGGCCGAAACTCCTGCCGACCGCCAGTTCGCCATCATCTTCAACAACACCAAGACGGACGGCGGATTCAACGAACTGGCCCTGCGCGGCCTGCAGCGCTTCAAGACCGAAACCGGCATCGATGCGCGCGAGAACATCATCCGCACCGAGGAAGAGAGCGTCCGGTCGATGCGGAATTTCGCGCACTATGGAATCCGCAACATCCTGCTGATCGGCTTCGTCAATGAAGGCGCGGTTTCGACCGTGGCGCAGGAGTTTCCGGACGTGCATTTCACCCTGATCGACGGCCGGGTCGATCTGCCGAACGTGCGCTCCATCCTCTTCCGCGAGGACGAGGCCGCTTATCTGGTCGGCATGGCGGCGGGATTGGCGAGCGGCAGCGGTACGGTCGGCTTCATCGGCGCAGTGCCGATTCCACCGATCAAGCGCTTCGAATGCGGCTTCGTCCAGGGCGTGATGGCGACCCGTCCATCGGCCCGGTTGCTACGCCGCTTCCTCGGCAGCGATGCGAACGCATTCCGCGACAAGGACGCCGCGCACAGCATGACGGATCAGCTGATCGCCGAGGGCGCCGATGTCGCTTTCGCCGCCGCCGGTTATGCCGGGACCGCCGTGTTGGAGAGGATGGCGGCAGCCGGGCATTTGGGAATCGGCGTGGACACGAACCAGAATGTCCTGTTTCCCGGCCATGTCCTGACATCGGCGCTGAAGCGGGTCGACGTCGCCGCCTATCTTGCCTTGCGGGATGCGCATGAGGGCACATGGACCGCCGGCGTGCAGCATCTCGGGCTGGCGGAGCGAGGCGTGGATTGGGCGAGAGACGAGGCCAACGCCAGCCTGGTCGCTGGCCTGGCGCCCCGGCTCGAAACGGCGGCGGCGGAAATCGCCGGCGGAAGGCTGGCCGTGCAGCCGGCCGAACTGGTCGAGGCCTGCCGCTGAATCGAATGCCGCATGTTTGCCGGCAATCCCTTCCGCAACCGGTTCCAAGCAACCATCGAGGTAAGCCATGCCATCGCCTGCGGATGATCTCGCAGTCCAGTACCGAAAGTCCTGGCTGTGACCATGCAGGGTTCATCCGCTCGGGGCGCTTCGGCGGTTTCCGGCGCTTTTGCGCGGATCGGCGCCGCATTCTCGGAAAGCCTGATGATGCGGACCGTCGGGATGATCTGCCTTCCCCTGCTGCTGGCGGTCGGCCTGGCGGTGGTGGTTGCGATCAGCTATTCCAGTCGGGACGCCCGGACTGCGCTGGAGGCCAGGGCCCGGCAAACGGTCGCTCTTCTGGCGGGCGGGGTCGGTGACGCGCTGTGGAACGTCGACCGGCTTGCGGCACAGGCGATGCTGCGTCCTCTGTCCGATGACCCTGATTTCGTCGGCGCGATCATCGTCGAAAGCGGCGGTTCGGTCTTCCTCAGGCTGGGGGATGCCGGCCCGTCGCGCCATGGGCTGATCGTGGAACAGGTTTCCCTGATCAGACCCGCGGCGGGGGGACAGGCAGCGGGACAGGCAGGGGAGCCGGGCGCGGGGCAGCGGATCGGGCAGTTGCAGCTCTACCTGACGACCGCGCGTGCGGAGCAGATCATCAACAGCCGGGCCTGGGCGATCGCCTGGAGCGGATTGGGCCTGCTGGCTGCGGTGTGCTGCCTGCTGGCGGCCATCGTCCGTGGCGTCACCCTGCCCATCCATCGGATGACCGACTGTATGGCGATGCTGGCGGCCGGACGGGTCGATCTGGAGATTCCGCGGATCGACCGCCGGGACGAGGTCGGACGGATGGCGGCGGCGCTCGGCACCTTGAAGCAGCATGCGGCGGAGCGGTTGGAGTTCATCGAGCGTCAGGCCCGCCATATGGAGGTGATCGAAGAGATCGTCGCCAAACGCACCGAGGAGCTGAGCGCTGCTCTGGAAACCCTGAAGCGTGCGCAGAACGAACTGATCCGCTCCGAGAAGCTGGCGGCGCTCGGCGGCATGGTCGCCGCCATCGCGCACGAGATCAACACGCCGATTGGAAGCGGTCTGACGGTCGCGACGACGCTTTCCGAAAAGGTCACGGAGTTCCAGGCAATTCTGGAGGGAAAGGAGCTGCGTCGGTCGGTCATCCGGGCCTATTCCGGCAGCTTCGGCACGGCCAGCCAGCTTCTGGTCGGCAATCTGCTGCGCGCATCCGAGCTGATCGGCCGGTTCAAGCGCGTGGCCGTCGACCAGACCGGCGAGCTGCGCCGCCGGTTCGAACTTGATGTCGTCTGTGGTGAGGTCGTCGCCATGCTGCGGCCGACCTATAGGCATTCCCCGGTGTCCATCGATCTGAAGCTGCCCGCCGGGGTGGTCATGGACAGCTTTCCAGGGGCCCTCGGCCAGGTGCTGACCAATCTGATGACGAATGCCATGATCCATGGCTTTGCCGACGCGTCGGTGGCGGGGACCATCACCATCGCCGCGGTGCTGGAGGAGGATGGCCGGCATGTGGCCTTGACCGTGGCCGACGACGGGGCAGGCATTCCGGTGGCGGTTCTGCCGCGCATCTTCGACCCGTTCTTCTCCACCAAGCTCGGGTCGGGCGGCAGCGGGCTCGGTTTGCACATCGTCTACGCGATCGTCATGCGGGTTCTCGGCGGGGTGGTGGCGGTGGAGAGCCAGATCGGCCAGGGAACCCGCTTCTCAATGGTCATGCCGCTGGTGGCTCCGCGACAATCCGGGCATGACGCCGCTGAAGAGACGGTGGCCATGCCGTCCTGACTTGACCGGTGGTCCCGGCCCAGGGTTCAGGACACCGTTGCGGGCCGACGGACCGGCGCGCTGTCCAGAAGCCAGCGTTCGAACTGCTGGGCCGGCATCGGCCTGGCGTAGAGATAGCCCTGCGCGGCGTCGCAGCCGAGCGACCGCAGGATCTCCTCCTGCTCGGCCGTCTCGACCCCTTCGGCGAGGACGGTCATTCCCAGTTCTTGGCCGACCTTCACGATGGTCGCGGCAATGCTGCGGCTTTCCGGGTGGGTTCCGAGATCCGTCACGAAGGAGCGGTCGATCTTGAGAACGGAGGCGGGGAGCTGCTGCAGCCGCGACAGCGACGAGTAGCCGGTGCCGAAATCGTCGATGGCGATGCTGAAGCCCATGCCGCGCAGCGTCCGGACGGTCGCAAGAACCTGGTCGTTCTCCATGGCGTGGCTTTCGGTGATCTCCAGTTCGATGTCGCGCGGCTCGGCGTTGCAGGCGGTGAGGATGCGGTCGGCGCTGCGGACGAAGCTGCCATCGCGCAACTGCCGCACCGAGACGTTGACCGCCATGCGAAGCCGCCCGACGGAGCCGTCCCGCCACTGGACCTGATGCAGGCAGGCCTGCCGCAGGACCCATTCGCCCAGACTGAGGATGTGGCCGGCGTCTTCGGCAACCGGGATGAACCGGTCGGGCCTGACCCAGGTTCCCTCCGGCAACTGCCAGCGCAGCAGGGCCTCGCTGCCGAAGGCGATCCCGTCCGACAGGGCGATCTGCGGCTGGTAGACAAGGGAGAATTGTCCGTTGGCCTGCGCCTCGGCAAGGCGGCTGACCAAGGAAAGCCGCCCGCTCAGTTCCTCCTCCATCGCCGGGTCGAAGCGCAGGATGCGGCCACGCCCGCCGCGCTTGGCTCCCTTCAACGCCATCCCCGCCCGGCGGACCAACCGATGGACATCCGGCTCCCGGTCGTCGGCCAGGACATAGCCGCCCGAGATGCGGATATCGATGGGGTGCCCGTTGATGGTGAAGGGATCGACGAAGCAGAGTTCGATCGCCCGGACCAGATCCCGGTGATCGAGCGGCTGTTTCAGCCAGACCAGCACCCCGAACATGTCGCTGGCGATCCGGCTGACCGCGTGCTGGTCGCTGAACACCGAGCACAGACGGTTTGCAACCGCCAGCAGCAGCCGGTCGCCCGTCTCATGGCCGAGACCGTCATTCACCGACTGGAAATGGTCGAGGTCGAGGAGAAGGACCGTCAGCACGCCGCTCGATGCGGACTGTTGCGCGATCCGGCTGCCGATCTCCTCCAGGAACAGGGTGCGGTTGGGCAACCCCGTCAGCGTGTCGTGGTAGGCGAGCGACCGGACATCGTCGAGGAGGGAGACATTGTCGAAGCCAAGCGCGACATTGGAGCAGAAGACCTCCAGCAGGCGCCGGACGTCCGGGCCGATCTCCCGGCCGGTTGCGACATAGATGGCAAGATCGTCCCCGGATTGGCCGGGAATATAGAGCACCGTGACGCCGTCCAGATAAACGCTCCGCTTTTCCTCCAGCGCCGAAGCGATCAGCCTGCGCAGCGGCTCGTCTTCCATATGGCTGAGGCGCGTGCCCGACAGATGGAGGAAGGGGCCGGCCGCCGCCAGGATGAGCGGCTCCCCGCCATCGTCGACCCTGGCCGCCGTCGATGGCGCCACACGGGCGAGGACGAAACCGCTCGCTTCGACATCGAGAAGGCCGCCGAGCTGCAGCAGGATGCCCTCGCAGAAGGAGCGCAGGGAACTGCGGCGGAACAGTCCTGCCGAGGCCGCGATGATCCGCTCCAATCCCTTGCGGCTCACCTCCAGCGCGTGGATGTGGCTGTAGGCGCGCAACGCCGTGAAAAGCGAGGTCAGCAGACGGTTGCGCGTCATCTCCGACTTCGTTCTGTAATCGTCGATGTCGTAATCGCGGATCACCGCCAATTCCGGCGCGTAGCCCGGTTGGCCGGTGCGGAGGATGATCCGCAATGCGGTCAGCTTCAGTTCCTCCCGGATGATGCGGACGAGTTTCAATCCGGCATCCGGCGTTTCCATCACGACATCGAGCAGGACGACGGCGAAATCGCTGTCCTCCCGCAGGATGGCATAGGCTTCCGCAGCGGAATTCGCATGGGTCAGCTCCAGCCGGCGACCGAGGATCTCCAGATCGTGAAGCGAGTAGCTGGTCGATGCATGCACGATATCGTCATCATCGACCAGCAACAGACGCCATACCCTCCCAGGTGTCGCTCCATCGGTCCGTGCCTCATCCTCGATTACGTCGAGCACGTCGTTGTCAGAGGATGTTTCCATCGGCGACCGCCCGAATCCCACCTGTTCCAATGGCGCCAAATTATGATCTCGAACGATGTGCAGTCATGACGGATGAGTGAAGATTATGTGACGGCCAGGGAAACGGATGGGCGAAGGTCTTTTGCCCCATCGTCAAGGCCGTCCATCTGCCACAGCAGCAGGGTCTTTTGGGATTGCCAAGCTCGGCTGGATGACTTGCCAACTCACGACGATGCCCGGCTCCGGCGCAGCCGGACCTCGAACAGGGCCCCGCATTCGGAAGGCAGCAGGGCGATGCTACCGCCATGGGCCTCCACCAGACCGCGTGCGATGGTGAGGCCGAGGCCGGTGCCGCTGCGCTCGCGCGCGGTGGTGAAGAAGGGGACGAAGACGAGGTTGGCATTCGCCGGCGAGATGCCGGGCCCGTCGTCGGCGACCCGCAGGATCGCCCGTTCCCCCTCGGCCCGCAGGGTGACGGTCACCTGCGCATCCGCGCCGGCATGATGCCTGGCATTCTCGATGAGGTTCGCCAGGACGCTTTCCAGGGACTCCTGACCGATGGCGACCGGCAATGACGACGGCAGGGAGGTTTCCGCGCCATAGCGGTCGGCCAGACGGGCGGCGACCGGCACGGCATCGGTCACAGCGTCGTCCGTTACCGTCATCACGTCGGCGCGGGCCAGTTCGAGCAGACGGCGGACGAGGCGGGACAGCCGTCCGGCTTCGGCGTCCATGTTGGCGAGGAAGCGGTCCCGGTCTGCGGGAGGCATGCTGTCCATGTGGTCCCGCAGCAGTTCGACGGTGCCGCGGATGGTGGTCAGAGGCGTCTTGAATTCGTGTGAGACATGGGCGGCGAAATCGCGGATGTAGTCGGCCCGCTCCTCCAGCGTCCTGGCCATCCGGGTCAGCGCATCCGACAGTTCGGCGACCTCGCGCACCACCGGGCGCGGCAGCGGGACCATCACGCCCCGTTCGCCGTCCGCCGTGCGTTTCGCCATGCCGGTGACCGTCCGGAGCGGGCGGGCGATGGCGACCGTCCCCAGCCGCACCAGCACCCCGACCGACACGAGCAGCAGCACCGCCAGCCCGGCAAGGTGCCAGCGCTTGCCGTAGAGGGTGTCGGCGATGCTGCGCGGCGTGCGCGATACCACCACCACGCCGACGACGCGCCCGTCGTCGAGCACGGGCTGGGCGGTGAAGACCCGCACCGACCGGCTCCGGTCCGGCACGGCCGGGCCGTTCTGGCTGCTGGCGTTCCGGCCGCTGGAGTAGCCCTGGCGTTCGTGGCCCGTGCGTTCGCGCAGGACACTGGCGGCCTCGCCGGCAAGGGCGCGGCGGACCTCGTCCTGCCGCGCCAGGGACAGGCCCATCTCTTCGCCGGTGCTGGCGACGACCACCCCCTGGTGATCGGTGACCCTCATGCCCGCCAGGGTGATGCGCTGCGCCTCGCGCAGGATCGGGCCGAGGGTCGATCCGGCAATGGCGGCCGCCGGGTCGGTCGCCATCGCCGGGACGGGATCGGGGGCCGGGGGAAGGATCGGGTCCTCGGCAAGGTCGAGGCTGGCGAAACGCGGCGTCCAGGGCGGGTCGAAACCCGGCGGGCGTGTCCAGACCGGATCGACCGGGGGGCCGAACGCCTCCGCCCGGCCGCCGGCCCGGCGCCAAGCATCGCGGTAGAAGGCCGCGACCACGCCGGCCTGGGCAATCAGTTCCGATTCCGTCTGGCGGATCAGGGCACTTTCGTAGAGACGCAGGATCCAAAGGCCGCTCAACGGCAGGACCAGCGCCGCAAAGGTCATGACCAGCAGCACGGTCCCGATGGACGGTCGCCGTCTGGACGGCGGGCTCATCGGCAGTCCGACAGCTTGTAGCCCAGCCCATGCACGGTTTCCACCGGGGCGCCGCCCACCGCCTGAAACTTGGCCCGGACCCGGCGGATATGGCTGTCCACGGTGCGGTCGGCCACATAGCGTTCGGTGGCATAGGCGCCATCCATCAGCGCGTCGCGGCTGAACACCTTTCCCGGCCGGTCGGCAAGGGTGCGCAGAAGGCCGAACTCCGTGGCGGTCAGCGCCACCTCCGTCTCGTCCCAGAAGGCGCGCACGCCCTCCGGGTCCAGGCGCAGGCGGTTGTGGCGGAGGACGGGTTCCTGGACCGCCGGTTCCGGCGGGACCATCCGGCGCAACACCGCCTTGACCCGCGCCGTCAGTTCGCGCGGGGAGAAGGGCTTCGTGACGTAATCGTCGCCCCCCAGTTCGAGGCCGAGAATCCGGTCGATCTCGTCATCGCGCGAGGACAGGAAGATGATGGGGACCCGGCTTTCACGGCGGAGCCGGCGGCACACCTCGGTGCCGTCCATCTCGGGCATGCCGATGTCCAGCAGGATCAGGTCTGGCGCTTCCCCCAGGGCCAGCGCCAGCCCCCGGACGCCGTCCCCGGCCTCGATGACGGCAAAGCCCTCCCGCTTCAAGGCGAAGCGGACGATGTCGCGGATGTGGGGATCGTCGTCGATCAGCAGGATCTTGGTCATGGCACCGCAACCCTACCCGATAATCTGCACAAGTTCTGCACGGAGATTCCTTGCCGGCTGCACGGCGGCGTCATCGCCTCGGCAAGCCGGGACGCCACGCTGGGGGCCTGTTCTTCTTCCCCTCCTGGAGTGTCCGAATGACCGTGTCGCCCGATATCCCCCCCGCTTCTCCATCCGGCCTTGCAACGGCCGGGTCGGGTCCGTCGCCCATGCGCCGAAACCGTCGATCCGCGAAGTTCCTGCAGATCGTCCTGCTCCTGGCGGTGACCCTCATCGCCGGCCTGCCGGTCTCCGGGATCATCGGGGAACGCACGGACCGGCAGTCCGAGATGCAGGAGGAGATGATGCGGAGTTGGAGTCCCGAACAGACCGTTCGGACGCCGGTCCTGGCGGTTCCCTATCTTGCCGCCGACGGCAAGACCCGCGGCTACCTGAAGATCGCGCCCGCGACCCTGGCGACGCAGGCGGCCCTGGTGCCGGAGCGCAAGAGGCGCGGCCTGTTCTCCGCGACCGTCTATACCGCGGCCCTGGAGATGACCGGCACATTCGCGGTCCCGCCAGCCCCCAGCCTCGAAAAGCTCGTCGGGCGCGGCAGCTCCATCTCCTGGCAGGACAGCGTCTTCCTTCTCCAGGTGTCGGGGCTGGCCGGCATGACGGCCGAGGACCATGTGGTCTGGAACGGGGAGACCATCCCCTGGCGGGGTTGCCAGGAGTTGGTCGCCCGAGCCGAAGACTGCTGGGGCGCCGCGCTCGCCGCCCGTCCGACGATGGCGGCGGCTCCTGCTACGAGCGTGGAGATGAAGTTCCAGGCGACGGTGACGCTGCGTGGCACCGGGGCCTTCCATCAGACCCTGGACGGCCGGCAGGCCACCGCGGTCATCAAGGCGCCGTGGCCGACGCCGAGCTTCGTCGGCACCGTGCTGCCGTCGGACCCCTCCGTGACCGCCGACGCCTTCGAAGCACGGTGGAACGTCTCCGACTATTCCAGGCCGCCGCTCCGCTCCGATGCGGCACTGCTGGACTCGGCCGAAGCCCGGTATCTCCCTTCGGTCGGCGTCGAGTTGCTGGAGGCGGTTCCCACCTACCGGATGATCAACCGCGCTTCGAAATATGCGAGCCTCTTCGTCGTGCTGTCCTTCACGGTCTATGCGCTGTTCGAGCTTCTTGCCGACGTGCGCATCCACATCGTCCAATATGGACTGCTCGGCCTGTCGATGACGCTGTTTTCCCTTCTGCTGGTGTCCTTTGCCGAACCGTTCGGCTATATCGCCGGCTACTGGATCAGCGCAGCGCTCGTCCTGGTCCAGGCGACGGCCTATACCGCGGCCGTCACCCGGCGCACAGGGCCGACCCTGGTCTTCGCAACGGCGCTTGCGAGCCTGTTCGGCTTTCTCCACCTCCTGCTCGGCCTGGAAAACTACTCGCTGCTGGTGGGGACGATCGCCTTGTTCCTGGTCCTGTCGGCGGTCATGGCCGTCACCCAGCGCGTGGACTGGCAGGGAGAGGAGCCGTGAGTGCCTTAGCCTGGACGGTCCGTGTCCTGCGGGGAAGCGTCTGCCGGGAAGCCGCGTGGTGGGGTGGCGGACTGCTGTTGGCCTTTGCGGGAGCCAACATCCACGACCCCTACATGACTCCGGTCAAGGGCTGGTCGCTGCCCCTGATCGCAGCGGCAGGGCTGTGCGCCCTGCTCGTCCTGTGGTGGACGGGCGTTGGCCGACGGCCGATGCTCGCACTGCTCTGGCTGGCGGTGCCCTTCTGCGCCGTCGGTGCGGAAGCCGTGTTCCAGATCCGGAAGGCGCAAATCCTGTCGTTGGCGGACCCCTCCGCGGTCGAGCTCGGCCGGCACTTCATCGTCGGCTACCGGCAGGTCGAGGAGGTCGAAGCGCTGGCGGCGCGTGGGCTGATCGGCGGGATCTTCGTGTCCCGTCACAATCTGGCCGGACGCTCTGCCGAAATGCTGCGCGACGAGATCGGTCATTTGCAGGAGATCCGGCGGCGGGCCGGGCTGCCTCCGCTGGCGGTGGCAGCCGATCAGGAGGGCGGCATCGTGTCACGGCTGTCGCCCTGGCTGCCGCATCGGGCCGCTCCTTCGGCTCTGGCGGAGCTGCCGTCCGATGAGCGCCGCGCCGCCGCGTACGCTCTCGGGCAGGCGCATGGGCAGGACCTGCAGTCAATCGGCGTGACCATCAACCTCGCGCCGGTCCTTGATCTGCGCCGCGACCATCCGCCCGATCCGTTGGATTTCCACAGCCTCATCGCGCAGCGGGCGATCTCCGACGATCCGGAGGTGGTGGCCGAGGTCGCGACGGCCTACGCCGGGGGTGTCGCCGACGCTGGCGTCCGGCCCACGGCCAAGCATTTCCCCGGTCTGGGTCGGGCACAACGCGACACCCATCATTTCCGCGCCGTCATCGGCGAACCGCGCGAGGTGCTGGAGGCAACGGACTGGCGGCCTTTCCGCCATGTGCTGGCCGCCGATCCGCAGACCCTTCTGATGGTCGGCCATGCCATTGTGGAGACCGTCGATCCCGACCGGCCGGCATCCCACTCTGGGCGGTTGGTCGACGGGGTGATCCGCCGGGACTGGGGTTTCGACGGCCTGATCGTCACCGACGATATGGTCATGACCCCGGTTTATCAGTACGGACTGTGCCGCGCGGTGGTCGAAGCGCTCAACGCCGGTGTGGATCTCCTGCTGTTCGCGCTCGACGGCAGCCAATTCTACCGGGCCATGGCCTGTGCCGTGGATGCCGGGAAACGCGGCCGGCTCGATCAGGCGGTCCTCGCGGCGAGTGACAGGCGCTTGCGGGATTCCGGGCAAACCAATGCCATTGGCAGGCTTGGCGGCGTGAGCCGGAAGATCGGCGCATGGCCATTCCCGCATTGGAGTCCCACCATGTCCCGCCTGCAGGCGTCCGGACGGCCGTAGGACTTCAGGCGCGCAATGTCCTGGAACTGGACCTGCCCCGCCGGAGTCTTCATCACCCCAGCAATCCCCAGGCCTGTTCGGTCCGGCCGGTCAGCATGACGCACGCTCTCCGGCGTCTCCGGACAGGTCCAGTTTACCCTGACCGTTGATTTATGGCGGAAATCCAGAATTCAGACTGCGGCAAGTAAATGTCTGATTGCTTGATGAACTGGTCGTAATACATCTTATTGGGGTTGGTCCTAGATATTTTCGGCATCATCGCATGTGGTACACGGAGAAGATCGCGGAGGAAGACACTTCCGCGCCTCCTGGAGCCGACGAATGTCCGACTCAAGCCCACAGTCCACGGTTGTTTGCGAAGGGCCGGCGACGATCACATCCGTCGAAGCCATCTGCAACCACTTGCATCAGGCACTTCAAACCGCCTCGCTCGTCGAGGTCGACTGTCGATCGGTCACAGAGGTGGATGTCTGCTTTCTGCAAGCCCTGATCTCGGCTCGGGTTGTGGCAGAACGGCGCGGAGTGGACCTGCGGATGCGGCAGCCGCTTGCCCGGACGCTCTCCGACGCACTGGAGCGCTGCGGCCTCGTCGCGAAATCCGGGGCGCCGCGCCCGGACCAGGAATTTTGGGTTGGGAAGGTATAAAGACATGACGAAATCGATCCTTGCCGTCGATGATTCCGCAAGCATGCGACAGATGGTCAAACTGACCCTGTCTTCCGCAGGCTATCAGGTGATGGAGGCCGCCGACGGGCGCGACGCCTTGAGCAAGGCCAAGTCCGGCAGCTTCAACATGGTGCTGACCGACCTGAACATGCCGAACATGGACGGCTTGACGCTGATCCGCGAATTGCGGACCCTCCCGGCCTATCGCGGCGTTCCGATCGTCTTCCTGACCACGGAGTCGGATGCCGGGAAGAAGGCCGAAGCCAAGGCGGCCGGCGCCACCGCCTGGATCGTAAAGCCGTTCCAGCAGGACCAGCTGCTGGGCGTCGTCCGCAAGATCGTCGGCGCATGAGCAGCGCCGATCCAGGCCAGGTCTTCCGCGAAGAGGCGGCGGAACTGCTGGCCGATCTCGAAACCGCGCTGCTTCAGCTGGAGCAGAACCCCGACGATCGCGAGCCGCTCGACACGGCGTTCCGTGCTTTGCACACGATCAAGGGCTCCGGCTCGATGTTCGGGTTCGAGGCCGCGGCGAGCTTCACCCACCACCTGGAAAGCGCGTTCGATCGGATGCGCAAGGGCGAACTGACCGCCACGCCGGCAATGATCGGCATCGCGCTTGCCGCCAAGGACCACATCCGCATCCTGATCGACGATCCAGCCAATGCCGACACAGCGGCCGGCGAACGGATCCTGGCCCGGCTGGCCGAACAGAGCGGCAGCGCAACGATGCCGGCGCCGCATCGTCAGGAGCCTGACGATGCGGACGATCGGGCGACTTGGCGGGTCCGTTTCAAGCTCGCTCCCGACGCGCTGGAGCGCGGAACCAACCCGTTGCTGCTGCTCGACGAGCTGCGCGGGTTGGGGGATGCCGAAATCGTCGCCGTGACCGATGACGTTCCCCCGCTGGAGGAGCTGGAGCCGACCCGTTGCCACATCGCGTGGGACGTGCTTCTTACCACCACCAGTCCGCGGTCGACCATCGAAGACGTGTTCATCTTCGTCATCGACGAAACCGAACTGACCATCGAACCCGTCCTTGCATCCTCTCCCACGCCGGCGCCGGCGCCGACGATGGTTTGCGATCTCCCCGATCCGTCGGTGCCGACGCCGCCGGACCCTGTCCAGCCCGTCACCCAGCCGCCCCAATCGAAGGCGGATGCGGGTCCGGAAAAGGGGAAAGCCCAGCCGGTAGCCAATTCGATCCGCGTGCCGGCGGAACGGCTCGACGATCTGATGGATCAGGTCGGCGAACTGGTGATCGCCCACGCCCGCCTGAAGCAGCTCATTTCCGACAGTGTCGATCTTCAGATCAAGTCCGTTACCGAAGAGATCGAGCGGTTGTCCAACGGGTTGCGCGACATCACCATGGGCATCCGCATGGTTCCGGTGGAAACGCTGTTCGGCCGGTTCCGCCGGCTTGTCCGCGATCTTTCGCAGGAACTCGGCAAGGACGTGCTCCTGACCATGTCCGGCGAGGAGACCGAGCTGGACAAGACGATGATCGAGCGGCTGAACGATCCGCTCGTCCACATCATCCGCAACAGCCTGGACCACGGGCTGGAACCGGCGGCCGACCGGCTGGCGGCGGGCAAGCCGCGGCAGGGCCGCATCCACCTGTCGGCGCGTCATGCGGGAACCCGCGTGCTGATGACCATCCGCGACGACGGGCGCGGGCTGGACCGCGACCGCATCCGGGCCAAGGCCGAGGAGCAGGATCTGATCCCGCCCGGCGCCAAGCTTTCGGACGCAGAGCTGTTCCAGCTGATCTTCCATCCCGGTTTCTCGACCGCGCGGACATTGACCAGCGTATCCGGGCGAGGCATCGGCATGGACGTCGTCAAGCGCACGGTCGACGGGCTGCGCGGGACCATCGAGGTCTCCAGCACCGCCGGAGGCGGCACCGAGATCACCCTCGGCCTGCCGCTGACGCTGGCGATCATCGACGGCCTGCTGGTCCGGGTCGGTCAGGGGCGCTACGTCATCCCGCTGTTCGCCGTCGAGGAATGCGTGGAACTGCCGCCGGACGTCGAGCGCCGCCACGCCGGCCGCAATTTCCTGAACATCCGCGGCGCGCTGGTGCCGTTCCTGCGGCTGCGCGACAGCTTCAACGTCCGCCATCCCCCCGATCCCTATCAGAAGATCGTCATCATCTCTTCCGGCGACAAGCGGGTCGGGCTGGTGGTGGATCAGGTTCTGGGCGACCACCAGACCGTCATCAAGTCGATGTCGAAGCTCCACGCCGACGTCGCCAACTTCTCCGGCGCCACCATCCTCGGCGACGGTTCGGTGGCTCTGATCCTGGACATCGCCCAGATCGTCGCCGCCGGACAGATCCAGGAGCAGCGGCGCGAAGCCTCTTAAGGCGGCGCGCCACAGGACGATTTCACCGAAAGACGCGACAGGGAGGCTGGGATGGCCGTCACCGGGACAGAGACCTTCGAAGCATTGACCCTGGGGCTGGGCGGCGAGATCTTCGCCATCGACGCCAATTCGGTCCACGAAATCCTGGACATCGTGCCGCAGACCGAGGTTCCGGGCGCGCCGCCCCTGGTCAGCCATCTGATCAACGTCCGCGGCAAGGTGGTGCCGCTCGCCGACCTGCGGATCCGGTTCGGCATGGAGTGCACGCCGCCGACCATCGACACCCGCATCGTCGTCGTCGAGATCGAACTGGACGAGGAGCCGACGGTGGTCGGGCTGCTGGCCGACAAGGTCCATGAGGTGACCAGCATCGCCGGCGCGTCGATCGAGGACACCCCGGACATCGGCATGCGCTGGAACCCTGAGCTGATCAAGGGAATCGGCAAGCGCGGCGACGACTTCATCGTCATTCCGGACATCGTCCGGATCTTCACGACCCACTGACCAAACCGAGATCCGGCCACCGGACACCAGACCGACCGGCCCCGCCCCATCCACAGGGACCGCCATCCAGATCTGCGGAGCAAGGAACGACCATGCGTATCTCAATCAAAGCGAAAATCATCGCGGCATTCGGCACGGTCATCCTGCTGTCCGCCGCCACCGCTGGCATCGCCCTCAACGGCCTGTCGGACCTGAACGAGAAGATCGACCAGCTGGTCAATGTCTCGTCACAGCGGATCAATGTCGCCCGCCAGATGCCGGGCACGGTTTATCTGATCCAGCGGGAGGAAAAGAACTTTCTGCTGTCCAGCAGCGACGAGGACATGGACCGCTTCGACAAGGCGATGCTGGCTCGCCGTGAGGAGTTCAAAGGGATTCTGGAACAGTATCGGCGCGTCGCGGATGCTGAAGGCCTCCGCAAGCTGGCACAGATCGAAGCGCTGATGGTGGAGTTCGGTACCGCTCAGGACAAAGTGCGTTCGATCGGTCGAATCCGGTCGAACGCCAAGGGTGCCGACCTGCTGACAGGCGCCGGCAACGATGCCGTTATCGCGGCGCAGGAGGCCTTGCGCCCGCTACTCGACCGTGTCGAGAACGGGACGCAGGCGACGGCGGAACAGATCGCCATCGCTCATCTGATCCGGCGCATGACGACCGATTGGGGGACCGCGCGCATCATCGTCAGAAACTCCCTGCTCATTTCCGACGACGCGGCGACGGCGGCGGCACTCAAACCGCTGCCCGATCTGCTGAAGAATATCTCCCAGCAACAGGACCGCATCCGCAACCGTTTGACGTCAGACGAGGATCTTCGGGCCTTCAACGTCTTCGTCGAGCGCTATCATGTCTATGAACGCTTCACCGACGAGGTGATCGCGCTGTCCTTGAAGAACACCGAGAACAAGGCGCTGGCGATTTCCATCGGCGACGTGCGTACCGCCGCCACCAAGCTGGGCCAGGCGGCGAACGAACTGGTCGCCGACGCCGAAAAGGGCATGGCGGCGGACAAGCAGACGGCCGAGGCCACCTACGCCCAGATCCGTGCGATCACCATCGGTGCCGTTGCCCTTGCCCTGCTGATCGCCATCGCCGCCGGCGCCTACATCGCGATTTCCATTGCCCGCGGCCTCGGCAAGGCGGTCGGGCTGGCCGATGCCGTGGCGGTCGGCGACCTCAGCCAGAAGGTTGAAGTGTCGAGCGACGACGAGATCAAGGATCTGGTGACGGCGCTCAACAGCATGACCGCCAACCTGCGGGCGACCGCGGATGTGGCCGAGGAGATTTCCCGCGGCAACCTGACCGTCCAGGCCCGTCCGCTGTCCGACAAGGACACGCTGGGCATGGCGCTGGAAACCATGCTGGAGAAGCTGCGCGGCGTCGTGACCGATGCGCTGTCCGCCTCGGACAATGTGGCGGCGGGCAGCCAGGAGCTGTCGGCCAGCTCCGAGGAACTGTCGCAGGGCTCCACCGAACAGGCGTCGGCCGCCGAGCAGGCTTCGGCCTCGATGGAGGAGATGGCCGCCAACATCAAGCAGAATGCCGAGAACGCCACCCAGACCGAGAAGATCGCCCGCCAGTCGTCCAAGGACGCCCAGGCCTCGGGCGAGGCGGTCAACAAGGCGGTGCAGGCGATGCAGACCATCGCCGAAAAGATCAGCATCGTCCAGGAGATCGCCCGCCAGACCGACCTCTTGGCGCTGAACGCCGCGGTGGAGGCGGCGCGGGCCGGCGAGCATGGCCGCGGCTTCGCCGTCGTCGCGTCCGAAGTGCGCAAGCTGGCCGAGCGCAGCCAGGGGGCGGCGGCGGAAATCAGCTCCCTGTCGGCGGAATCGACCAAGATCGCCCAGGAGGCCGGACAGATGCTGTCCCGGCTGGTGCCCGACATCCGCAAGACCGCCGAGCTGGTCGAGGAGATCAGCGCCGCCTGCCGCGAGCAGGACATCGGCGCCGAGCAGATCAACCAGGCGATCCAGCAGCTCGACAAGGTGACGCAGCAGAACTCCAGCGCGTCGGAACAGATGGCGGCGACATCGGAGGAGCTGTCCTCGATGGCGACCCAGCTGCAGGACACGATCTCCTACTTCACGGTCGAGGAGAAGGCCTCCGCCCGCAGCATCGCCCGGACCCCGGCACCCCAGGCGGCTCCCGCAAGGCCGGTGCCCGCCGCCGCCCGCCGCCCCGCCGCGGTCATCACCATGTCCCACAAGCCGGCGGCGAAGCCGAACGGCAAGGACCGCGGGGTGAAGATCGCTCTCGAGGGCGGCAACGGGCCCGACGATATGGATGCCCGCTACACCGCGATGTGATCGCACCGGCAGGGGGTGGCGCAGTCGGCGCCGCCCCTTGCGGGAAGCCCCATGCGTTCCGCCTTTTCAGTCCCCCCGTCCACCGATCCGGAAACCGCAGATGACCAGCGCGACCGCGCCCCGCGAACCGGCGCAATATGTGACGATCGGCATCGATCGCGAAGTGTTCGCCATTGAGGTCGGCATCGTGCGCGAGATCCTCGACCTCCAGCCGATCACCCGCCTGCCGCATGCCCCGCCCTTCCTGGTCGGCATGATCGACGTGCGGGGACAGGGGGTGCCCACCGTCGATCTGCGGGTCAAGCTCGGCCTGCCGGCGGTACAGCCCACCGCCAACACCCGGATCATCGTGCTCGACGTGCCGCAGCAGGGGCAAGGGGCTTCGCTGACCGTCGGTGTGGTTGCAGACCGCGTGTTCGAAGTCACGTCGCTCGATGGCCAGGACCTGGAAACGCCGCCCCAGGTGGGGGGGCGCTGGCGGTCCGACTGCATCCAGGCAATCGGCCGCTCCAACGGAACCTTCGTCATCGTCTTCGACATCGCCCGTCTGTTCGCACAGGACGACGTGGCCCTGCTGACCATGGCGGACGCCGCATGATGATCGATGCCGACGTCCCGCCGCTCGCCGACGGAGCGGCACCGCCGTCATCCCGTGATGGCCTGTCGCACCGTGATTTCAGCCGGCTGGCCGCCATCATCGAAACCCACGCCGGCATCCGCATGCCGCCGACCAAGCGGACGATGGTGGAAGGCCGGCTGCGGCGCCGGTTGCGCAGGCTGGACCTGCCGGACCTGAACGCCTATTGCCGCCATGTGCTGGACGGCGACGGGCTGGAGAGCGAACTGGTCGACCTGATCGACGCGGTCACCACCAACAAGACCGACTTCTTCCGCGAGATCGACCATTTCCGCTACCTGATGGGCACGGCCATTCCGGCCTTGTCCCGCCTTCCCCATCATCCCGGCCGCGACCGACCGCTGAAGATATGGAGCGCCGCCTGCTCGACCGGGGCGGAACCCTACACGGTGGCCATGCTGCTGTTGGAGCAGGAGCGTGCGGGCATGCCGATCCGCCATGAGATCATCGCGACCGACATCTGCACGGAGGCGCTGGCGGCGGCCCGGCTGGGGGTTTATCCCGCCGAAATGGCCAGAATGGTGCCCGAACCCTTCGCCTCCCGCTATCTGATGCGGTCGCGCGACCCGGATGATCCCACGGTCAGGCTGGTGCCGCGGGTCCGCCAGTCCGTCCGCTTCGGCCGCCTCAACGTGATGGAGCCGGCCTATCCGGTCCCGACGGACATGGATGTGATCTTCTTCCGCAACATCCTGATCTATTTCGACAAGACGACGCAGAAAAAGGTGCTGGAGAAGCTGTGCGGCCATCTGCGCCCCGGCGGCTGCCTGTTCGTCGGCCACAGCGAGACCATCACCAACATGGATCTGCCGCTGAAGCAGGCCGGATCCGCCATCTTCATCCGGAGCTGAGCGATGAGCCAGAGGATCCGCGTGCTGATCGTCGACGACTCCGCGACCGTCCGCCAGACCCTGACCGATATCCTGTCGTCCGATCCGCAGATCGAGGTGATGGGAACCGCCGCCGACCCCTATGCCGCCGTCCGCCGGATCGCGGAGGAAGCGCCGGACGTCATCACCCTGGACGTCGAGATGCCGCGGATGGACGGCATCACCTTCCTGCGCAAGCTGATGAGCCAGCATCCCATTCCGGTGGTGATGTGCTCCTCGCTGGTGGAGGACGGCAGCGAGACCCTGATGCAGGCGCTCGAAGCCGGCGCCGTCGACGTCGTCCTGAAGCCGCGCATCGACACCCGCCAGAGCCTGCTCGACGCCCAGGTCCGCATCTGCGACACGGTCAAGGCGGCGGCCCGCGCCCGCCCGCGCCCGCGCGCCCGCGTCGCTGCTGCAGCGCAGGCAGAGGGCCGTCCCCGAAGCCCCGAGCCGAAATTGAGCGCCGACGTCATGATGCCGGCGCCCGGCAAAGGAGCGATGGCCCGGACCACCGAGCATGTCGTCTGCATCGGTGCTTCGACCGGCGGCACGGAAGCCCTGCGCGAGGTGCTGGAGGCCCTGCCCGCCGACAGTCCCGGCATCGTCGTCGTCCAGCATATGCCGGAGAGCTTCACCGCCGCCTTCGCCCGCCGCCTCGACAGCCTGTGCGAGGTCACGGTGCGCGAGGCACGCGACGGCGACACGGTGCTGCGCGGACAGGTTCTGATCGCGCCGGGCAACCGCCATATGCTGCTGCAACGCAGCGGCGCCCGCTATCTGGTGGCGGTGAAGGACGGGCCGCTGGTCTCCCGCCACCGACCGTCGGTCGATGTGCTGTTCCGCTCGACCGCGCACTGTGCCGGGGCCAATGCCATCGGAGTCATCATGACCGGCATGGGGGACGATGGCGCCACCGGAATGCGCGAGATGCAAGAAGCCGGCGCCTTCACGCTGGCCCAGGACGAAGAGAGCTGTGTTGTATTCGGAATGCCGAAGGAGGCGATTGCCCGCGGCGGCGTTGGAAAGGTGGTGGGGCTTTCCTCGATCGCCCGTGAAATCCTGCGCCACGACCGATCGTGACGCTGCGTGCTCTCCGCCAGACACAACTGACTGAATAGAGGCTTCGGTATGGACAGCATCCTTGACAGGACGGCCTTCCGGGACGTCACCGGCCTTGGCGTCGGGCTGGTCCGGTCGCTGAAGGCCGACCTGCACGATGCATCGGCACCGATCGAAGCCGCGTTCCTGGTGGTCGGCGAGACCTTGTCGCGGACGCTGGACCTTATGGCAGTCATCGGCGACCGGTTCCGTGCCCTGTCCGTGCTGATCGACAATGAAGACGGCGTCGCCGCGTCCCGCCGGCTGGGACAGGTCCGCGAGGTGACCGACGGGCTGGCGGCCAACCTCCGGCAAACGCTGGATGACCTGACCGGGCTGGATGGGTCGGGCGCCGAGATGGCGGCCCTGCTCGGCAACCTGTCGCAGATCATCGGCGAGATCACCGGCCTGGCGATCAACGCAAAGATCCAATCGGTCCAGATCCGCTCCGGCGCCGATGATTTCAGCGTCTTCAACCGCGAGATCGACCGGCTCCACCGACTGGCCGAGGAAGCGACGACACAGGCGATCGGCCATCTGGCGGCTTTGCAGAATGCCATTTCGGCGGCAAAGGACGGTGCCGCCATCTTCCAGCGCGACAACCGGACGCGTCTGGACGATGTCGGACGACGGCTGCAGGGCAGCCTCGACAAGCTGACGGCCTGCCGCAGCACTGCACAGCAGGCCGCGCGGCGCTTTGCCGGCCGTGTCGGCGAGGTCAGCCAGCGGATCGCCGGCTGCATCAGCGATCTCCAGGTCGGCGACCTCACCTGTCAGCGGCTTTCCCACATCGGTACGGCGCTGGACGTGCTCGAACTGCTGGCGGAGTCGCCTCAGGCGGCCGCGCTGCCGCCGGATCTGCAATGGCTCGCTGAGTTGGACGACCGTCACCGGATCGACCTGTCGGCGGCGATCTGTGCCTTGCAGATTCGCCAATATGGGGATGCGAACGGCGATTTCGGCGGCCAGGTGGCCTCCCTGAAGGCGAATTTGGAAGCGCTTGTCCGGGATGCCGACGCCATCGCCCGGGAGGCGATGGACCTGTTCGGTTCGAGTCTCGCCTTGCCCGATGCCGGTGAGGACATCGGTGACTCCGTTCTGGCCGGCGTCGCAAACGACGTCGACCGCGCCCTGGACCTTCTGCATCGCTATTGCCGGTCCGACGATGTCCTGCGGGAGCGGGTGGTCGAGGTTTCCCATGGTTTCGACGCAATGGGCCGGGATGTCCTCGCCATTCGGTCCATCGACACCGACATGCGGTTGATGGGGCTGAACACGACGCTGAAATGCACGCGCCTTGGACCGGAGGGGCGGGGACTCGGCGTTGTGGCGCAGGAACTGCGCGCGTGCAGCCGGCGGACCGAGGACGTGTCGAAGGCAATCACCTCGGCGATCCAGGCCGCCAACCGGCGCGCGACCCTGTTGGACCAGAGGTCAGGCGCCAATCATCGGGTGGCCAGGGAACTGGCTGAAGAGATGTCGAATTCGATGGATTGCCTGAAACGGTTGCATGCCGATCAGATGCACTCCCTGTCGGTCCTGACCGGAAACTGCCTGGATGTGTCCAAACTTCTGACCGGGACCATCGACCGGCTTGCCATCGAGCGGCGGCTGGAAGAATCCGCCCAACGCTTCGTCGAGCGGGTCGAGGCGGCCTCCAGGATGGGGGAAATTCATGCTCCCCACATCGCCGACGATCTGAATCGCCTATTTGCCAAACTCTACACCGCGGAACGGGAGCGGAAAACGCATTCCCAACTCTTCGGCGGCATTTGCCTGCAGGAGAGCCAGGAACAGAACGGAACTGTCGACGACTTCTTTTTCTGAATGCGGAGTGATCGCGGTCCGATCCGGGAGGCCGACAGCTGCCATGACCTGCCGGTCGCTCCCGATCTGCTGGGCCAAGCCTTCCAGGTGGGCGAGCCCGCGATCGGGTCTGGCTGACCAACATCACCTGCTACAATCAACAGCGCGCACACTCGGCCATCGGCTACAGAACACCCGAGCAGGCCGCGCGACAATCCGTATGAACCTGTGCCTACTGAACAAGGCCAAGATCAACACCGAGGTGATCAGGCGCCGCGCACCCTGGCGCATCGGGGACGCCGCCGAGTTCGCCATGCTCGAATGGGTGGACTGGTTCAATCACCGGCGCCTGCTCGAACCCATCGGCAATATCCCTCCCGCCGAAGCCGAAACAGGCTACTATGCCCTAGCTGAGGACGCCGCCATAGCGGCGTGACCCAACCAAACCGGCATCCGGCAAACCCGGCGCGGTTCAGTGCCCCTTCCACACTGGATGGATGAGAGTCGCTCATAATTGCTAGTATATCCATATTTTACCGTGCTTATCTGATAATGAAAGCGTTTTTAAATGATAGCTACCACGCTTTCGTCACTGCGAACCAAACGCGCTTTTTCAATGGAAGGTCTTCATGCGCATACGGCTAGGTTACAAGCTGACCTTCAGCTTTCCTGCTCCCACGCCAATGATCGTGATGCTGAACGTGCATTACTCACGTGTTGGAGACCTGGAGCAGCCAGATCACATCGTCGTCAGCGTACCGGCGCCGATCCAGGGTTACCGTGACAGTTTCGGCAATTGGTGCAGCCGTCTGGTCGCACCCGCCGGCTCTGTCACCATCAGCGCCGACAGCATCATCCGAGATAGTGGGCTCCCCGACTTGGTTCAGCCCGGCGCCGCACAGCACCCTGTGGACGAACTGCCCACCGATACCCTGCTGTTTCTGCTTGGCAGCCGCTATTGCGAGACCGATGTCCTGTCCGACGAGGCGTGGCGGCTGTTCGCGGGCGTTGCGCCGGGTTGGGCACGGGTCCAGGCGATCTGCGACTTCGTCCATGGTCATGTGACCTTCGGCTACGAGCATTCGCGGCCGACACGGACCGCGGCACAGACTTATGCCGAAAAGCACGGGGTCTGCCGCGACTACGCCCATCTCGCCATCGCCTTTTGCCGCGCCATGAACATTCCCGCGCGCTACTGCACTGGCTACATCAGCGACATCGGCGAGCCACCACCCTATGCGCCGATGGATTTTGCGGCTTGGATGGAGGTGTATCTCGGTGGCCGTTGGCATGTCTTCGACCCACGGAACAACACTCCCCGCATCGGACGAATCCTGATTGCACGGGGTCGCGATGCAGCCGACGTGCCGCTTACCCACACCTTCGGCCCCAATCTGCTGACAGAGTTCAAAATCTGGACGGATGAGGTCGGACCCTGAATTGCTTGACCAGCCTTTGCAGAGGAACCGGGTAGAGTATCAGGCGGTTCCCGGCTTCAGGGACCGGTCCGTCAGGGCGTGCCGTATGGCAGTCAGCAGAGGCTCCGGGCTCAGTGGCTTGTGCAGCAACAGGAAACCGCTGGCGCTCGCTTCCCGGATGCGCGCGGGCGAGGTGTCGCCGGTCAGAAGAATTCCGGGCAGCCGGGCGGCGAAGTGCCGCTCCAGCCGGCGGATTGTCTCCGATCCGGTTTCCGTGCCCTTCAGCCGGAAATCGGCGATGACCAAATCCGGCACCCCGTTCCCCAACCGCTCTACCGCCGTGTCGCCATCGGATGCCGCCACCACATCGTAGCCCAATTCATGGAGGAAGGCGGCGACACCGTCGAGAACGGTCGGGTCGTCGTCGATCACCACCACCCGCTCGCCGTTGCCGCCCTCGGATACGGCCATCTCCTCGTCCTTCGGAAGGGAATCGTCCGGACTGGCCAACGGAACCAGGATCTCGAACATCGATCCCTGCCCTGGCGCCGATTTGACCCGTATCGGGTGATGGAGCAGCGCGGCAAGGCGTTCCACGATGGAAAGCCCCAGCCCCAGCCCCTGCCGCCGGTCACGCTCCGGATTGTCGACCTGATGGAACTCCTCGAAGATCGATGCCAGCTGGTTCGGCGGAATGCCGCGCCCGGTGTCCCAGACCTGAATGCGCAGGTTCAGCCCGGCGCGACGGCACCCCACCAGGATCCGACCCCGGTCGGTGTATTTGATCGCGTTGGCGATGAAGTTCCGCAGGATGCGCTCCAGCAGCTTGGGATCGCTCCGCACCGACAGGCTCGTCCGAACGCTGTGCAATGTCAGCTCGGCAGCCTCGGCCAACGGCGATAGCTCGGTGCACAGCGAATCGATCATCGTCTGGACCGGACACGACCGGAGCGTCACCTGGATGATGCCGGCGTCAAGGCGCGACACATCCAGGATGTCGTCGAGCATGGCGGTCATGGCGCCCAGCGCGTTGCCCATGCTGACCAGCAGTTTTGCCGCCGCCTCGCCCTGCGGCTGCATCGCCACCAGATGATGGAACATCAGCAGGGCCTGGACAGGCTGACGCAGGTCGTGGCTGGCAGCGGCAAGAAATCGGGTTTTGCTGGCGCTTGCCAGTTCGGCGGCAGCCTTGGCGGCCGCGAGGGCTTCGCGCACGCGCACCTGCTCTGTGACGTCTTCCATCGCCAACAGGATCAGCCGGCCCGCCTGATTGAGCCGGCGGGCGTTCAGCAGCAGGGTTCGGCGTCCCTCGGCGCCTTCGTCGCCGACACCCCGACCGATGGTCAGTTCCAGCGCATCGACGACCGTGCCATCGGGTATGATCCGTTCCAGTGCCAGGCGCAGTTCGGGATCGGCCAGCAGACCGCCGGCCGTCTCGGCCAGTTGGAGGCCGAGCACGCCGTCCGGCGTGGTGGCGAAGGATCGGTGGAAGGCCGCACTCGCGCCGACCACCCTCAGCATCTCGTCCAGCACCAGAAGCGGTTCGCGGACCGTGTCGACGATGGCCTGGGCGAAATCGCGCTCAGCCCGCGCCGTGCGCAGCACTCCCGCCCGTTCGATGACCAGCCCCAGCACGCTGGCGATGGCCTGGACGAATTCCAGGTCGGCATCGCTGAACCGTCCGGCCTTGCGGCTCAGAACCGTGAGAATGGATGGTCCGCGTGCCGCGCCGCCGAAGGGAACCGACAGACCGCTGACGAAGTGGCTGCCCGATAGCGCCATGGAGGAGCGGACACGTTGATCGGTGGCGAAATCCTCCACAATAGACGGCTGGCGGGACCGGAACACCCGTCCGACCAGTGTCGACATGTCGCTGGGGATCCGGACGGCAGGCTCCTTTGGAACGGAGAGGCCGGCACTGCCGAGCAGGACCAGATCGTCAGCGTCCCCGGTGCGCTGGCCCGATGGATCCTCGCCGGGACCGAGGATGGCGACGCCGTCCGCTCCCAGCCCTTCGGCAATCAGGCGGGCTGCTTCCGCCAGTGTATCCGACCCGTCCGCTCCGACGAGGTCCTTGCGTCCGAGATCGGCGATCAGCTTGTACTGGCGGGCCTGCAGAGCCATGGCCAGGCTGGTGCGCTTCAGCGGCGTCACGTCGCTGAAGGTGATCACGACCCCCTCCCCCCGGCCTTGCTGGGTCCGGTAGGGCTGGATGCGGCGCAGGAAGGTCGCGTCGTCATCCGTCGACACTTCGCGTTCCGCCGGCATCAGGGATGACAGCACCGACCGGATGTCGGGCAGCAGGCAAGGATCTGAAAAATGCCGGGCGATGTCGGTGATCAGGCGCCCGGTATCCTGCGGCAGCAGAGCGAAAAGCCGGGTCGCCGACGGCGTGAAACGTTTGATCCGCAGGTCTGACGACAGGAAGACCGTGGCGATGTCGGTGCTGCTCAGCAGATTGCCCAGATCGTTGGTGGTCGCTTCCAGCTCGTCGACCTTTTCATGCAGCTGGGAGTTCAGCGTGCTGAGTTCCTCGTTGAGGGATTGAAGCTCTTCCTTGGATGTCTCCAGCTCCTCCGTGGTCGACTGGTACTCCTCGCCGATCGACAGGATCTCCTCGTTGGCGACCCGCAGCGCCTCGCTGGTGGCACTGAGTTCTTCGACGGTGTCGTTCAACTCCTCACGGGTCATGCGCAGCTCGCTTTCGAGCTGTTCGACACCGTCAATTTCGATCGGCGGCGGCGCGGACTCGGCGACCGGTGTGCTTGGTGCAGCGTGGTCCGCCGTGAATGTCACCAGAAGCAGGTCACTGCCGGCCCGTGGGAAACGCACCGGGATAACCAGAACGGTCACCGGCACCACAATGCCGTGACGCTTGTGCCGGATTCCGGAGATTTGAACCCGGCCATGCGAGGCGAGCGCCTGTGCGACGGCGCGGCGGAGCTGCAGGCGCAATTCCCCGCGTGCCATCGCCGTCAGATCCCAGGGCGGTTCTCCCGTCGGCAGGTCGAGGAAATCGCCGGTCGGACCGAAGAGATACTGGATGCGATGCAGCCCGTCGATCAGAACTGCCGCCGGCGCGTATTCAAGCAGCAGGGCCTGTCGGATGATGTCCGCCGGGCCGGTGCCGCGCAAGGGGGTGGGCAGTGTCGGCACCGGGACCGCAGACCGCCCGCCCGTCGGCGGGACCGCCATCGCACTGCTGCGCGTCGCACCGATCTTCCGGTAAAGGCGCCATTTTTTTGAAAGAGGTGCGAACAGGTTGGAGAGCGTGTCAAGGTTCTCCGCCGTACCGAGGAACAGGCCGCCATTGTCCAACAAGGCGAAATGGAACAGGGCGAAGATGGCCTTCTGCACGTCCGGCTCGATATAGATCAGCATGTTGCGGCAACTGATCAGGTCGAGCTTGGAAAAAGGCGGATCGCTGAGCAGATCGTGCTGGGCGAAGGAAACCACATCGCGCAATGGCTTGGCGACCTTGTAGCCGTCCTCGACCTTGGTGAAGAAGCGGGCGAGCCGTTCGACCGACACGTCGACCGTTATGGTTTCGGGATACAGACCGGTGCGGGCGACAGTCAGCGCCCGATTGTCCACGTCGGTTGCGAAGACACGGAAGCCGGGGGATACGCCGCTCCGTGCGCAGGCCTCCATCAACAGGATAGCGATGGAGTAAGCCTCTTCCCCGGTGGCGCAGGCCGGGACCCAGACGCGGATCGGCTTGCCCGCCGGCTGGTTCCGCACCAGCGGGACGACGTACTCTCCGGCCAGGATGTCGAACGCCGGGCCATCGCGGAAAAAGCGCGTCACGCTGATCAGGATATCGCGGGACAGCAGTTCGATTTCGGCCGGGTGGGTGCCCAGAAGGGCCCGGTATTCCGTCATCTCGGCGATATGGTGAATCCCCATGCGCCGTTCGATGCGGCGGATCAGCGACCGCGGCTTGTAAGCCTTGTGATCGCGCTTGGTGTGCGCGCTCAGCAGATCGAGAATGCCGTCCAGTGCGCCGTCCGGCGCATCGGCCTTCTGAACCGTTGCCGGGCCGATATAGGGTTGGTGGACGAATTCGACGATGGCACCAGGCATGCGCTCCGGCGGCAGGATATAATCGGCCATGCCGGTGGCGATGGCGCTGCCCGGCATGCCGTCGAATTCGGCGGTCGTCGGATCCTGCACGACCACCAGCCCACCGCATTCCTTGATCGAACGCAGTCCATTGGTGCCGTCGGCGCCGGTACCGGACAACACGACGCAGATCGCCTTCTCCTGCTGGTCGGTTGCCAGTGTGCGGAAGAAGATGTCGATTGGCAGGGTCGCGTCGACAGACTGCCGCGATTCACGGATGCGCAGTTGGCCGGCCTCCATCGTCGGCAACCGACCTGCCGGAGCGATGTAGATGTGATCGGCCTCCAGCGGAATCCCGTCATGAGCAGTATGGACCGGCAGCACCGTCACATTCTTCAACAGGTCGGCAAGCAATCGTTCATTGTTCGGAATCCGGTGCTGAATCACCACAAAGGCCAAGCCGCAGTCAGCCGGTACCGCTCTAAGCAGGGCCGTGATCGCTTTGAGGCCGCCAGCCGAGGCACCGATACCGACGATCGCCAAAGGGCCGGGCCGCATGCGCCGCCGTTCATTCTGATCCATGCGGGGAATGTCCTGACAATGACGATCCGTGCCTTCATCCGCTGACATCATGATCGCCTCCCGTCAATACGATGATCCCAGCCAGCGGAATTATTAGCCAAGCCTCGGCCCGCCGGATCTCATGGCAGGAAAGCATGGAGCTGGCATGCAGACACTAAACAATTAGAGTACTTATGAAATCACCGCATGACCTCAAACAGACAAAAGTCAAAACAACCATACCCACAATTATACGGTAGTTTTATGCCCATAATGCAATATGCCACAAAGTTAGCTCGCAAGTTGTAGCCTGTCAATCAATAATTTTTTTACTTTGTTGTTTTCACGCCATATGGCATTCCGTAAATATATATGCGTTATTCTGCACAGAAACGCTAACCAGAATGGAAGAATATTGATTCCATATCGGCGCGATGCGGCGAATATGAGGCTCAGCCACGCCTACCATGACAACAGGTTGGCATTACCTATGCCTGGACCAATGGGATAACCGGTTGGTCTGTCCGGTTGCGGCCAACCGCTTCGCAATGGGCCGGAGGACGTCAAGTCCCTTGCGGTGGGTCTCTCATCGCCGGCTTCACGCTTCCGTCCATGGCCGGCACGGCGGCAATCCCAACATGCCGTCGGAGAAAGCCAGATCACTCTGCATCCGCAAAGCCGTTGTTGAGCCCCCAGAGGGCGGCCTGCGTGCGGTTCGAGACGTCGATCTTGCGCAGCAAACTCTTGAGGTGGATCTTGACGGTCGCCTCGGTGATCCGGAGGTGGTTGGCGATCATTTTGTTGGAGCTGCCATTCTGCAGGCAGCGCAGCACCTGCGCCTCGCGCTTGGAAATATTTTTTTGTGCGACACCGCCAGATCGGCGGCACCACCCAAACGACCGCCGATCAGCAGTGCGGCCAAGGCGCTGGGGAGGACCGTTTCGCCGATCATGACAAGCCGTAAGGATTGCGCCAGCGCCTCCATGGACCTGTCCTTCATCAAGAATCCGTCCACACCGGCCTGATTGCCTGAACAAACGAGAAGAATCCTGACCCGCTGGTCACGCCCGGCCAGCAACTGCAGATTCCGGAATCATGGCTTGCAGATCGGTTGAAAGAAAGGACGGGATCGGTGCGCGTTCGCGCCGCGGCAGTTGTGCAATCCGATGCAACTCCTCCACCCAGGGCGAGGGGTAGCTGTCCACGCCGAATGTCCAGACGGCGTCGGTCCGGCCATCCGCCATACGCAACAGCACGCGGGCATCGTGGCCGTCCTTGCCGGCGTGGTTGGCGGCCTGTACAGCGGCGATCAGGGCACCCACCTGTCCGTTGGGGAAGGGGCCGTAGCGTTCCCCCTCAAGCCCGACGAACCACCCGTCTGTACGGCACGACACGGTATAATGGGCTGATAGGCTCATGAGATCATCCGTTCCTCGATGGCGGCCGTACCACCCGCGGCACAGGCTCTGGTAAGGCGGGTCAGCGTGGCACCCTGCGGCAGGCTGACGTGGCTCGGTGGTGTAAAGGCGGGGGGAAACTGGTCCGGCGATGCGCCATGGACAGTCGGATGCCAGCGGCGCTCGGCATTCATCCAGCGCAGCTGTTCACGCAACGCATCGGCGCCACGGGGGCATCGCCCCTCGATGGACTGGAGAAGGGGGGTCATGGGCGTTCCTCCGATACGGATGTCGGCGTCAGGATATCAGCCATGGCCGGAATTATCGGATATGGAGGCTCCATAACCGCCTGTGCCGCTCCGTCATTGCCGGCACAGCACCAGCGGACATGGCAGGGTTCCCCCGCCGCCGATTGCGCCAGCACGACGCTGGCGAAGCCGAGGCGTTCCGCCGCTTGCGCTTCCCGAATTGCTTTGGTGAGCGCATCGATCTGGTCGGCGCAGGGCGGATAGACGAAGCCGTCCGCACGGACGATCCATCCGGCGTGGGTTTTAAGAATGAAGAAGGCCAGCCTTGTCCGGGAATTCATAAAGTGTCTCCGATGTGGACCGGTTTGTCGGCAATGGCGGCAGCCATGCCATCCGGATCGAGTCACGCCAGGAAACACCTTGGATTTGCGATCCTCGGCAAAAATGGGCAGGCCTGGGGTGGCTTTTGAATAATTAAAATGGGGGTTCGCGGAGATTTCCACAATGGGATATCGCCGAAATACATCAGCATACATTCAACGTCTTGAAATCGGCTTTGTGTTTCTATTGATAGAAATCTCCTGGCAAACGGGAAATGAATCTGGATGTCACGTCGAGTGACCTTCAATCGCACCGCCGCAGGTTATATCCGCTGCGGCGGGAGGCGGCCGAACGGCCGCCCCGTCTGTTGTGCACGCTTCAGATCAGCGCTTGTTGCCGGGCTTGTTTCCGACGGGCTCCACCTTGACATCGCTGCGGCGGGCGACGGTTTCCACGGTCTTTTCCCGTTCGGAAGCGGTCTTGGACAACACGACCTCCCCGACCACGCGGGCTTCCTTGGTGATTTCCGGCGTTTCGGAGGTCGCCGTCAGCTCGACGGTCTTCTCGCCGAACGCAGCCTTCTCCTCGTCGGGGCGGAGAGGCCGATCGACCTTGCGATGTTCCACGTCCACCGCCTCGTCGCGCAGCGTTACGGTCTCCTGAATTGGGGTTTCCGTGATCTCCGACACGGCTTTCAATCCGCCTTTGGCGACCCGGCGCTTGCCGATCTCGACCTCCTCCTTCACCGACTGGAGGGTTTCCTGCTCGACGGTGGCGCCATTGCCCGCCTTCTGGGCCGGCTTCCGCACCGCAGGGGGCTCGGGCAGGTCAACGGACCCGTTTTCATCGAGGATGGCTTCCGCCGCGTCGGCATCCTGGTCGGCGATGTCGGCCGCAACCAGGATGTGGCCCTGGCGGATGGCTGCACCGTACTGCTCGGCCAGTTCCTTGTCGAAACCGTGCCCCAGCAGGCCCTGGGCGGCCTTGTCGGCGCTATCGGCGCCGCCGAAGGTCTCGATGTCCGCTTCCTGGCAGCCCGCCGCGACCAAGGCCTGGAAGGCCTTCTTGGCGGAACCGCTTTCCTTGTAAAGTCCAACGATGATCGTGCTCATGATAGTCTCCAGTGGGATTTAAAGTATTTCAGTGTCTTGAGGTAAGTCAGGCCGCTCAGGTCACGGGGGTGTCCAAGGACGGCTCCTGTTCGATGACCACTTCCTGACGGCGCAGCGTGACGTGGTCGGTCATCTTGCGGCTCGCGGTGCGGCGGGTGATCCGGACCTCCTCCACCAGCTTCAGGCGAACCTCCACCGTCGCCACCTCCTCGATCACCGAGATGACGGTGGTGTCGCCGTCCTGGCGGTCGGGAATCGGGCCATCGACGAACCGTCCGATGGGAACCCGCTCGACTTCCAGTGTTTCCATCGACAGGTCGGCTTCGAGCGCCTGTTCCCGCTCATGGCTGAAGGTGCTGGCGCGGACGGTCCCGGTGACCTGTCGGCGTTTGCGGACGCCCACCTGCTCTTCGATGGTGAGAAGCGTCTGCGTCTCCTTTTCCGAACCGGTCAACGGAGATCCTCCCGAAGTGCTGTCATGCGGCTTTGAAGAGCGGGGGCGGCCTCAGGCGCCAGGCCGGGGTGGGCTGTGCGCGGAGTCTTGCGACAGCCGGGACGCGGCCTGGGCGACGCGGACATTGACCTCGAAGAAGGCCAGCCATCCGCCGAGCAGGTAGCGTTGTCCCGCGGTTATGATGTCCTGCGGGCCGCGGGCCTGGAGCATGCTGCCCAACAGCTCGTTCTGTCGTTCCACGGCTTGGCCCATGTAGGAGACCGCTTCTGAAATGGCCGTTCCATAGCCTGCCATCAGGGCGCCGCCGAGTGCCGTGGCCCGACCGCCACCCTCGTCGAGACTGTCTTTGAGAGCACGGTCAAATTTCTGGCCGGCGGTCCGGACGGTTTCCGGAAAGCCCTGGTTGCCTGACGCGCCGGACAGCCTCGGCGGCCAGGGCCTCGGCTGCTGGCCAAGCTCGCGGGTAGGTTTCGCCGTGTGCTCCTCGCTGGCGCTGCGGATGCCGGCGCCGTTCGGCGCGTCGTTACCAGCCGCGGCTTCGTCGCTGGCACTGCGAATGATTGGGCGATTGGTCGGGCGATTGGTGGGGGTGGGATGAGTGCCGTCGTCCATGACGTCTCCATGACTGTTTGGGGTGCGAAAGCTGAAAGGGAGCACTGTGCTCTGCCTCGCTGGCTTCATTCTATATTATGCCGCACCGCAAAATATCAATGGCTCTAAAAATATAATCTGAACACAAGGACTATAAATTGCCAAATATAAAGGGTATGTTCTTTTGATGTTCGCGGAACTATATTTCATATACGCAAGAAGGCCAGGAGATTTTCGCCATGGATCAATCGGTATATTTTCTCAATCTGCGCCAATATGGCGAACGGGCTCTGCCACTTCTTCGCCTGGGAAGGCTGCTTTCAGCAGCTGTATCCTTTTCGAACAAAGGATCCGACGAGGGAGCGCTGCATGCCCGATAATCCCCGCGACCAACAGGACGCAGAGAGAATGGTCAGGACGGAGACAGCGCGCGGAGGCCCCTTCGTGGTGGCTGCGGAAACGACCCTGATGCCCATGCTGATCGCCGATCCCACCCTGCCGGATATCCCGATCGTCTTCGCCAACGCCGCATTCACCAGGCTCAGCGGTCATGCGCGCGAAGAGATTCTGGGCAAGAGCTATCATCTGCTGTCCGGCTCCGGCACCGACCCGGAGGTGGCGCGCGCCATCGACCTTGCCCTACGCGCCGGTGAGGCCATCGTGCGCCAGGTCCGGCTCTATCGGAGGGATGGAAAGCCGCTATGGCTGCTCCAGCATGTCGCACCCGTATTCGAGGAAGACCGTATCCGCTACCATTTCGTGTCCTTTGTCGACATCACCGAGCGCAAGGCGGCGGAAGACGGATTGCGCCAGCTCAACGAAGAACTCGATCACCGTGTTTCGGTGCGCACCGGGCGGCTGGATGAACTCAATCGCCAACTTGCCGCCGAAGTGGAACGCCGCACCGAGGTGGAGCATGTGCTGCGCAACACCCTTGCCGACAAGGACGTGCTGCTGCGCGACAAGGACAACCTGATGAAGGAGGTGAACCACCGCGTCAAAAACACCCTCCAGATGGCCTCGTCCTTCCTGCGCATCCAGTTGGACCTCACACATGGCCGGGAACCGGCCGTGCAGGAAGCACTGCACAGCGCCGTGGAAAGGCTGGACCGCATGGCCGAGATCCACGAGACGCTCTACCGGACGCAGGGCCTGCAGGAGATCGAATTCGGGGGATATCTGCGGATGCTGTGCCGCAACCTTCTAGTGTCCTTCGAGCCTGCACAGAGTTTGCGGGTGGTGCTGGATGTCGACGCCGACGAGGTGTTCCTGAAACCGGATCAGGCCATCCCGCTGGCCCTCATCGCCAACGAGGCGATGATCAATGCGCTGAAATACGCCTTCCCGGACGGGCGATCCGGCCGCATCGCCGTCTCGTTCCGGGAAATCTCGTACGAAGTCCTGCGCATGAGCATCAGTGACGATGGCATCGGCATGGCCGACGAACGACGCACGGGGTCGCTCGGCCTCACCCTGATGGAGTTGCTGACCGAGCAGGTCAAAGGCGGCCTGACCGTGGGGTCCGGCGCCGGCACGACCATAATGGTGTCGATCCCGGCATGACAGACAGGTGTCGCCCCACCGAAACGGCCGGAGCGATGCGGCCATGACCTCGTCCTTGCCCCCGCATATCCCGACATCCGAGGTTTTGCGCGGTCTGCTCGCCGAAGCTCCGGCCGAAGGGGTCACATTCGGCTGGCTGCTGGACAGGTTGCAAAAGCGTTCCTTCGGCGTCGTTCTGCTGTTGCTGGCGCTGATCGGGCTGACTCCGGGAACATCGCCGGTCGTCGGGCTGCTGCTGACCATTCCCGCCCTCCAGATGATCCTCGCGCGGGAAACCCCGGCCTTTCCCAGGACGATCATGTCGCGGCGTTTCTCGACACAGCGGCTGGTCCGGATGGTCGATCGCACCGTGCCGGTGTTGAGGCGCATGGAGACGGTCATACGCCCACGCTGGAAGATGCCGTTCGAGACGACGACGCGCGTGGTCGGATTGGTCGTCCTTGTGCTGGCAGGCGTCTTCTTCGTTCCCATTCCGCTGAGCAATGTCGTCCCGGCGGTGACGATCATGCTGATCGCCTTGGCCTATCTGGAAGAGGACGGGGTGTTGTTGGCAGTGTCGTTGGCGATGGCCGCCGCCGTTCTCATCGCCACGACGATCACCGTCTGGCAGTCGGTCGAGGCGGTCCGGTCCATGTTTTTTTAGCCGTCGCTCATATCGGTTAGGGCCGTCTATGGATCTGCGGGATGGAAGATCATCCGTCCGGACATGATCACCAATGCTGTTGGACCGGCATCCCATCCGACAAAGCGGCGTATGGCAGGTTCTTGCTGCGTGCTTTGGCATGCAAGCCGTTGCTCAATCGCGCCAAATCGAGAGAAGGCAGCAGAAGGGACGCTCAAGAATCATTGAGGTAGAGGATCCTGTCCGGCGGAGGCAGGCAGCAGCAGGAATAAAATAAGCGTCAATATTATTATTTGGCCATCACCATTGCAATAAAATTTGGCAGCCCCATATTTCGAAACAAATATCCGGGAGGAGATCGTCATGTCGCTCACGCACGGGACGTTGTCGGAGTGGATGGTTTCAGAGCGTGCCGCCTGGGCTTTGTCCGCACCGAAATGGAAGAACATGGCTTATCTGACACTTGGCGTCTCGGTCGGCTTTCTTGCCGGGTTGCTGTTCTCCAGTTCGGGCGGATAGGCAGCGGCTTTCAAGGACATCCGCCGGACAAGAATGGGAGCACCCTTCGATGAGCACCGCATTCACCCGCACCACCAGCAGGACCGTGACGTTCGCCCATCCTTTTGCCTTGAGCGGCGTCGACGGTGTGCAACCGGCGGGAAGCTACGTCGTGGAGACCGACGAGGAGTTGATCGGCTCGCTCTCCTTCCCTGTGTATCGGCGCAGCGCGACCTGGATCCGTCTTCCGCAGTCCAATCGCGGAATGGCGATGGAGCAGACGGTGCTCATCGACCCCGATGAGCTGGGCCGGCTCCTGGAATCGGCGGGAAACGGAACTCTCCCGCCCGGATGAACAGCGTTGCGAGGACCGGGTGGAGCAATGCTCCGCCCATCGCGGATAGCCGCTCCGCACCGAACTGTACCGCAGAGGAGATCGCGTCATGCAAACCGTGCAACTGAAACATCGTTCGGCGGAAGTCCATTTCCTGAACGGGAAAATGTTCATTCAAACCGCGTCCCTGCCACCGATGACCGTAAGGATCGGCGATGAGCGTCTACGCCAGCGGGAGGGCGGCACCCCGCTGCGCAACTGGGACGATGACGGTGGTGCGCAACCGAAAGAGGGTGCTAAAGAGTGAGTTGACCGTCCACGTCAAAGTTTGGCATCGACTGTGAGGAAGAACGCCACCAGGGACGGCCGGCCATCGTCCCGAGGGGGTGCTCCAGTTGAAATGTAGAAAAGCTCATCGCCGACAAGGGCGCCATCCCCGGCATCCTCAAACGACATCGATCCGCATCGTCAGGATCTGTGGAAGGGCAGCAGCATGAGCGACAAGGCATCCTTCCCGATCGTCGGGATCGGCGCATCCGCTGGCGGGGTGGAGGCCTTGGAGGGGCTGTTCGGCGCCGTTCCTGCCGACAGCGGCATGGCCTTCGTGGTCGTGACGCATCTGTCGCCGGAACACGAAAGCCTGCTGGCCGACATCATCGGCCGATGCACGCCCACGCCGGCGCATCAGGCCTGCGATGGGGATTTGGTCGAGCCAAACCGCATCTACACCCTGCAGCCAGGAACCCTGCTGACCATCGACAACGGTCGGCTGCATGTCCGGCCGGACAGCGCCTCTCACCGCGAGCGCAACCCGATCGACCTCTTCCTCAGTTCACTCGCCAGCGACTGCGGTGAAAGAGCGGTGGGTGTCATCCTGTCGGGCGGCGGCAGCGACGGCACCCTGGGCATCAAGGCGATCAAGGAACGGGGCGGCTTCACCATCGCCCAGGGGCATGACGGAATTCCCCGCCATGACGGCATGCCGAGCAGCGCCATCGCCACCGGCGTCGTCGACCTTGTCGCGCCGGTCGAAACGATGGCGGCGACGCTGGTGGACTTCGCGCGAACCGCCACGTCGCTGGGCGATCTGATGGGTGAGAAGGATGTTCAAGAGGATGCGCGGCTGGAAGCGGCACGCAGAAGCATCACCACCATTCTGCGCAATCAGATCGGACACGATTTCCAGGGCTACAAGCACAACACGTTCCTCCGCCGTGTCCAACGCAGGATGCAGGCCCTGCGGCTGACGGACATCGACAGCTATGTCGAACACCTGCGTGAGGACCGTACGGAAGCCGCGGCACTGTTTCGCGATCTGCTGATCGGCGTCACCACCTTCTTCCGCGACGGCGAGACCTTCCAGGCGCTGGAGGACCTCGTCATCCCGCATCTGTTCGCCGGGAAAAGCGCCGGCGATGCGGTGCGCGTCTGGGTGCCGGGCTGCGCCACCGGCGAGGAGGTATACTCCATCGCCATGCTGCTGTCCGAATATGCGGCAACCCTCCACAGCGTGCCGAAGATCCAGGTCTTCGCCACCGACATCGACGAGCATGCCCTGGAAGTGGCACGCACCGGGCGCTATCCCGCCAATCTGGTGCGGGATGTGCGGGCGGACCGGCTCAAACGCCATTTCACTGAAGACGGCACCAGCTATCTCGTTCGCAAGGAGGTGCGCGACCTGTGCATCTTCTCGGCGCACAGCGTCGTCCGTGACCCGCCCTTTTCACGCATCGACCTGATTTCGTGCCGCAATCTGCTCATTTACCTGGGGATGGGACTTCAGGACCGGGTGATCCCGATGTTCCACTATGCATTGCGCCCCAGCGGCTATCTTTTCCTCGGCGTGGCCGAGACGATCGGGCAGCATCAGACGCTGTTCGTGCCCATCGACAAAAAGCATCGCCTGTTCCGCCGGCAGGATGCGGTTTCCGTGACCATTCCCTTCGCCATGGCGGAGCATGGCGGCCGCACGCCTCGCGGATCGGCCGAGACCCCCCGCACGATCCAGTCCAATGCCGCCAATCTGCGTGGACATGTGGAGGCGCGCGTGCTGGAGCGCTTCGCTCCGGCCCATGTCGTCGTCAACCAGAACGGTGAGGTGGTCTATTATTCCGCCAACACCGGCAAGTACCTTCAGGCGCCTCCCGGCGCCCCGAACCGCCAGCTTCTGGCGATGGCCCGCAAGGGACTGCGGCTCGATCTTCGCGGCGCCCTGCACGAGGCTGTGCAGACCCACAAGCCGGTAACCCGCAAACACCTGGCGGTGGAGGTGGACGATCGTGTCCAAGTGCTCGATCTGACGATCGAGCCGTTCGACCGCGACGGGGAAGCCTTCTTCCTGGTCCTGTTTTCCGATGTCGGAGGTCCAAGTCCTGCGGAGGAGATCTACGGCAAGGAACGTCACTGGAGTCAGGATCCCGTTGCGGTGGAGCAGCTGGAACGGGAACTTCGCGATACCAAGGAGCGTCTCCAGAGCACGATCGAAGAGTATGAAACCTCATTGGAGGAACTCAAGTCCGCCAACGAGGAACTCATCTCGGTCAACGAGGAGCTGCAAGCAACCAATGAGGAGCTGGAAACGGCCAAGGAGGAAACGCAATCCGTCAATGAGGAGCTTCACGCTGTCAATATCGAACTCAACGGCAAGGTCGAGGAGCTGGATCAATCCAACAGCGATCTACAGAATCTGTTCGACAGCACCCAGATCGGGATCATCTTCCTGGACCGGTCCCTGCTGATCCGGAGTTTCACGCCGGCGATCACCCAGATTTTCAATCTGATCGCGACCGACCGCGGTCGTCCGCTGACCGATATCGTCAGCCATCTCGATCAGGTCGATCTGGATTCGGATCTGAGACATGCGCTTACCGACCCGGCGACCGTGGAAAAGGCGGTTCGGTCCAGGGACGGGACCAGGCACTACATGATGCGCATCCTGCCTTACCGGAAAGCCCGCAACGATCTGGAAGGCCTGTTGTTGACCTTCGTGGACGTGACGTCGCTCAAGGAGGCCGAGGAGCAGCAGCGCCAACTCATCGGTGAACTCGACCACCGCGTCAAGAACATGCTCGCCGTCGTCACCGCCCTGGCCCAGCAGACTCTGAAGGCGATTGCCGAGGCACCGGAATGCACGGCGTTTCTCGGGCGCCTGCAGGCGGTTGCCAGCACCTACGATCTGCTGACCCGTGACCGTTGGGGGAACATTCCCCTCAGCGACGTCGTGCTCAACGAGGTGAAGCCTTATGCCACCAGCGAAGGACGCTTTGCCGTTGATGGGCCTGCCGTTCAACTCCGGCCCAAGGCTGCGTTGGCGCTCGGCATGGTGATCCACGAGTTGGTGACCAACGCGCTGAAATACGGCGCGTTGTCCGTGGCGGAAGGGCGCGTCGCCTTGACCTGGGAGTTCGGGCAGAGGGATGCCGATGCGGTGCTGCTCGTCCATTGGCGCGAGACGGACGGTCCCCCGGTGTCGCCTCCCACCCATCATGGCTTCGGCTCCAAACTGATCACCCAGAAAATCCGCTACGAACTGCGTGGCGATGTCGTGGTGGATTACGATCCGACCGGCCTCCAGGCGACGTTCACCGTACCGGTCGCCCAGACGAGGAGCGACGACGAAAGCCCTGCCTCCCTTGAGAATGCCCGATGACCGGACAGCATCTGGAAGGCTGCCGGATCATGATCGTCGAGGACGAGTTGCTGATCGCCATGGTGTCGGAGGAAATCCTACAGGATGCGGGAGCCACCATCGTTCGCATGTTGTGCACTGCCATGGCCTGAGCGGACATCAATTTGCCGGTTCTCCTCCTTGCTCAGCCGCTGCCTGGGCGCTTCCACGATGGAGGCATCGACGATCTGGCCGCCCAGCGCGAAGCAGCCGCGTTCCTTCAGCTCCGCGTCGAAGCGGGCGAACAGCCCCTCCATCGCCCCCGCCGTCACCAGGGCCTCGCGGAACAGCCAGATCGTCATGCGATCCGGAACCCGGTCGGCTATAACGCAGGCGAGAGGATCAAGGGTATCAAGTCCCATATCCTCGTCGACACGCTCGGCCTGCTCCTGAACGCCGCTGTGCATATTGCCGACATCCAGGACCGTGACGGCACTGGGAACCGTTCCCGACTTCTCGTTCAGCCGCACCAGGATCAAGCCGACGCCCTCAGCTTGGATCGGTGCCTCCTTTCATCGTCTCCCACCAGCTGCAGGGGCTGGGGCCGAGTTGATGATCGCGTCCGCCTTGACGCTGGAGGAAGGCGCGGCGCGCTTCGCAACGGAACTTAAATCCGCCGCGGCTCTCATCGTTGCGGATCTCGAACGCGATGGTGCGTCGAGGAATCGATCGGCGCCTACCGGGGAAATGCGCATCGCGCCCCACTGCATCGCAGATGCCGCAAAACGGGAAGGGTGATCTTGCCCTGGTTCGGCGGTTCTTGCGCACGTTGCGTGGACTGAACCGCCGTTCGCTCGCCAGGTGCTTGAAGCGGCCAGTTCCCCAATAGGTCAGCGCGTGATATCCACAAACAGGTTCGGACTCAACTCTGACAGGGCGTCCTGCTTCTGAGCTGATCAACAGCCGGCAGCGTGATCTCGATGGCCAACCCCCCTTGCGGGGCGCCGGTGGCCAAGACCGTTCCGCCGTGCGATTCGACGGCGCGGCGGGCGATGGCGAGGCCGAGACCGAAGCCCGCCGTCGCCGGGGCCGTGGCATCCAGGCGCAGGAAAGGCTCGAATATCTTGTCGCGCATATCCTCTGGCACGCCGGGACCATAATCGACCACGGTAACCCGAAGCCCTCCCCGGCCGGTGGCGGCCGTGACCTCGACAACCGTGCCTTCGGCGGTGAATTTGACTGCGTTGCGGATGATGTTCTCGAAAGCCCGGCACAGCACCTCGGCCGCAACGGTGCAGACGAACGGACCGTCGGCCGCCAGCCGCACGCCACGGCCGCAGGCTTCCGCCTCGAAGGCGGCATCGTCGACGATGGCGGCCAACAACTCGATCAGATCGACGCGTTCGCGGGAAATCACTTCGGAGCCGACCTCCAGCCGCGCCAGGGTCAGCAGCTCTCCCACCATGGTGTCGAGCCGGTCCGCCTCGCGGTCGATGCGCTCGACCATTGCGGCGGTCTTGCCCGGATTCTGGCGCAGCAGGCCGATGGCCGCCTGCATGCGGGTGAGCGGCGAGCGCAGCTCATGCGAGATGTCGTGGAGCAGGCGCTGGCGACCCTCCACCAACTGCTGGAGACGGTCGGCCATGCGATCGAAATCGCTGCCGAGTGCGGCGATCTCGTCGCGCCGTCCGCCCATGCGGTGACGGACGCGGGTGGCGAAGTCGCCGCGCGACACGGCATGCAGGGCCCAGCTCAGCGTGCGCAGCGGACGCGACAGATACCAGGCGAGCAGGCTGCTGAACAGCAACGCCACCAAGCCGCCCGACACCAGCGGAATCAGGATGGACGGCTGGGGTTTGAGCGTCCAGACCGAGTCCAGGGCGGTGACGAGCATGAAACGACGGCCGTCATCGGCCTGCACGCTGCGGCGGTAGCCGGTCAGCGCGGCGGGGGAACCGACCAGACGGCGGCCGTCATCGGTGAGCAGCGCCACCGGGGGGGAGGCCGGATCGGCGTTCCAATCGGCGATGGCGGCCACCGCGGCGTCCGTGCCCGACCGCTTGAGCAGGCCTTCCGCTGTCGACAGCAGAACCCCAGTCCGCACCGAGTCCAGATTGTCCATCGCATCGCGATAGCCGGCCAGATGCAGGTAGAAGACGCCGACGACGAAGGACAGCACCATCGCCAGCCACAGCGATAGAAACAGCTTCCAGAACAGGCCCCCCCTGCCAGGGCGGAACAGGCGCGAGACGGGATTGGGCATGGTCAGTCGGTCACCAGTTGATAGCCCATGCCGCGCACCGTCTGGATCCAGGACCGGCCGTCGCCGCGGGTGCCCAGCTTCTGCCGGATGCTGCTGACATGGACGTCGATGCGCCGGTCGAACGGGCTGAGCGGCCGGCCGAACGCCCGCTGCGACAGCTCCTGCTTGCTGATCAGATGGCCGGCGCCGCGAGCCAAAACCTCCAGCAGGTTGAATTCGGTGCCGGTCAGATCGAGCGTCCGGCCCTCCAGCGTCGCCGTGCGGCTGCCGGGGCACAGCAGCAGCGGCCCGGCCTTGACGGTGGCGGCAGCCGACGCCGACGCAGCCGGTGTCGGCTGCGGTTCGGTGCGGCGCAGGATGGCGCGCAGGCGCGCCACCAGTTCGCCCGGTGAGCAAGGCTTCGGAACATAGTCGTCGGCGCCGAGGTCGAGACCGGTGATGCGGTCGATGTTGTCGCCACGCGCCGTCAGCATCAGCACGGGAACGCGGCTGGATTGGCGGATGCGGCGCAGCGTCTCGATCCCGCTGAGGCGTGGCATCATCACGTCCAGCACGACGATGGCATAGCCGCCGCCCAGCGCCGCGGCAACACCATCCTCGCCGTTGTGGACGGCGTGGCCCTCGAAGTTCTCCTGCGCCAGATATTCGACGAGCATCGCCGTCAGGTCGACATCGTCGTCGACAAGCAAGACCTTGATCATGCCACACAGTCGATCCAGGAATGCGGGGCTGTCAACGGCAATGAACTCCCGGGAAAGCGATACCCGCCAACCTTTACCTAACTTTACGCTCACTTAACCCTGCTTGACACAGCGCCACGCTATATCGGGCCAACCGATATGCTGATGGATCTTTGTGTGGCATGCGCAGTCTGTTTCGAAACGCCGCGGCAATGACCGCGGCCCTGGTGCTGGGAGCCTGCGCGGTCGGACCCGATTACCGCGCACCGGCAGCGGCGGCGACCGCATGGTCGGCGCCGCTGCCGGCCCGGGTGGGCACCGCATCCCTGGTTGGATGGTGGGACCGCTTCCATGATCCGGCGCTGACCGGCCTGCTCCAGGCGGCGGAGGCGGGCAGCCCGTCGCTGGCCGAGGCCTGGGCGTCCATCGCCAAGGCGCGCGCCACGGTGGCGCAGGACCGTGCCGACCGGCTTCCCACCGTGACGGCCGGCGGCACGGCCCAGCGGGCGAAGCAGTCGGCGCTGGGCGGGGTCGCCACCGCGAACACGCTGTCCGGGACGCTCGACGCCTCGTGGGAACTCGACCTGTTCGGCAAGCTGCGCCGCACCCAGGAAGCCGCCGAGGCGCGGCTGGAGGCGCGCACCGACGACTGGCACGACGCCCGCGTCTCGCTGGCCGCCGAGGTCGCCGACGATTATGTGCAATACCGTGCCTGCCGGCTGCTGGCCCGCGCCTATGCCGACGAGGCGGCGTCGCAGGCCGACACTGCGCGGGCCACCGCCACCAGCATGCGGGCCGGCTTCACCTCGCCGGTCAACGGGTCGCTGGCCGAGGCGAGCGCCGCCAGCCTGCGCGCCAGCGCCGTCGAACAGCAGGCCGAATGCGACGTGCTGGTGAAAGCGCTGGTTTCGCTGACCGGGTTGGAGGAAGCCGACCTGCGCCAGCGGATGCGGGAGCCGGCGGACGCACCCCCGCCCTTGCCCGCTCCGGAGGGTTTCGCGGTCGACAGCGTGCCGGCGGCGGTGCTGGCGCAACGGCCAGACCTCGCCTCGCTGGAGCGGGAACTGGCGGCGGCCAGCGCGGAAATCGGCGTGGCGGAAGCCGACCGCTATCCCAGCCTGTCCTTCAGCGGCGAGATCGCGCGGTCCGGCACGGCGTTGGGCAGCCTGATGACGACGTGGCTGCTGGGGTCGTCGCTGACCGCACCGCTGTTCGATGCCGGCAAGCGGGCCGCGGCGGTGGACAGCGCGCAGGCCGCCTATGAGTACCAGCTGGCCGCCTATCGCAGCGGGGTGCGCACCGCCATCCGCGAGGTGGAGCAGGCGCTGGTCCGGCTGGATGCCGCCACCCGGCGTACCAGCGACGCCCGCAACGCCGCAGAGGGCTATCGCACCTATTTCGAGGCGATCGACCGCAACTGGCGGGCCGGCGGGGCCAGCCTGCTTGACCGCGAGGAAGCCCTGCGCAACGCGCTGAACGCCGAGATTTCCCTGATCACCGTACAGCGCGACCAGATCGAATACTGGATCGCCCTCTACAAGGCGCTGGGCGGCGGCTGGCAGGCGGGAACGCCCGCCAGGGCACTCGCGCAAACCGCCGCCCAAGCCACCACACCGGACACCCGGAAGAGCGGAGACGCATCGTGAGCCTCCTCACCCGCAAGCAGATCATCGGATTTGCGGCCGGACTTGGGCTGGCCGCCGCTGCCGGCCTTGCCGCGGCCCTAGGCGAAACAGAGACCGGACCGCAGGACGGCACCGTCACCCGGCCCGCCGTATCCACCACGCGCAACAGCGTGCTGACCGTCACAGCGACAGTTCCTCACCGTGAGGACTGGGCGCAGACCCTGCCGGCCAGTGGCGCCTTGGCGGCGTGGCAGGAAGCGGTGATCGGCGCCGAGACCGGAAACCTGCGCATCACCCAGCTGTTCGCCGATGTCGGAACCCAGGTCACCCGTGGACAGGAACTGGCGCGGCTGGCTCAGGACAGCGTGCAGGCCGATGTCCGCAAGCAGGAGGCGCTGGTGGCGCAGGCCAGGGCATCGCTGGCGCAGGCACAGGCCAACGCCAAGCGCGCCCGTCTGGTCAAGGGCAGCGGCGCGCTGTCGGACCAGCAGGTGACCGAATACCTGATCACCGAAGAGACCGCGAGGGCCAGCCTGGCATCGGCCGAGGCCGACCTGGACAGCAGCCGGATCACGCTGGCGCGGACCAGCATCCGGGCGGTGGATGACGGGGTGGTGACCTCCCGCTCCGCCACGCTTGGCACGGTGGTGTCGGCAGGGACCGAGCTGTTCCGGCTGCAACGGCAAAGCCGGGTGGAATGGCAGGCGGAGTTGGACGCCCGTCAGGTGCCGCAGGTCCGGTCCGGCCAGACCGCACGGGTGACCCTGCCCGATGGGCAGACGGTGGAGGGAACGGTGCGGCAGGCGGCCCCGGCGCTCAACAGCGGCACCGGTCGCGGCATCGTCTATGTGTCACTGCCGGCCGGAAGCGGCGCGCTGGCCGGCGGCTATGCCAGCGGCAGCATCGAGTTGGGCAACAGCCCGGCGCTGACCCTGCCGCAATCCGCCGTGGTTCTGCGCGACGGGCGGTCGCAGGTCTTCACCATCGGCGAGAACGGCCGGGTAACCCGGCGGATCGTCGCCACCGGACGGCGGCAGGGCGACCGGGTGGAGATCCTGTCCGGCCTGTCCGCCGATGCGCAGGTGGTGGAGACGGGCGGCGCCTTCCTGTCCGACGGCGCGACGGTCACCGTCGGGCCTCCGCCGTCCGCCGCTGTCGGTCACGGACCGACGGATGTCGCCACCCTGCCCGCAGCCGTGACCGGAGGGCGTTGATCATGAATCTGTCCACCTGGTCGATCCGCAACCCGGTTCCGTCGCTGCTGCTGTTCATGTTGCTGACCCTGCTCGGCCTGATCGGCTTCGACCGGCTCGGCATCCAGCAGTTCCCCGACATGGATCTGCCCACCGTCACCATCAGCGCATCGCTGGAAGGCGCCGCCCCGGCGCAGTTGGAGACGCAGGTCGCCCGCAAGATCGAGGACAAGCTGGCCTCGCTGAGCCGGATCGAGCACATCACCACCACCATCACCGACGGCGCCGTGTCCATCAGCGTCACCTTCGACATCGACAAGAACGGCGAGGAGGCGCTGAACGAGGTGCGCAACGCGGTGGACGGCGCCAAGGCCGACCTGCCGGCGAGCATGACCACGCCCAGCGTGTCGAAGGTGACGGCGGAAACCCGCGCGCTGCTGACCTACAGCGTCCGTTCCGACCGGCTCGACGAGACGGACCTGTCCTGGTTCATAGACAACGACGTGACCAAGGCGGTGCTGTCGGCCAAGGGCGTGGCCGGCGTGAACCGGATCGGCGGCATCGACCGCGAGGTCCATGTCGACCTCGATCCGGCGCTGATGGCCGGGCTGGGGGTGACCCCGTCCGACGTGTCGACCGCGCTGAAATCGGTGCAGGCCGACAATTCCGGCGGCCAGGGCGAGATCGGCGGCAAACGGCAGTCGTTGCGCACGCTGGGTGCCGTCGGCACGGTGGAGGAGGTGGCCGCCATCGCCGTCCCGCTGTCGGACGGCCGACATGTCCGGCTCGATCAGGTGGCGCGGGTGAGCGACGCCCATGCCGACCGCAGCACCCGCGCCTTCCTCGATGGCAAGCCGGTGATCGCCTTCCAGGTCACCCGCAGCAAGGGCTTCTCCGACGCCGGCGTGGCCGAGGCGGCGCGCAAGGCGGTATCCAGCTTCGCGGCCGCCCACCCGGAGGTGACGATCACCGAGGCCAGCACCACGGTCACCCCGATCCTGGAGAATTACCGCGGCTCGATGCATCTGCTGCTGGAAGGCGCCTTGCTGGCGGTGGTGGTGGTCTGGTGGTTCCTGCGCGACTGGCGGGCGACGCTGATCGCGGCGGTGGCCCTGCCGCTGTCGATCCTGCCGGCCTTCGCCGCCATGCATCTGCTGGGCTTCAGCCTGAACACGGTCTCGCTGCTGGCGCTGGCCCTGGTGGTCGGCATCCTGGTCGACGACGCCATCGTCGAGGTGGAGAACATCGCCCGCCACCTGCGCCAGGGCAAATCCGCCCGCGACGCCGCGATGGAGGCGGCCGACGAGATCGGGCTGGCGGTGATCGCCACCACCTTCACCCTGGTGGCGGTGTTCCTGCCGACCGCCTTCATGAGCGGGATTCCGGGTCGCATCTTCCGCCAGTTCGGCTTGACGGCGGCGGTGGCGGTGCTGGCGTCGCTGCTGGTGGCGCGTCTGCTGACCCCGATGATGGCAGCACAGTTCATGAAGGCGCAGCCCACGGAAGAGCGCGACGGCCGGCTGATGCTGACCTATCTCGCCACCGTGCGGGCCTGCCTTCGCCATCCCTGGTGGACGGCCTTCGCGGCGGTCGCCTTCTTCACCCTGTCGCTGACGATCATCCCGCTGCTGCCCACCGGCTTCCTGCCGGCGCAGGACGACGCGCAGAGCCAGGTGACACTGACCCTGCCGCCCGACGCCGCGCTGGACGACACCACCAATCTCGCCTTGCAGGCGGAGGCGCTGCTGCGCGGCGTGCCGGAGGTGACGGGGGTGTTCACTGCGGTCGGGACGGCGACAATGGGCGGCGGCATGGACGCCACCACGACGACCAGCCCACGCACCGCATCCTTGACGGTGGAACTGGCGCCACGGTCGGAACGCCACCGTAGTCAGGCGGCAGTGGAGGCGGAGATGCGCACCCTGTTGCGGCGCCTTCCCGGCGCGCGGGTCGAGGTCGGGCGCGGCAACAACGGCGAGCAGTTGCAGATCACGCTGGCCAGCGACGACCCGACCGCCTTGCAGCAGGCCGCCGACGCGGTGGAGGCCGATCTGCGCCGGCTGACCGGCATCGGCAACGTCACCTCCGGGGCGGCGCTCCAACGGCCGGAGATTCAAATCCGGCCGGACTTCGCCCGTGCGGCGGCGCTGGGCGTCACGTCGCAGGACATGGCGGATGCGGTGCGGATGGCGACTTACGGCGACTATTCGTCCTCCATCTCCAAGCTCAACCTGCCCCAGCGCCAGATCGCCGTTCGCGTGCGGCTCGACCCGGCGGTGCGCACCGACCTGTCGGCGCTGGACCAGCTGCGGGTGAAGGGCGCCAACGGAACGGTGGCGCTCGCCTCGATTGCGGAAATCGGCTTCGGCAGCGGTCCGTCGCAGATTGACCGCATCGACCGCTCGCGCAACGTTACCCTGTCGGTGGAGTTGGCCGGCCGCGCCTTGGGCGAGGTGATGCGGGAGGCCAAGGCACTGCCGTCGATGAAGGCGCTTCCTGCCTCGGTCCACCTCGTCGAACAGGGGGAACTGGAGCGGATGAACGAGCTGTTCGGCGGCTTCGGCACCGCGATGGCGGTCGGCGTATTCTGCATCTATTCGGTGCTGGTGCTGCTGTTCCACGAGTTCCTCCAACCGGCGACCATCCTGGCTGCCCTGCCCCTGTCGGTGGGCGGTGCCTTGTTCGCGCTGCTGGTGGCGGGGATGAGCTTCTCCATGCCGACCGTCATCGGGCTGCTGATGCTGATGGGCATCGTCACCAAGAACTCGATCCTGCTGGTGGAGTACGCGGTGATGGCGCGGCGGGATCACGGGCTGGGGCGGGTGGATGCGCTGATCGACGCCTGCCACAAGCGGGCCCGCCCGATCCTGATGACCACCATCGCGATGGGCGCCGGCATGATGCCGATCGCGCTGGGGCTGGGCGCCGACCCCAGCTTCCGCCAACCGATGGCCGTGGTGGTGATCGGCGGGCTGCTGACCTCGACCATGCTCAGCCTGCTGGTCATCCCCGCCCTGTTCCTTCTGGTCGACGACTTCTCGCGGTGGATGGCCAGCTGGTTCGCGCCGCAGGGGGCAACAACGACGACCTGAGAACTTGTTTGCAGCGGCTCGAGTCCTTGGAAGTCAGCGCATGAACTCTACAAACAGATACTCAGAAAATTGGGCCTCCAGCAAACCTGGGGCGGTTCAGCCTACGAGGGCACAAGGGACCAGATCAGATTGGCGGCGTGATACGAATCTGAACCAAGCTTATTCCAGCCGCCAAGCTGTCCGGGAAACGGGGACCATCTCAGTCCGATCACCGCCAGTGCGATCGCGGCGGCTGTGCCGGACGGAACCTTGTTCCGATCCGGCCGCCAGTTCGCCGCGTGGCTTGGCCTGACGCCGAAAGCGCACAGCAGCGGCGGCAAGGAGCGGCAGGTTGGCATCAGCAAGCAGGGCGACGGTTACCTCCGGCGCCTGCTCGTCGTCGGCGCCACAGCGGTCATTCGGTTGGCCCGCAAAGACAACGCTAGCCGAAGCTGGGCGACGAAGCTGTTGGAGCGCAAGCCGGCGAAGCTGGCCGCCGTAGCCTTGGCCAACAAAACTGCCCGCATCGCCTGGGCGGTGATGACACGCGGAAAAACCTACGAGGCGCCGGTCGCCGCGTAGTCGTTGTTCACCCGGCAAAGCGAGAGATTGCTCGGCGGGTGGATGTGCCAGGGTGGTGAGACGTGATGACGAACCGGCTGGGCCGGGGATCGATCAAACTCACGGGGACCAAGCGCCTTCGAGCGCGTTGAGGTGATTTGGGCTTCGATCCGCGGAATTCATCAAGGCCAGCAGCCACGGCTGCGAAAACAGGCCGGACACATAGATGCATCCTATCGGCCGTCACTACGGATTTCACTCTTGCACCGGAAGGGCCGTCCACCACATCACCTCACGACTTCGCGCCAGACAAGGGGGAAGGAGAAAGAATATCGGGGGAACGGAGCATGAGGAGATCGATGAACTGACGCGCCGCAACCGTCAGAGTGCGATTGTTCGGATAGATCGCATAGATGGTCACGGGCTGCGGAAACCAGTCCCCCAGGACCCGGACGAGATCGCCCGTCCCGATGTCCTTCAGGCACAGTGCCTCCGGCAGGGAGGCAATGCCGAGCCGCCGGTGCACGGCCTGCAGCAGCGCTGTCGGAAGCGTCGTGCTGAAGCGCGGTTCGAAGCGGACCGCCGTTGTCCGGTCGCCGCGCGTCAATGTCCAGACCCAGTCCGACGAGCGGCTGCCAAGTCCAAGACAACTCATGCTCTTCAGATCGGCAGGGTCGCCGGGATGACCGTTTTCGGCAACAAACTCCCGATGGGCGACCAGAACATACGGCGAGGTCAGGATCTTCCGGGCGACCAGGGCGGCATCGGGCAGAGGCGTGAAGGAGGGAAAGATCACCAGATCCGCCTGCACCCCACGCGGATCGAAGATCCCGAAGGATTCCTCCAGATGCAGACGGACGCCGGGCGCGGTCGCCAGGAACTCGGCCGCCAGCGTTTCGACCAGAACGGAGCCGAGGACGGGTGGACAGACCACATGCAGGAAACCGGTCGGGCTGTGGCGTGCCCGTTCCGCCATAACCAACAGCTTGTCCGCTTCCGACGCGATGGTCTTGCAGTGATCGAAGCATTCGACGCCGAAATTGGTCAGCGTGAACTGCCGCGTCCCACGGTGGAACAATTTCAGGCCGAGCCGCTCCTCCAACTCGCCGATGCGGCGGGCAAGCGTCGATTTCGGCATGCCCAGGCGCCTTCCCGCCGGGGAAAGCCCGCCGGCTTCGACCACGCATTTGAACAGATACATGTCGTCCAGACCGTGCATGTCCGTTCCATTTTTGGGACGTTAGTTCTCAAATATTAGCTCGAGCAAACTGTAAACAAAACGATATACTTTTCAAATCATCCAAACATCGTCAGGTGAAACGAGATGACCGCGATCGAAGATGTCGTGGCTACGACTCCCTTTGGCCGGCTGACCGGCAAGCGAATCGGCGGCGTTTCGTCGTTCAAGCGCGTTCCCTATGCGGCGCCGCCTGTGGGCGCCCGCCGCTTCGCATTGCCGGGCGAGCCGATCAGTTGGACGGGCATCCGCCCGGCCACAGCGCCCGGCCCGATTCCGCCGCAGCTGCCGTCCCGTCTCGACGACGTCATGGGCGCCTACCCGGCGGCCCAGAACGAAGACTGCTTGCATCTCGACATTTGGACGCCGCGGTCGCTCGACGACAAGGCACCGGTCCTGGTCTTCATCCATGGCGGCGGCTTCATGACCGGCGGTGGATCGCTGCCATGCTACGACGGTCAGCTCATCGCCGAGCGCAGCGGCCTGGTCGTCGTCACCATAACCTACCGTCTCGGCACGCTGGGGTTCCTGCCCATCGAAGGGCTGGCCGCGCCGAATCTGGGGCTGCATGACCAGATCACCGCCCTTCGCTGGATCCGGCAGGCGATCGGCGCGTTCGGCGGCGACCCGGACCGCATCACCGTCGCCGGCCAGTCGGCGGGCGCCTACAGCATCGCCAGCCTGCTGGGCTTGCCTGTTGGACGTTCACTGTTCAACCAGGCGATCCTGATGAGCGCGCCGACCGGAATCAAGCTGCGGACACCGGAGGAGTGCAAGCCCATCGTCCAGGGCCTGCTCGAACTGCTCGGGCTGGAGCCGGGCCAGACCGCGGCGTTGCGCGACATTCCCATCGATACCCTGATCGAGGCCCAGGGCAAGCTGCTGCGGCGCCCGCCGACGACTCCGGGCGACATCACACCGCCCTTCATGCCTGCCTATGACGGCGTGCTGATTCCCCGCGATCCCCTGGCGTCGCTCCGGGATGGCAGCGCCGGATGGTGCAGCACCGTCGTTGGCGTGACCCGTGAGGAATACGCCGCCTTCCATGCCGGCAACCCGATGCTGGCCGGCCTGACCGAGGAGCAACTGCTGGCGGCGATCGCCGGCCTGTATGGCGACCGGGCGGGCGCGGTGGTGTCGGCGGCGCGGACGGGACGCGTGCCGACGACGCCGCAGACGCTGCTCAGCGACTTGCGCAGCGACGATACCTTCATCCAACCGAACATGGATTTCGCCGAAGCCCAACTTCGCCATTGCGCCCCGACGGGCGCCCGCACCTTCGTCTACCGCTTCGACTGGCAATCGCCCAATGCGGCGCTCGGCGCCTGCCATTGCCTGGACCTGCCCTTCCTGTTCGGGAATCTTGCCGTCTGGCAGGAGGCCGCCCCGATGCTGCACGGTGCGAACCGGGCGGAACTGGAGGACCTCTGCCGGCTGTTCCAGGGTGCTCTTCTGCGCTTCGCGGCGCAGGGGGATCCCAACGGCCCGGACACGCCGGCCTGGCCGTCGCATGATCGGGGCCGCGCGGTTCTGCATGTCGACCGGCGGATCTACGCCGCCGGGCTGATCGGTTAGCACATCGCCGGGAGCGGTTCCATCCGCTCCCCGTCCCGAACGAATGCCCCGGCTGCCGGGAGGTTTGAGCGGCCTCCCCGCCCTTTGCACGATAAAAAACCAAGCACAAAGAAGCAGTACCAAACAAAATCAAAGGGCCTCGCGTGTCCTTGTCGGATCGACGGGGTTCCGAACAGAACAGGAGGCTTACGAGATGACTTCCAGCCAATTTGCGGAAGGGAATGACGCAATTTCGTCCGGCAGGACGAGAAGCCTATATACTATTGTAATCACCTGTTTCCTGATTGCGATGTTCGATGGTTTCGACATCAACGCGATCACCTTTACTGCTCCCGTTCTGGCCCGTGAATGGGGAATCGCACCGGCCCAGATGGCGCCGGTGTTCCTTGCCACCAGCGCCGGGGCCGTTCTCGGCTATATCGCCTGCGGTGCGCTGGTCGCGCGCTGGGGACAGCGGGTGGTGGCGGCGACAAGCGTGCTGCTGTTCTCGCTGGGCACGCTGGCCACCATCACCGCCACCGACGTATTCACGATGAGCCTGCTACGCTTCGTCACTTCCATCGGACTGGGCGGGGCGCTGCCGGTGGCGGTTGCCACGGCGGCCGGCGTCATGCCGGAGCGTCACCGCGGCACGGCGGCCATCCTGGTGGCCACCGGCCTATCGGCCGGCGGTGTCGTCGGGGGCGTTCTCGGCGCTCCGTTGATGGCGCATTTCGGATGGACCGCGATCTTCATCGTCGGCGGGCTCCTTCCCCTGTTGCTGGTGCCCGCCATTCTGCTGGTCCTCAGGAATGCCGAATCCACCCCCAAAGGCGAGGGCGGCAAGCTGGTCCGCGAACTGTTCCGCCACGGATTGGCCGCCCGGACCATCCTGCTGTGGCTGTTCTCCTTCCTCGTCTTCATCGACGCCTACGCCCTGCTGTACTGGATCCCGTCGCTGCTGAGCGGCATGGGGATGCCCAGCGAACTGGCGCCCACCAGCACCGCAGTCTTCTCGATGGGTGGGTTGGTCGGCAACATCGCATTGACCCTGCTGATCTCCCGGCTCGGTGCACCGCTTACGCTGATGGTTGCGACGATCGTCGGTCTCGTCAGCATGGCTGCCTTCGGGCTGTTGCACGCACCGCTCGATCTGATGATGCCGCTCGTCTTCGGCATCGGTGCCGGCTCGATCCCGTGTTGCGTCGGCCAGAGCGCCCTGGCGGTCGCCTTCTATCCCGACCGTCTGCGGGCGGCCGGAATCGGCTGGGCGGCGGCGGTCGGACGGATCGGCTCGATCCTCGGTCCGGCGGTCGGCGGAGCGGCGCTTTCCCTTCAACTGGCCCCGCAGCAGATCATCCTGGCCGCCACGGTGCCCGTCTTCTGCGCCTTCCTTGTCCTGGTCGTGCTGGCGGGACGGGAGCGCCGGAGGGCCTGATCCTGTCCGCCGCCGCTGTCCCATCAAAGGGGCGGCGGGCAGGATACCGCCTCCGAAACCTCCATCGCAGTCGCGATTTTTCGTGATCGACGCAATGGCGCAAGCCGGGCGGCGCACGGCTCCACCTTGCCTTTTGTCCGGGAAGTACCGGGGGTCCTCAAAAAATACCCGGAGCCCAGCGAATGAAAAATTCATTCGTCAAAGAAAAATCTTCCTATCCTGAACAGGGAAATCAGAGACATGACCAGAAAGAACGAGAGCCGTTCCAAGTTTTTCACATTGCTTCTGTTGTCTTCCAGCCTTCTCTTCTGTGGCAAGGCAGCCTTTGCCGCGGATCCCGCCGCCGCCCCGAAGGGCCCGGCCCCGATCCAGTTCATTCGCTATGAAGACGACCTGTCCTGGTACGCCGATCCGAAGAACCGCGAACTGTTCATCGACAAGCTCAAATACATACCGATTTCCGACAGCGGCTATATCAGTTTCGGTGGCGATCTCCGCACCCAATACGAGAACTACACACCGCCGAACTTCGGGATGCGCAATCTCGGCCGCAACGAATGGCTGGCGACCCGCGCCCTGTTCCACGTCGACATCAAGAGCGGCTTCGGGCCGCGGGCCTATATCGAGTTTGGCCGTGAGGAGATCGCGGGCAAGAAGGGGCCCTTTACCCCGAACGACGAAAGCAACCTCGATCTTCAGCAGGGGTTCATCGACCTGCCGGTTGCGGTCGGCGGCGGAACGGTGACGGCGCGCATTGGGCGGCAGGAGTTCTTCCTGGGATCGGGCCTGTTCCAGAGCCTGGCAGAGGGCGCCAACATCCGCAACGCCTTCGACGCCGCCCATGTCCTGTTCAAATACGGCAATGTCGAAGGCAGGGCTTTCTATGGCCATCCGCTCCGCCAATCCACCTACGCGTTCGAGGATGCGCCAAATCTCGATCTAGACCATTACGGCCTGTATACGACGGTCAAATCGGTGCTGCCCGGCCTGAATGTCGACGGTTATTTCTTCGGATACGACCGCAAGGGCAACCGCTTCAACCAGGGAACCGCCGACGAGGAGCGGCGCACCGTGGGTACCCGCCTGTGGGGCCGGTCAGGTCCCTGGGATTACAGTGGCGACTTCGCCTATCAGTTCGGCTCCTTCGGCAGCGGAACCATCAGCGCCTGGGGATCGATGCTGTCCGGCGGCTACAGCTTCTCCGGTACACCCATGGCTCCGCGGCTGTCGGTCACGGCAATCGCGGCATCGGGCGACCGGGATCCGGCGAAGCGGACGCTCAACACCTTCAACCCGATGTTCTCACTGTCCCCGCTGCTTTCGGAATCGAACAGCTTCGTTCCGATGAACCTGATCAGCGTCTATCCGAAGGTCACGGTCAGGCCGCTGGACGGGCTGTCGATCTCGGCCGGTGTCAATGCGATGTGGCGCCAATCCAAGGGAGACGGCGTCTATACGGTGCCCACCGTGCTGGTGGCCAGAGGGTCGGCGTCCTCCAGCAGCTATGTCGGGGCGACGGCCGAGTTCGCGGCACTTTGGAACGTGAACCACTTTGTCACGGTCAATGCCGCCTATACGCATTTCAAGGCGGGAGATGCCCTGAAGGAGGCAGGCGGAAAGAATTTCGACTACACCCGTGCCGGGCTGCTGCTCCATTTCTAGCCGCCGCCATCCCCGATCGCCTTCGGTCGGCCCGGCGGGCGGACTCTCCGCCGTAGATCGTTGGGTCGACCGATGCGAGACCGGCCCCCCCACCGCCCTGCGCATACCTCCTGGGTATGGAAACAGGACTCAATCGGTTTTGGATCCCGACCATCGTTTCAAACGATAATCAGCAATAAAAACTCTCAAACTGCACGAGCCCACCCATCTGGGCGCACCGATTTGGGGATGTTCGCGTGACGGGAATCGAGCGGACCGAAACCGCGTTGCAGGACACGGCCACCCGGCACCCGTTCCGCCCACATCCACGTCTTCGTCAGCGCCCCCGGTTCTCGCAAGCCGACGATGCAGATCGACATCAAGGTCGATCCGCCGATCGACGACGATTTCGCCTTCGACTTCCATCCGGTCGAGGAACGACCCCCGCCTGTCCTGGCGGGGGCGTCCTCGTTTAAGACGCCGGCATCCGATAGGGGGACAGCCGGTATGGGATTTGCTTGGGGTCCGTATCGTTACGAAGATTGTCCAAAGCCAGAAGGATGCGCCGCCATGGACATGATTGCCGCCGACATGCCTGCCGCCCCATCGTCCTTCAATGCGCCGTCCTTCAATGCCTCTGCGCTTCGGCTGTGCCGCATCTTCGAAACGTCGGATCTGGACGACGCCCGCGAACGGATTTCCAAGGTGATGCAGCCGCACAGCCTGATGGCCTGTGGCCGACCGCAGGGCCACCAGACCTCGCACATGGATTTCATGGCGATGAAGGGCATGGGGATCGGCACGATCAAGTTCGGCCAAGCATCCATCGCGGTGCCGCCGCTGGATGATTACTATCTTGCCATTCTCTGCGTCAGCGGGGGTGCCGAAATCCGCATTGAGCGCGATACCTTCACCGTGGACCGTTTCAACGGCGTGCTCTGTTCACCGGGAAGCCCAATCGCTGGGCAATTTTCGCCCGATTGCGAGCAGCTGGTGCTCAAGATCGCGCGCACCCGTCTGGCTGCCTTCAACGGGCCGCGGCCGGTGCGGCTGGCGGCAAGGCTGGATCTGCGCAGCCCCCGGCTGACGCCGCTGCTGGTGGCGCTGCGCGGCGTGATCGGCGACCCGGCCACCGTGCGGCTGATCCGCAACGATCCGGTGGTCGCTGCCGAATATGAACAGCTGTTCCTGCGATTGCTGCTTGCCGGTCAGGACTGTGCGGAGACCGACGACCGGCCGCAAGGACCGCGGCCGGTCTCGGTTCATCGCGCCATCGCCTATCTGCGGGAAAATTCCACCGCCGCGATCACGCTGGCCGACATCGCCCAAGCGGCCGGCGTGCCGGAACGCACGCTGCACGACGCCTTCAAGCGCTTCGAAGGCGTCAGTCCGCTGCGCTATCTGCGCAACCTGCGCCTGGACGATGTCCATGCGCAGCTGCGCAGCGGAGGAGGCGAGGACGCCAGCGTGACGGTGATCGCGCTGAATGCCGGCTTCACCCATCTGAGCCGCTTCGCCCAGGACTATGCCGAGCGTTTCGGCGAGCGGCCGTCCGACACCCTGCGCCGGGGCTGTGCCTGACGGCGGGCGCCCGTCAGCCCTTGCCGGACATCAGCCGGAGCGCCGCCTTCGACAGGGAAGAGTTCGGGTCGTTCAGCAGATTCGGCACCTCGAAATGGTTACGGCCCTCCAGAAGGAAGCGCCCGGCGAGGTGGCCGGACGCATCCAGTGCGTCGGCGAACTGGATCGACTGGCGTTTGAATTCGGGGCTTTCCTTCTCGCCCCAGGCGACGACGACCGGGCAGGCGACGCGGTCCATCGCCCTGATCGGGCTGAGATCGTCGCGTTCGCGCCCGCTCACCTTGACGTAGGAGCTGCGGACCGACAGCAGGACCGGGTAAAGGTCGCACATGCCGCTCAGCACCATCCCGCCCTTCAACAGCGTCGGCGGGGCGCCGAACGCCGCCCAGTCCGTCGTCAGCATCACGGCGGCCAGATGCCCGCCAGAGGAATGGCCGGCGACATGGATGCGGTCCGGGTCGCCGCCGAACCGTGCCGCGTTGCGCCACACCCAAAGCAATGCGCGGCGGCATTGATCGGCCATGCCGGGCAGGGTGTTGATCGGCAGATTGTCGAAATCGATGGCGACATAGATCGCGCCGTTGCCGACGAAGGTCATCGCCGGGGCCGAAACCGACAGCTTGGACAGGGCACGCCAGGCGCCGCCATGGATGAACACCATCACTGGCAGCCGGTCGGCGTTCGCCGGGGCGAAGACGTCCAGCGTTTCAGACGGGCGGTCGCCATAGCTGAAGGTTTCCGGCGGATGCGCGCGCCGGACGGCGGCGCTGCCGGTCTCGTAGCCGTCGATCACCTCCTTGGCATTGGGCGCCCAGACGGTCTGGGTATAGGCGGCGTCCAGCTGCTCCTGCGTGTAATCGAGAAAGACGGTGGGGGCGTCGGCGGCCCAGGCCGTGACCGGCAGGGCGCCGACAGCCAGCGTCGTGGCGCCGGCTCTCAGAAAGCCGCGTCTGTTCATGTTGAATCCTCTGTGCGAAGTCGCGGGAAGGGAAGTAGGAGCGTCTCATTCTCTCGGGCGGCGGGCGTGGCCATCCGGCCGCTTGCCTCCGCAGGCACCCGTCTGGGGAGGACCCCGCAACCGCCCTTGGCCGGCCCTTGGGCGGCCCGTGCCGATGAAGCTCTCGATCCCGACAGGTCAGGATCGAAAGCCGCAGGTATCAGATGTGCAGGTAGGTTTCGTGAATGTCTGTTGCGCGGCCCAACTCCGCGCTGGTGCCGCTCCACACCGTGCGGCCCTTCTCGATCACCGCGCAGGCGTCGGCGAGGCGCAGCACCGCCGACAGGTTCTTGTCCACCAGAAGGATGGACTGGCCCTCGCGCTTCAGCGTTTCCAGCACCGCCCAGATCTCGGCGCGGATTACCGGGGCGAGTCCTTCGGTGGCCTCGTCCAGGATCAGCAGGCGCGGGTTGGTCATCAACGCCCGGCCGATCGCCAGCATCTGCTGCTCGCCGCCGGACAGGCGGTTGCCCAGGTTGCGGCGGCGTTCGCGCAGGCGGGGGAACAGCTCCCACACCGCTTGGAGCGTCCAGCGCGCCGGCTCACCGTCGCGGGTTGCGGCGGTGGCGACGAGGTTCTCCTCGACCGTCAGGGTCGGGAAGATCTGGCGGCCTTCCGGCACCAGCCCGACGCCGAGCCGCGCCACCCGGTGCGGCGGCATGCGGTCGATGCCCTGTCCGTCGAAGCTGATCCCGCCGCCCCAGCGCGGAACCAGCCCCATGACGGCGGAGATGGTCGTTGTCTTGCCCATGCCGTTGCGGCCCATCAGCGCCAGCACCTGCCCGGCCTCGATGGAGAGCGACACGTCGAACAGCACCTGGCTCTGGCCGTAGCCCGCCGTGAGATTGTCGATCTTCAGCATCACGCCAACGCGTCCTCTCCAAGATAGGCCGTGCGGACTTCCGGATGGCCGCGGATCTCGTCCACCGTGCCGGTGACGATGATCCGGCCATAGACCAGGACGGAAATGCGGTCGGCCAGGGCGAACACCGCCTGCATGTCGTGCTCGACCAGCAGGATGCCGTAGCGGCTGCGCAGGTCGCGCAGGATGCCGATCAGCCGTTCGGTCTCCTCCGGCCCGGCCCCGGCCAGCGGCTCGTCGAGCAGCAGCAGGCGAGGGTTCATCGCGATGGCGATGGCGAGTTCGAGCTGGCGCTTCTCGCCATGCGACAGGGCGGCGGCGCTGCGGTCGGCGACCCGCCCCAGCCCGACGGTGTCCAGCGCCGCCCGAGCCTCCTCGTTCAGCGCGGCTTCGCCGGCGACCGGGCGCAGGAAGCGGAAGGAGGAACCGCTGCGCGCCTGCACCGCCAGCGCCACATTCTCCAGCGCGGTGAATCCCGGCACGACGCTGGTGATCTGGAAGCTGCGGGCCAGCCCCAGCCGGGCGCGGCGCTCGAACGGCAGGGCGGTCACATCCCGCCCGGCGAAGCGGATCGTCCCGCGGTCCGGGCGCAGGGTGCCGCTGATCTGGTGGATGAGGGTGGTCTTGCCCGCACCGTTCGGGCCGATGACCGCATGGATCTCGCCCGGCAGGACGGTCAGCGACACGTCGGAGGTCACGGTTAGCGCGCCGAAATTCTTGCTCAGGCCGCGCAGCTCCAGCAACGGATCAGGCATCGGCATTCCTCCGTTTGGGCGAGGCGAACCGGAAGGCGGCACGCAGGCGTGGCGGAGCGCCGATCAGCCCGTCCGGCAGGAACAGCACCGACAGCACCAGCAGCGGCCCGAACACCAGCCGCCAATAGACCAGCAGGTGCGACAGCGATTCCTCCAGCAGCACGATGGCCAGCGCCCCCAGGATCGCCCCGCCGATCTGGCCGACGCCGCCCAGGATGACCATGAACAGCAGCTCGCCGGACCGTGTCCAGGACAGCAGGGCGGGCGACACGAACTCCGACGCGTTGGCCAGCAGGGCGCCGGCCAGACCGCCGACCGCCCCCGCCATCACATAGGCGACCAGACGGTAGGGGTAGGGCTGGAACCCCACCGCCAGCGCCCGCTGTGGATTCTCCCGTGCCGCCCGCAGCACCCGGCCGAACCGGCTGCCCAGCAGCAGGGTTCCCCCCACCCACACCAGGGCCAGCAGGCCCAGGCAGAGGAAATGGAAGGCCAGCCGGTTGTCCATGATCCGCATCCCCAGCCATTCGGTGCGGGCATACAGCGTATAACCGTCATCGCCGCCCAGGCTGGAGAAGGAGGAGGTGGTGAAGAAGGCCATCTGGCCGAACGCCAGCGTGATCATGATGAAATGCACGCCGCTGGTGCGCAGCGACACCGCTCCCGTCACGAGCGCGTAGGCGGCGGCAGCGGCGATGGCGGCGGGAAAGACGATCAGCCCCTCGCTGACCCCGGCGGCATCGAAGGCGACCACCGCGTAGGCGCCGATCCCCATCGTCGCGGCGTGGCCCAGGCTGACCAGCCCGGCGCCGCCGACCAGCAGCGACAGGCTGACCGCCGCCATGCCCAGGATCATCGCGCGGGCCAGCAGGCCGAGCGCGAAGCCGTCGCCGAAGCCCAGGAAGGGGGCCGCCGCCAGCGCCAGCAGCGTGACCAGCGCCAGCGCGTGTTTGCGAAGTGGTGCCGTCATGCCGCGCGCCCTCCCGGAAACAGCCCGGCCGGCCGGAAGAACAGGATGGCGGCCATGACGATGTAGACCAGCATGGAGGCCAGCGCCGCCCCGGTCTGCCGGGCCGACGACGGGTCGAGAACCAGCCGCAGCAGGTCCGGCAGCATCGCCCGCCCGACGCTGTCGAGCAGCCCGACCAGCAGGGCGGCGATGAAAGCACCGCGGATCGAACCGACGCCGCCGATGACAATCACGACGAAGCACAGGATCAGCACTGTGTCGCCCATGCCCGGCGCCACCGGAAAGATCGGACTGGCCAGCGCCCCGGCGAAGCCCGCCAGCATCGCGCCGAAGGCGAACACGACGGTGAACAGGCGGCGGATGTCCACCCCAAGCGCCGACACCATGGCGGGATGGGTCGCCCCCGCCCGCACCAGCATGCCGGCCCGCGTCCGCTCCACCAGGAACCACAACAGCAGCGGAACCACGATGCCGATGCCGATGATGACCAGCCGGTAGGTCGGATAGATCAGCCCGGCGACGATCTCCACCCCGCCCATCGGGCCGCCGGTCAGCCCCGACGGCTCCAGCACGGTCTGCGGGGCGCTGCCCCACAGTGCCCGCGTCGCCTCATCCACCGTCAGGATCACCCCGAAGGTGGCGAGCACCTGGCTCAGATGGTCGCGGCGGTAGAGATGGCGGAACACCAGCCATTCCAAAGCCAGCCCGACCAGCAGCGCCACCGGCAGCGACAGCAGCGCCCCCAGCCAGAAGCTGCCGGTCCACACCCCCAGCGTGGCGGCGACATAGGCGCCCAGCATGTACTGGACGCCATGGGCCAGATTGATCAGATCCATGACGCCGAACACCAGACTGAGTCCGGCTGCCACCAGGAACAACAGCACCCCGAATTGCAGGCCGTTCAACGCCTGCACCAGAAGCATGGACATCGCGAAAGCCCCTCCGTCAGCCCGTCCCGCCCGTCAGCCCATCTTGCAGGAGGCGGCATAGCTGTCGGCGTCGGCGGTCAGCACCTTGCGCACGGTTTCCGTCTGGAACTTGCCGTCGGGGCGCTTGGCCACCTTGCACAGCCAGAAATCCTGGATCGGGAAATGGTTGGGACCCAGGCGCAGCGCGCCGCGCACCGACGGGAAATCGCCGGCCTCCAGCGCCGTGCGCAGAGCCGCCTTGTTGGCGACGTCGCCGTTGGCCCGGCGGATCGCCGCGTCCAGCATATGGGCGGCGTCATAGGCGTGGGCGGCGAAGTTGGACGGGACATAGCCGTAGGCGGCCTCGAACTCCTGCACGAAGCGGCGGCTCTGCGGGTTGTCGAAGTTGGGCGCCCAGGTGGCGGCGGTGTAGAAGTCGAGCGCCGCGTCGCCCTGCGCCGGCAGGGTCGATTCATCGACGGTGAAGGTGGACAGGAAGGGGATGTTGGCCAGACCGGCCTGCCGGTACTGCCGCACCAGATTGACGCCGAGCGCGCCGGGCATGAAGGTGAAGACGGCGTCCGGCTTGGCGGCGGCGATCTTGGTGACTTCGGTCGAGAAGTCGAGCTGGCTCAGCGGCACATAGATCTCGTCCACCACCTCGCCCTTGTAGCGGCTGCGGAATCCAGCCACCGCGTCCTTGCCGGCCTGATAGTTCGGCACCAGGATGAACACGCGCTTGTAGCCCATATCCTGCGCCGCCTGCCCCATCGTCGCATGCGGCTGGTCGTTCTGATAGGCGCTGCTGAACAGGAAGGGGCTGCATCCCTTGCCGGCGAGGGTGGAAGGGCCGGCGTTGGCGGTGATCAGGAAGGTGTTGCTCTCCGTCACCGGGCGGACGATGGCCTGCAGCATGTTGCTGAACACGACGCCGACGACGAAATCGACCTTGTCGCGCTCCAGCGCGGCGCGGACCTTGGACACCGCCACGTCGGGCTTCAACTCGTCGTCGATCACCAGGGTCTCGACCGCCCGGCCACCCAGCTGGTTGTTCAGGCGCGTCACCCCGGCCAGCCAGCCGTCGCGCAGATGGGTGCCCAGCGTTGCCCCCGGCCCGGACAGCGTGCCGACGAAGGCGACCTTCACCGCTTGGTTCTGCGCCCGCGCGATGGAGGGCGCGAATGCGAATCCCCCGGTGGCGGCGAGGGTTGCGGTTGCTGCGGTCGTGGTGAGAAAGCTGCGACGGTTCATCATGATTTTCCCTGTTCTTGAAGTGTTGGGAGCATACGCCCGCAATCCGGCTTTTGGCATCCGTGTCTCTGCGGTGCACCGGTTGTCTGTGGCGGGCGTCGAACTGTCCAGACCCGGAACCCGTTTCTTCGAAACTCGATTCCGGGTCCGCGGATCGGCGTCATTCCGTCGTGACGTTCGCGCGGTTCGGCAGCCGCTGGACCGGCGTCGCCGTGTCGGCCCAGCCATCCGGCAGCGGGGCGCGGCCGTCCTCCAGCATCTTGCGCAGCACACGCAGATCGCGGGCGGCGTTGACGGCCACTGCGCCGGTGACGATCCCGGCTTGGTCCAGCATCAGCCAGCAACCGCTGCCGGCCTCCGGCTTGCCGCGGGCGACCGCGCGGGTGCCGAGGCCCGGCAATCCCAGCATCTGCACGTTCACGCCATACTGATCGGACCAGAACCACGGGATGTCGGCATAGACGCCGGTCCCGCCCAGGGCCGCCCTGGCGGCGACGATGGCCTGATTCTGGGCGTTCGCCCAGGATTCCAGCCGCAGCGACTCCCCGGCGAAGGCGTTCGGGTGGCGGGCGACGTCGCCCGCGGCGAAGATGCGCGGGTCGGAGGTCCGCCCCTGGGCGTCGACGACGATGCCGTCGTCGAGCGCCAGCCCCATCGCCGCGGCCAGCCCGACCTCCGGCTCGATGCCGATGCCGAGCAGCAGATGGTCGGCCTCCAGCCGGTCACCGTCGGCCAGCGTGACGGCGACTCCATCGGCCATGCCGGTGACGCCGGCGATACCGGCACCGGTGACCATGCGCACACCATGGCTTGCATGCAGGGCGTGCAGCCAGTCGGACACGACGGGGGGCATGGTTCGGGCGCACAGCCGGGGAGCCGCCTCCACCACCGTCACCCCGACCCCCAGCGCGCGGGCCGTCGCTGCCACCTCCAGCCCGATCCAGCCGCCGCCAAGCACCAGCAGGCGTTTCGCGCCGCTCAACGCGCTGCGCAGACGTTCGGAGTCCGCCAGCGTACGCAGGGTGTGGATCCGGTCGGCCGGCAGGGTCTCCAGCCCGGCAATCCGCCGCGCCCGCCCGCCGGTCGCCAGGAACAGGGTGTCGTACGCGACGCTCCTGCCGTCGGCGGTGGTGACGATCCGCGCCTCCCGGTCCACCGTCACCACGCGCTGGCCGAGCCAGCATTCGATGCGGGCCTCCCCGGCCAGCGTCGGAGTCAGCAGCGTGATCGCCTCGGCGCTGCCGGTCCCCTGAAGGAACTCCTTCGACAGGGCCGGCCGCTCGTAGGGCCAGTGCCGCTCCTCGCCGATCAGCACCAGGCGTCCGGCGAACCCCTCGGTCCGCAGGGTTCTGGCGATCCAGGCCGCGGCCTGACCGCCGCCGACCACAACACAGGTCGTTTCGCTTTCGGGCATCGCGGTCACGGGGGCCTCCGTCAGCGGTCCAGTGCGATCTCGACCCGGCCGCCGACCACCCGCACGGGATAGCTGCGCACCGGTTCGGTGATCGGGGCGGAGCAGGGGGCACCGCTGCGGATGTCGATCAGCCCCTGATGCAGCGGGCATTCGACACAACCATTCTCGACGAAGCCGTCGGACAGCCGGGCCGCCCCGTGAGAGCAGAGATCGTGCAGGGCGAAGAAGGCGCCCTCCTGCCGGAACAGGGCGACCGGCACGCCGGCGATGCTGAGCGCCATCACCTCGTCGTCGCCCAACGCGTCGGTGGCGGCAGCGTCGTGCCATTCGGTCATGCTCGTTGTCTCCTCGGCACTCAGATCGGGTAGGCCAGCAGGGTCTGCACCCGGCTGGTGTCGTAGATGCAGCGCTTGGCCTTGAAGCGCAGGCCTTCAGCCGTGCGCACCACATGGTCGATGTAGCGTCCGGCCTGATAGACTGTCGATTCCCCGGCCGCCGAGGTGTTGATCACCACATAGCTGGTCTGGCAGAGATAGCCGTCCGCCCCGTCGCTCTTCCATTCCAGGCCGGACAGGCAATGGCGGTAGATCGGCTGTTCGAAGATGTTGGCGTTGCGCATCGCCACCACGCGGTCGCGCAGCATGCGGGCGTTGTCGCAATGCATGATCGGTGCCGGCAGCCCCTGATCCTCGTTCTCCTTCGAGATGATCTGGTACAGGCAATCCTCGGTGAACAGCGTCGGCCATTCCTCCATCCGGTCGTTGTCGATGATGGAGACGTAGCGGTCCTGGAGCGCGCTCAGCTCCAGGCGGATCATCAGGTCGTTCATGCCGGTCACTCCGCCGCGACGGTGGGCGTTTCGAAGCCCATCAATTTCTGATAGCCGACCCAGAAGCGGCGGATCAGGTTCTCGGTGATCAGGGTGTTCTGTTCGTCCGGGGTGGAGCGGGCCATCTCGATGACCGAGGTCTTGTCGCCGTCGCGCACCGTACCGCGCTGCACCAGCTCGGTCGCCTCGGTGTCCTCCATCGAGATGTAGCCGGCCGGGCCGACCAGATTGGCCTGCTTGATGCGGAGCGCGCGCAGCTCCGGCGTGTCGTCCTCATAGCCGAAGAAATGGAAGACCAGCTCGAAATGGTCCGGCCCCTTGGGCAGCAGTTGGCGGGCGACCAGGGTGTTGTGGATCTGCTGGATCACCAGCTGGGGAAATATCGGCTGGATGTGGTTGGTGGTGATCTCCTCGAATTCCGGCTCCAGCGCCAGCAGCGAGTCGTCCTCCAGATGGAAGCCCTCGTCGTAGGAGCGGATCTTCTGGTCCTTGTAGTCGGCCGAGTTCACGTCCTCCTCGCTTTTCGACACATAGATGATGCTGTGCAGCCCATGGCTGGCGTCGGGGATGCAGCGCGCCTTCATGCCGACGCGGAAGATGTTGAAGGTGGTGTGGAACAGGTGCAGCAGGCTGGCGTGGTAGGGGTCCTTGACATTCTCAAGATACAACTTCCAGTTGCTGTCCGAATATTGCCGGGTGCATCCGAGATAGACCACCGGTTTGGAAAAGATGCGGTCGACGAAGGGACGCATCTCCGGGCCGATGTAATCGGCCAGCGGGCCTACCGTGTCGCTGAAGCTGGCGAAGACCAGCCCGCGATAGCTTTCGACCCGCAGCCGATGCAGGCTGTGCTTGGACGGATCGAAGTCCTTGGGCATCCCGGTGGTGCCCTTCTGGCCGCGCCGGAAGGGAACGCCTTGCAGATTGCCCGCCGCGCCGAAGCTCCACTGGTGATAGACGCAGCTGTGCGACAGCGCGTTGCCGCGGGCCTTGCGGCAGACCATGGCGCCACGGTGGGAGCAGCGGTTGACCCAGGCGGCGAGCGTGCCGTCCTCGGTCCGCGTCATCACCACCGGCGTGTCGCCGACGAAGCTGCTCTTGTAATCGCCCGGATTGGGGATTTCCGCTTCCAGGCCGAGGAAATTCCAGGTCGGGCCGCGATAGATGCGCTCCTGTTCCAGCGCATAGATTTCTTCCGAACTGAACACCGTGTAGGGCACACGGGACCCGTCGGGATTTGGGAACACTGCAAGCTGGCTTTCGGCGCTTGGTTCAGTCATCGAGCTTTTCCTTTGACCATGGATGGCGTTCCGCCTCTGACCATGGATGGCCATGGGGTCGACCAACCTTCCAGACCGGCAAAGCTTGGCAGATGATCGGCGCGCCGCACTATCCGCAGGGCGCATGCGCGTTCCGCCACTATCCGGAAAGCGCAACAATCGGAACATCACAAATCCACATTATTTTTGAAGCTTTACAGGGTGCCAGCCTAGGGTCTGTTGGCATTCACCGTGTTGCCAAGACGGTAGCGACGAGGTTGATGGCAGCGGCGTATGACCTTCCCCCGGGAGAAAGGACTGAGATGGTCCCCGTTTCCCGGACAGATTTGCGGCTTTGCTGAGCTTGGTTCAGGTCCGTGTCATGCCGCCAATCTGATGGGGTCCGGTGTGCCCTGGTAGGCCTCCTCCGGGGTTCTGCCGCCGAGCGCGGAGTGCGGACGGTCCATGTTGTAGTAATGGATCCACCGGCCGATCCCGGCCCTCGCCTCGCTGCCGGTCTCGAAGGCGTGGAGGTAGACGCACTCGTACTTCATCGATCGCCACAGCCGCTCGATGAAGACGTTGTTCATCCACCGCCCGCGCCCGTCCATCGATACCCGGATGCCGGCCGCGGTCAAGAGGCCGGTGAAACGCGGACTGGTGAACTGGCTGCCCTGATCGGTGTTGAAGATGTCCGGTCGGCCGTGCCGCGCCATCGCCTCCTCCACCGCCTCGATGCAGAACTCGACGTCCATGGTGTTCGACAGCCGCCAGCTCAGGACCTTGCGCGTCGCCCAATCCATCACCACCACCAGGTACAGGAAGCCCCGGCGCGCGGTTCGGCTCCTGGCCGGCGATCCCGACAGGTTGACCGACGAGGACCGCCGCTTTGTCCAGGCGTTGCGGGTGCGCTCGCCGTCGATCGCGACGGCCGCCGATCTCATCATCCGCTTCTGCGAGATGGTGAAGGACAAGGTGCCCGAGCCGTTCGATGGCTGGTTGCGCGAGGCAGAGGTCAGCGCGCTGTCACCATTCGCCGCCGGGATCCGCCGCGACGAGGACGCGGTGCGCGCCGCCCTGAGCGAGCCGTGGAGTAGCGGGCAGGTCGAGGGCCAAGTCAACCGGCTGAAGGCGATCAAGCGCACCATGTATGGCCGGGCGGGCTTCGATCTGCTGCGCGCTCGGGTCCTCGGTCACGCCTGACGCGATCATCAAATGGTGAAACACGCTCCGCTCATCCACACGAAACTTGGAAGAGCCCAACTTTGCTCGCTGAAACACACCATCCCGCACACCATTGCCTTGCCAGCCACCTTCTCGCCTTCTGGTGAAATCGACGGATGGAAGAAGGCTCAGCGAAACAATCGTGCTGGAATGGCGAAATTAGTTTCAATTGGTCTTATTACGATAATCCGCCATGAGGGTATGCTTAGTTCAGGTGGCGCTTAAAAGCGGAGAAGGGTAGATGCGGGGCAATTTTTGGTTGGACGACGGCGTGTCGGGCAAGCGTGAGAAGCGCGACACCCGCAAGTCGGCTTTCAGCTGGACGATCATCGCCCTGGAGTCTCGCTTCATGTACGATGCCGCGGGCGTCGCGACCGCCGCCGACCCCGCCCACACCGAGCCCACGACCGACTCGACCCACGCCGAACCGTCCGACCGCGGAGCTGCGGACCAAGCCTTGATCGACGCTGCCGCCTTGGTGCCGCCGCCCGCCGCCGGGCCGCAGGTGATCCGGGAGGCCGATCCCGCCCAGGCCGGCGGGCGCAAGGAGGTCGTCTTCATCAACGCCAACGTCCCGGACCTGCTGGCCGTGATCAACGGCGTGCGTCCGGGAACGGAGATCGTCCTGCTCGATCCGTCCCGCGACGGCATCGGACAGGTCGCCGCCTGGGCCCAGCGCCGCACCGGCTATGACGCAATCAACATCGTCGGCCATGGCGCTGTCGGCGCGGTTGACATCGGTTCCACCCGGCTGGACGCCGCCGGCGCAGCCGCACAGGCCGAGCGGCTGGCCCTGTGGGGCCGGGCGCTGACGGCGGAGGGCGACCTGCTTCTCTACGGCTGCCGGGTGACGGCGCAGGGACAGGGGGTGGAGCTTCTCCAGGCGCTGTCCTCGGCGACCGGGGCCGACGTGGCCGCCTCCAGCGACCGCACGGGCGGACGGGTCGTCGGCGGCGACTGGGAGCTGGAATCGTCGGTCGGCGCGGTCGCCGCCTCCGGCGCGCTCGACACCGGCCGGCTCGTCAGCTACGCGCACACGCTGGGCGCCAACACGGCGCCCACGGTCACCGGCCTCGACACCGACCAGACCCCCTGGGCCGGCGACGGGTCGGCGGCGCGGCTGGATGCCGGATTCGACCTCACCGTCTCCGATGCCGAGAACGGCGGCAATTGGACCGGCGCGTCCGTGACCGTGAAACGGTCGGGCACGGCGGTGACGACGGACGTCTTCGATTTCGACACCGGCACGGTCGCCAGCGCGGCCGCCCTCTTCACCGTCAACGGCAACGAGCTGCAAGCCGGCGGCAGCACCTTCGCGACCGTCTCGACCACCGGCGGCGTGCTGACCATCAGCTTCACCGGGTCCGGCACCACGCCCGACACGGCGCTGGTCCAGGACGTGATGCGGCGCATCACCTTCCGCACCGACAGCCCGGCGGGCAACATGCCCGTCGAGGTCACGCTGAACGACGGAACCGACAGCACGACCGTCACGGTCACCGTCACCTCCGACGTCATCCAGGTGAACAGCACCGCCGACACCGCTGACGACAACGACCGCAACGCGGTGACCCTGCGCGAGGCGCTGGCCATCGCCACGCCGGCGGGCGGCACGCCGACCATCCGCTTCGGATCGGCGCTCGCCGGCCAGACGATCACGCTGGCCAGCGGCCTGACCCTGTCGGCCAGCCAGAGCTGGGACGCCAGCGCGGCCGATGGGCTGACCATCGCCGGCAACGAGCTGACGCTGAACAGCGGCGTCACGCTGACGGTGACCACCGGCACCGGCACGGCGGCGACCCTGTCGGCCCCGCTGAGCGGCGCCGGCGGGCTGACCAAGGACGGGGCGGGCACGCTGACCCTGTCGGGGGCCAACACCCACACCGGCATGACGACGCTGGCAGCCGGCGAGCTGGTGCTGTCGGGCGGGTCGGCCATCGCCGACTCGGCGGCGGTGTCGGTGAGCGGCGGCACGCTGACGCTCGCGGCGAACGAGACCATCGGCACGCTGGGCAGCACGGGCGGCACGCTGACCCTGGCCGGCCACACGCTGACGGCCAACGGAGCGGTGCTGAACGCCGGCGGCATGGGCCGCGGCGCCGGCGACACCGGCACGCTGGCCAGCAACTACGCCAGCGGCGCGACGATCACCGGCACCAGCGGCGACGACTCCATCCTCGGCAGCACCAGCGCCGACACCATCGACGGCGGCGCCGGCAACGACACCATCGACGGCGGGTCGGGCAACGACAGCATCCTGGGCGGCGACGGCGACGACAGCCTGGTCGGCGGCGCGCTCAACAGCACCGTCGCCGGCGGCAACACCGACTACATCGACGGCGGCGCCGGCAACGACACGCTGATCGGCGGCGGCGGCCCCGACACGCTGATCGGCGGCGACGGCGACGACACCTTCGACTACACCGGCAACGGCAAGAGCGACCTCGCCTCCAGCACCGAGCTGTACGACAGCATCGTCGGCGGGGCCGGCACGAACACCCTGCTGATCGGCGGCTCGGCCGCCCTGACGGTGGGCGGCGGGGTCAGCTTCGGGCGTGCGTCCGGCATCCAGCAGATCGCCGCGATCGCCTCCTCCTCCGCCCAGTCCCTCACGCTCAACGCCGACGCCTACACCGCCGGCATCCGCACCATCGACCTGTCCGGCGACACCATCACGTCGGGCAACAACGCCGTCGACATGTCGGCGGCGGGCGGCAGCGTGACGATCATCGGTGGCGCCGGCAGCGACAGCATCACCGGCAGCGCCTACGCCGACAGCCTGAGCGGCGGCGGCGGCAACGACACGTTCATTTACGCCACCACCTCCGACCTGTTTTCCAACAACATCCTGGTCGACAGCATCGACGGCGGCGCCGGCAGCGACGCCATCCGGTTGGGCAGCTCCGGTTTCACCATCGCCGCCGCCGACAGCTTCGCAACCCGGATCATCGGCGTCGAGAGCATCACCACCAACTCGACGGCCAGCCCGATCAGCATCACCGTCGGCAACGACTTCCACAGCGCCGGCTTCCGCGCCATCAACCTGTCCGGCGACGTCAACACCGCCGGTCAGAACCTCATCGACGCCAGCGCGGTGACGGCGGGCAACATGACGCTGATCGGCGGCGACGGCGCCGACACCATCCTTGGCGGCACGGGCAACGACACGATCAACGGCGGCGGAGGGAACGACTCCATCAGCGGAGGGGCGGGCAACGACTCCATCAACGGCGGCACCGGCGCCGACACCATCCACGGCGGCGACGGCAACGACACGATCGATGGCAGCAGCGACCACGACAGCATCCTCGGCGGCGCCGGCAACGACAGCCTTGTCGGTGGCACCGGCAACGACACCCTCGAAGGGGGGGCCGGCAACGACAGCCTGAGCGGTGGCAGCAACGACGACAGCCTCGACGGCGGCGACGGCGACGACACGCTGGGCGGCGGGGCGGGCAACGACACCTTCACCGGCGGCGCCGGCCAGGATGTCTTCAAGGACACCGCGCTCAACCTGACCGGCGGCGTCATCACCGACCTCGCCGGAGGCGACACCATCCACGTCGCGAACGGCGCGCTGAGCAGCACGCCGACCGCCGCAAACATCCGGATCACCGGGACCGGTGCCGGCGCCACGCTGGAGATCGACACCGACGCCACCGACTTCAGCTCGATCGATTCGTCCGTCACCGTGCCGAACACCACGGTCAGCAGCTTCACCGCGACCAAGGTCAGCTCCGACGCCGTGTTCATCGCCCAGGGGTCGCCAAGCATCGCGAATCTGTCCGGCGACAGCGTGGCCCTGACCCCCGGCACGCCGGTGCGCATCGACCAGTCCGGCGACGCCACGGCGAACGACGGCGGGGCGGGCTGGAGCGGCGGCACGCTGACCGTGCAGCGCTCGGCCACCGGCTCGACGGCCAACGGCGCCTGGACGGCCGACCGCTTCGGCTTCGCCGGCTCCGTCATCACCGCCACCGGCACCGCCGCCAGCGGCACCCTGTCGGAGGGCGGCACCGACTTCGCCACCTACAGCCTCTCCGGCGGCGTGCTGACCGTCACCTTCACCGCCAACGCCACCGCGGCGCGCGTCTACGCCCTTCTGAACGCCCTCACCTACGACAACGAGACGCCGGCCGGCACCGTCACCCTGACGGTGACGCTGACCAACACCAACGGCACCGCCACCGCCACGACCACGGTGACCAGCGACGTGGTGACGGTGACGGCGACCGGCGACGGCGCCTCCATCGACGTCACCGACGGGGTGGATCTGCGCGAGGCGCTGGCCATCGCGGCGGCGCTTGGCGGCACGCCGACCATCCGCTTCGGCTCGGCGCTCGCCGGCCAGACGATCACGCTGGGCAGCGGACTGACCCTGTCGGCCAGCCAGAGCTGGGACACCGGGGCGGCCGATGGGCTGGTGATCGCCGGCAGCGGGCTGACGCTGAACAGCGGCGTCACGCTGACGGTGACCACCGGCACCGGCACGGCGGCGACCCTGTCGGCCCCGCTGAGCGGCGCCGGCGGGCTGACCAAGGACGGGGCGGGCACGCTGACCCTGTCGGGGACCAACACCCACAGCGGCACGACGACGCTGAACGCCGGCGAGCTGGTGCTGACCGGCGGGTCGGCCATCGCCGACACGGCGGCGGTGTCGGTGAGCGGCGGCACGATGCGGCTGGCGGCGGACGAGACCATCGGCACGCTGAACGGCACGGGCGGCACGCTGACCCTGGCCGGCCACACGCTGACGGCCAGCGGGGCGGTGCTGAACGCCGGCGGCATGGACCGCGGCGCCAACGACACCGGCACGCTCGCCAGCAGCTACGCCGGCGGCGCGACCATCACCGGCACCAGCGGCGCCGATTCCATCAGCGGCGGCAGCGGCGCAGACCGCATCGACGGCGGCGCCGGCAACGACACGATCCGCGGCGGCGCCGGCGACGACACGCTGATCGGCGGCGATGGCGACGACACCTTCGACTACACCGGCAACCGCCAGAACGATTTCATCGCCAACAACGCCTTCATCGACAGCATCGACGGCGGCGCCGGCACCGACAGCCTGCTGTTCGGCGGCACAAACGGCCTGACCCTTAATGCCAGCGTCTCCTTCGCGCGGGTCGGCTTGGTCGAGCGGATCGACGCCATCGCCACATCCGGAGCTCTCAGCATCACGCTGAACGCCAACGCCTACACCGCCGGCATCCGCACCGTCGACCTGTCCGGCGACACCAACGCGACCGGCACCAACACCATCAGCGTCTCCGAGTTGGCCGGCGGCATGACCCTGATCGGCAGCGCCGGCAACGACAGCATCACGGGAACCGCCTACGCCGACACCATCCGCGGCGGCGCCGGCAACGACGTCTTCCTCTACATGACCTACGCGTCCCTGTTCTCCAACAACGCCCTGATTGACAGCATCGACGGCGGCGACGGCACCGACAGCCTGCGCATCGGGTCGGTCGGCACCGCGTTCACCATCACCGCCACCGACAGCTTCGCCACCCGCGTCAGCAACGTCGAGACTCTGGCCGCCGCACCCAACTCCGCCGCGGTCAGCGTGACGGTCGGCGACGGCTTCTACAACGCCGGCTTCCGCACCATCGACTTCAGCGGCGACACCAACACCAGCGGTGAGAACCTCATCGACGCCAGCGCGGTGACGGCGGGCGACCTGACCCTGACCGGTTCGGCCGGCAACGACACGATCCGCGGCGGCGCCGGAAACGACACCATCAGCGGCGGCGGCCGCAACGACACGCTCTACGGCAACGGCGGCGACGACCTCATCGACGGCGGGGCCGGCACCGACACGCTGGACGGCGGCGCCGGCAACGACACCCTCACCAGCGGCACCGGCGACGACACCCTCACCGGCGGCGCCGGCAACGACGTCTTCAAGGACAGCGTCAGCAACCTGACCGGCAGCATCATCACCGACATCGCCGAGGGCGACGCCATCCAGTTGGCGTCGGTGAGCGGGCTGACCGCCGCCAACATCAGGATCACCGGGGCCGGGCCCACGCTGGAGATCGACACCGACGGCACCGACTTCAGCACGGTCGAGGTGTCGGTCGCCGTGCCGAACGCCACGGCCAACAGCTTCACCGTGAGCAGCGCCAACAACGGCGCCGACACCCTGTTCAACCTGAGGGTTGCGCCGGTCATCGCGAATCTGTCCGGCGACAGCGTGGCCCTGACCCCCGGCACGCCGGTGCGCATCGACCAGTCCGGCGACGCCACGGCGAACGACGGCGGGGCGGGCTGGAGCGGCGGCACGCTGACCGTGCAGCGCTCGGCCACCGGCTCGACGGCCAACGGCGCCTGGACGGCCGACCGCTTCGGCTTCGCCGGCTCCGTCATCACCGCCACCGGCACCGCCGCCAGCGGCACCCTGTCGGAGGGCGGCACCGACTTCGCCACCTACAGCCTCTCCGGCGGCGTGCTGACCGTCACCTTCACCGCCAACGCCACCGCGGCGCGCGTCTACGCCCTTCTGAACGCCCTCACCTACGACAACGAGACGCCGGCCGGCACCGTCACCCTGACGGTGACGCTGACCAACACCAACGGCACCGCCACCGCCACGACCACGGTGACCAGCGACGTGGTGACGGTGACGGCGACCGGCGACGGCGCCTCCATCGACGTCACCGACGGGGTGGATCTGCGCGAGGCGCTGGCCATCGCGGCGGCGCTTGGCGGCACGCCGACCATCCGCTTCGGCTCGGCGCTCGCCGGCCAGACGATCACGCTGGGCAGCGGACTGACCCTGTCGGCCAGCCAGAGCTGGGACACCGGGGCGGCCGATGGGCTGGTGATCGCCGGCAGCGGGCTGACGCTGAACAGCGGCGTCACGCTGACGGTGACCACCGGCACCGGCACGGCGGCGACCCTGTCGGCCCCGCTGAGCGGCGCCGGCGGGCTGACCAAGGACGGGGCGGGCACGCTGACCCTGTCGGGGACCAACACCCACAGCGGCACGACGACGCTGAACGCCGGCGAGCTGGTGCTGACCGGCGGGTCGGCCATCGCCGACACGGCGGCGGTGTCGGTGAGCGGCGGCACGATGCGGCTGGCGGCGGACGAGACCATCGGCACGCTGAACGGCACGGGCGGCACGCTGACCCTGGCCGGCCACACGCTGACGGCCAGCGGGGCGGTGCTGAACGCCGGCGGCATGGACCGCGGCGCCAACGACACCGGCACGCTCGCCAGCAGCTACGCCGGCGGCGCGACCATCACCGGCACCAGCGGCGCCGATTCCATCAGCGGCGGCAGCGGCGCAGACCGCATCGACGGCGGCGCCGGCAACGACACGATCCGCGGCGGCGCCGGCGACGACACGCTGATCGGCGGCGATGGCGACGACACCTTCGACTACACCGGCAACCGCCAGAACGATTTCATCGCCAACAACGCCTTCATCGACAGCATCGACGGCGGCGCCGGCACCGACAGCCTGCTGTTCGGCGGCACAAACGGCCTGACCCTTAATGCCAGCGTCTCCTTCGCGCGGGTCGGCTTGGTCGAGCGGATCGACGCCATCGCCACATCCGGAGCTCTCAGCATCACGCTGAACGCCAACGCCTACACCGCCGGCATCCGCACCGTCGACCTGTCCGGCGACACCAACGCGACCGGCACCAACACCATCAGCGTCTCCGAGTTGGCCGGCGGCATGACCCTGATCGGCAGCGCCGGCAACGACAGCATCACGGGAACCGCCTACGCCGACACCATCCGCGGCGGCGCCGGCAACGACGTCTTCCTCTACATGACCTACGCGTCCCTGTTCTCCAACAACGCCCTGATTGACAGCATCGACGGCGGCGACGGCACCGACAGCCTGCGCATCGGGTCGGTCGGCACCGCGTTCACCATCACCGCCACCGACAGCTTCGCCACCCGCGTCAGCAACGTCGAGACTCTGGCCGCCGCACCCAACTCCGCCGCGGTCAGCGTGACGGTCGGCGACGGCTTCTACAACGCCGGCTTCCGCACCATCGACTTCAGCGGCGACACCAACACCAGCGGTGAGAACCTCATCGACGCCAGCGCGGTGACGGCGGGCGACCTGACCCTGACCGGTTCGGCCGGCAACGACACGATCCGCGGCGGCGCCGGAAACGACACCATCAGCGGCGGCGGCCGCAACGACACGCTCTACGGCAACGGCGGCGACGACCTCATCGACGGCGGGGCCGGCACCGACACGCTGGACGGCGGCGCCGGCAACGACACCCTCACCAGCGGCACCGGCGACGACACCCTCACCGGCGGCGCCGGCAACGACGTCTTCAAGGACAGCGTCAGCAACCTGACCGGCAGCATCATCACCGACATCGCCGAGGGCGACGCCATCCAGTTGGCGTCGGTGAGCGGGCTGACCGCCGCCAACATCAGGATCACCGGGGCCGGGCCCACGCTGGAGATCGACACCGACGGCACCGACTTCAGCACGGTCGAGGTGTCGGTCGCCGTGCCGAACGCCACGGCCAACAGCTTCACCGTGAGCAGCGCCAACAACGGCGCCGACACCCTGTTCAACCTGAGGGTTGCGCCGGTCATCGCGAATCTGTCCGGCGACAGCGTGGCCCTGACCCCCGGCACGCCGGTGCGCATCGACCAGTCCGGCGACGCCACGGCGAACGACGGCGGGGCGGGCTGGAGCGGCGGCACGCTGACCGTGCAGCGCTCGGCCACCGGCTCGACGGCCAGCGGCGCCTGGACGGCCGACCGCTTCGGCTTCGCCGGCTCCGTCATCACCGCCACCGGCACCGCCGCCAGCGGCACCCTGTCGGAGGGCGGCACCGACTTCGCCACCTACAGCCTCTCCGGCGGCGTGCTGACCGTCACCTTCACCGCCAACGCCACCGCGGCGAGAGTCGGCGCCCTGCTCAACGCCCTCACCTACGAGAACGACACGCCGGCCGGCACGGTCACCCTGACGGTGACGCTGAGCAACGCCAACGGCGCCAGCACCAGCGCCACGACCACGGTGACCAGCGACGTGGTGACGGTGACGGCGACCGGCGACGGCGCCTCCATCGACGTCACCAACGGGGTGGATCTGCGCGAGGCGCTGACCATCGCGGCGGCGCTCGGCGGCACGCCGACCATCCGCTTCGGCTCGGCGCTCGCCGGCCAGACGATCACGCTGGGCAGCGGACTGACCCTGTCGGCCAGCCAGAGCTGGGACACCGGGGCGGCCGATGGGCTGGTGATCGCCGGCAGCGGGCTGACGCTGAACAGCGGCGTCACGCTGACGGTGACCACCGGCACCGGCACGGCGGCGACCCTGTCGGCCCCGCTGGACGGGGCCGGCGGCCTGACCAAGGACGGGGCCGGCACGCTGACCCTGTCGGGGGCCAACACCCACACCGGCACGACGACGCTGAACGCCGGCGAGCTGGTGCTGACCGGCGGGTCGGCCATCGCCGACACGGCGGCGGTGTCGGTGAGCGGCGGCACGCTGCGGCTGGCGGCGGACGAGACCATCGGCACGCTGAACGGCACGGGCGGCACGCTGACCCTGGCCGGCCACACGCTGACGGCCAGCGGGGCGGTGCTGAACGCCGGCGGCATGGACCGCGGCGCCAACGACACCGGCACGCTCGCCAGCAGCTACGCCAGCGGCGCGACCATCACCGGCACCAGCGGCAACGACTCCATCATCGGCGGCAGCGGGGACGACAGCATCGACGGCGGGGCCGGCAACGACACCATCCGCGGCGGGGCCGGCGCCGACACGCTGATCGGCGGCAACGGCGACGACACCTTCGACTACACCAACGGCGCATCCGCCGACTTCGCCGCCAACAGCGCCCTCATCGACAGCATCGACGGCGGCACGGGCACCAACACCCTGCTGGTCGGCGGCACCGGCGGCTTCACGGTGGGCAACGCGGTCAGCTTCGCGCGGGCGTCCCAGATCCAGCGGATCGCCGCCATCGCCTCCTCCTCCTCCCTGTCCATCTCTCTGAATGCCAACGCCTACACCACCGGCATCCGCAGCATCGACCTGTCCGGCGACACCGACGCGGGCGGCGCCAACTCCGTCAGCGCGCAGCAGATGGGCGGCGGGGTGACGATCATTGGCGGCAGCGGCAACGAGAGCCTCACCGGAAGCGCCTACGACGACACCATCCTGGGCGGCTCCGGCAACAGCGTCATCACCGGCAGCGGTGGCGCCGACAGCCTGAGCGGCGGCGACGGCGACGATGTCTTCGTCTACGCGAACAGCACGGTCCTGTTTTCCGCCAACGTCCTGGTCGACAGCATCGACGGCGGGGCCGGCAACGACGCCATCCGGTTGGGCAACTCCGGCTTCACCATCGGGTCCAGCGACAGCTTCGCCACCCGGATCAGCAACGTCGAGCGCATCATCGCCTCCGGCACAACGGTCAACCCGATCAGCATCACCGTCGGCAACGACTTCTACAACGCCGGCTTCCGCGCCATCGATCTCAGCGCCGACACCAGCTCGCAGGGTCAGAACCTCATCGACGCCAGCAGGGTGACGGCGGGCGGCCTGACCCTGATTGGCTCCACCGGCCCGGACAGCATCCTGGGCGGCAGCGGCAACGACACCATCAACGGCGGCAGCGGCGCCGACACCATTCTCGGCGGGGCGGGCAACGACAGCATCGACGGCGGCACGGGGAACGACAGCATCGACGGCGGCGACGGCGACGACACCATCGACGGCGGGGCCGGCGTCGACACAATCGACGGCGGGGTCGGCAACGACCGCTTCCAAGGCACCAACACCACCCTGACCGGGGACAGGATCACCGACTTCGGGACGGGCGACGCGCTGTACCTCATCGGCAGGTCCGGCCTGACGGCCGCGAACATCCGCGTGACGGGCACCGGAAACGCGGCGGTCGTTGAGATCGACATCAACGCGACAACCTTCGCCACGGTCGAGGTGACCATCGCGACCCCCGGCCTCGTCACCAGCGGCTTCATCGCGGCCGCCGCGAACGGCAACGCCGACACGCAGTTCACGCTGAACTCGGCGCCGCTCATCCGCAACCTGAACGGCGACAGCGTGGCCCTGACCGCCGGCTCCGCCTTGCTCGACCAGGGCACCGCCGCCACGGTCGAGGACGCCGAGAACGACTCCGCCGGCTGGGCCGGCGGGACGCTCACCGTGAAGCGCTCGGCCACCGGAGCCACGGCGAACGGCGCCTGGACGGCCGACCGGTTCGGCTTCACCGGCTCGGCCATCACGGCGACCGGGACGACGAGCGGCACCCTGTCGGAAGGCGGCACCGATTTCGCCACCTACAGCATCAGCGGCGGCACGCTGACCATCACCTTCACCGCGGGCGCCACCTCGGCGCGCATCGGCGCCCTGCTGTCCGCCATCACCTACCGCAACGACACGCCCGCCGGAACGGTGTCCCTGACGGTGACGCTGACCGACGGCAACGGCGGCAGCGCGACCGCAACGACCACGGTGACCAGCGACGTGGTGACGGTGACGGCGACCGGCGACAGCGCCACCATCGATGTGACCGACGGCGTCGACCTGCGCGAGGCGCTGGCCATCGCCGCGGCGCTCGGCGGCACGCCGACCATCCGCTTCGACGCCGGGCTCGCCGGCCAGACGATCACTCTGGCCAGCGGCCTGACCCTGTCGGCCAGCCAGAGCTGGGACGCGAGCGCCGCCGATGGGCTGGTGATCGCCGGCAGCGGGCTGACGCTGGACAGCGGCGTGACCCTGACGGTGACCAACGGCACCGGCACGGCGGCGACCCTGGCCGCCACGCTGACCGGCGCCGGCACCCTTGACAAGCAGGGCGCCGGCACGCTGACCCTGTCGGGAAGCAACAGCTACGGCGCGACGAACGTGTCCGCCGGCACGCTGGCGGTGGCGAGCGACGGCAACCTCGGAGCGGGCGGCGTCACCCTGGCGGCGGGAAGCACCCTGCAGGTCACCGGCGCCACCACCATCGACAACGCCGTCGCCCTGACCGGAGCGGCGACCCTCCAGACCGACGCGGCGGTGACCCTGTCGGGCGCCCTCTCGGGCTCGGCGATCCTGACCAAGAGCGGCACCGGCACCCTCACCTTGAGCAACACCGCCAACGGCACCGGCATGAGCGGCGGCCTGACCGTGACGGCGGGCGCGCTGTCGGTGGACACGGATTCCGCCCTGAGCGGCGGCACGGTGACGCTGGACGGCGGCACGCTGCGCATCTCCGCGGCCACCACCGTCGACAACGCCATCGCCCTCGGCAGCGGCGGCGGCATCGTGGAGGCACAGAGCGGAAGCATCGCCCTGACGGGAGCCTTGTCCGGCAGCGGCGCGCTGACCCTCAGCGGCGGCGGCACCCTGACCCTGTCGGGAAGCAACAGCCACAGCGGCGGCACCACGCTTACCGGCACCGGCACCGTCGTGGTCGGGTCGGACGCCGCCTTCGGCACCGGCGCCGTCACGGTGAGCGGCGGCGGCATCGCCATCACGGCCAGCCGCAGCCTGTCCAACGCCATCGCCCTGACCCTGACCTCCACCGCCCTGTCGGTGGCCGCGGGCGCCACCCTGACCCTGAGCGGCACCCTGTCGGGAAGCGGCGCTCTGGAGAAGACGGACGCCGGCACGCTGATCCTGTCGGGAACCGCCGGCTTCGCCGGAGCGACGACGGTCACCGCCGGCACGCTGCTGGTCAGCGGCGCCCTGTCCGACACCTCCGGAGTCACCGTCGCCAGCGGCGCGACCCTGGGCGGCACCGGCAGCATCGCCGGGGCGGTCGGGATCGCCTCGGGCGGCGCAATCGCGCCGGGAACCGGCGCCGGGACCGCAGGCACGCTGACGCTGAGCGGCGGGTTGACCATCGCGTCCGGCGGCACGCTGCGGGCCGACATCAACGGCAATACGGCGGGCAGCGGTTACGACCGGATCGCCGTGACCGGCGCCGTCGACGTTTCCGGGGCCACGCTGTCGATCACCCAAGGCTATACCCCGGCCCAGGGCGACCGCTTCATCCTCGTCGCCAACGACGGAAGCGACGCCGTGACGGGCCTGTTCAGCAGCGTCGCCGAAGGCGCGCTGCTGACCGTCGGCGGCACGGTGTATCGTGTGTCCTATGCGGGCGACACCGGCAACGATCTGGTGCTGACCGTCGTCCCGACCGTCACCGCCGCCGCCATCACGGTCACCGGCGCCACGGGAACCGGCGGAGTCTACCGCATCGGCGACACCGTGACGGTGAGCTGGGACAGCACCGCGACCGGCGACGGCAACGCCGCGCTGACCAGCGTCACCGTCGATTTCAGCCAGTTCGGCGGCGGCTCCGCGGTGGTCGCGACCAACGCGGAGGGCATCTGGACGGCCAGCTACACCATCGTCTCCGGCGGCCTTGAGGCGACGGGACGCACCGTCGGGATCACCGCGAACGGCCCCGACGGCACGGCCACGACGACCAGCGCCAGTAGCACCTCGGCCGCCGTCGATCCGCTAGCCCCCACCGTCACCGGTGTCACCGCCACCACCGCCGACGGCGCCTACAAGGCCGGCGACACCATCACCATCCAGGTCACCTTCAGCCAGGCGGTCACCGTCACCGGGACACCGGCACTGACCCTGGAGACGGGTGCCACCGACCGGACGGCCAGCTATAGCGGCGGCTCCGGCACCGCGACGCTGACCTTCACCTATACGGTGCAGGCCGGCGACACGTCCGCCGACCTCGACGCCGTGTCCGCGGTGGCGCTGGCGCTGAACGCCGGCGGCATCCAGGACGCAGCCGGCAACGCGGCGGTGCTGACGTTGCCGGCGCCGGGGGCCGGCGGCTCGCTCGGCGCCAACAAGGCCATCGTCATCGACACCACCGCCCCGACCCTGGGCACCGCCAGCCTGACCGCGGCGACCGACAGCGGCGCCTCCGCCAGCGACGGCATCACCAACGCGACGGATCCAGCATTCTCGGTCACCGTGGCCGAGGCCGGGCTGACGCTGGAGCTGCTGCGCGGCAACAGCGTGGTCGCCACCATCACCTCGACCGCCGGCACCAACACGCTGACCCACAGCGGGGCGGCGGAGGGCTCCGGGCTTTCCTACCGTGTGCGGGTGACCGACGCGGCGGGCAATCAAACGACCTCCGAGGCGGCGACGGTGACCATCGACCGCAGCGCCCCGACCGTCTCCGCCCCGGCCGGCCAGACCATCGCGGAGGACGGCACCACGGGCGCCCTGACCGTCACCGTCGGCGACGGGGTGACCGCGGCGGGCACCGTGCAGTTCACCGCAACCTCCAGCGACACGGTCCTGATACCGTCCAGCGGCATCCAGATCACCGGCAGCGGCGCCGACCGCACGGTCACCGTGACCCCCGCGGCCGACCGCTTCGGTAGCGCCCACATCACCCTGACCATGACCGACGAGGCCGGCAACACCGCCACGGAGACCTTCACCGTCACCGTGACCCCCGTCGCCGAGACCCCGGTGGTGAGCGGCGCCACCGGCACCAGCGAGGACACGCTGTCCGCGGTCATCGCCATCGCGCGGGCCAGTGCCGACGGGGCGGAGATCAGCCACTTCCGCATTTCCGGCATCACCGGCGGCACGCTTTACCGCAACCCCGACCGGAGCGGCGCGATCACCGATGGCGACCTCATCACCGCCGCCGAGGCCACCGCGGTTTACTTCCTGCCATCCCAGAACGCCAACACAGCGGATGGCAGCCTTTTCGGATTCCAGGTCCAAGGGGCGCGCGACGCCAGCGGCAACGGGCTGAGCCCGACCGCAGCGGCGGTCACCCTCACCGTGTCGGCGGTCAACGACGCACCGGTGCTGGGCGGCGCCACCTCCGGTCAGACCATCACCGACAAGGAGACGGCACAGCCCTTCGCCTCCTATACGATCGACGATCCCGACAATGGTCAGTCTCTGACGATCAGCATCGCCTATGATCCGGCAACCGGCCGATTCGAGAATGCGGAAGGCTTCACGGCCGCGGGCGGCCAGTTGAGCTTCACCGGCACCTCCGCCGCCGCACAAACCGCGCTGCGGGGCCTGACCTTCATTCCCAGCGAGAACCGCAACGCCCCCGGCACGGTGGAGGCCGTCGCCTTCACCCTGACCGCAACCGATAGCGCGGGCGCCGTCGCCATGGCCGGAGCCGGCCTCTCCGTCCGGTCCGTGAACGACGCCCCGACCATCGTCGGCACACTGTCTGTCCCCTCGGGCGAGGTGAGCAGGGACTTCACCGCAACGCTTCCCACGCTCGCCAGCGACCGCGACGCCGATCAGACGCTGGTCTACAGCGTGAGCGGCCTTCCCGCCGGGCTGAGCTTCACCCCGGCACCCGGCCGAGGCGGCACCATCTCAGGCATTCCGGCCGCGGGAACGGCGGGCAGCCATGTCCTGACCCTGACGGTGAGCGACGGCGCCGGAGGCATCGCCGAAACTACGACGCGCCTGACCATCGAAGCTCCTCCCGCGCCGCCGCCCACACCGGCCAGGGGCGCGGCGGTCGCCGTCGCGAGCAACACCACCACGGTGCTCAGCGACGCACCAAACAGCGCGTTGCCCCCACCGGGCGGTTCCGCCGCATCGGACAACGCTCCCGGAAACTCCGCGCGGGTCATCACGACCGCCGCCATCTCCGGCAGCGGGTCGGAGGGCGGAGCGGGCAGCGGCCGCGTCATCACGTCGAACAGCATCGGCAGCATGTCGAGCATCGAAACCGGGCGCGTCATCACCATCAGCAACATCGGCGGTCCCATGAGCGCGAGCCCGTCGGTCAGCTCCGTGACCGGCAACGTTGCGACGGGAACATCGGGCATCGGCGGCAGCGCCATGAACCTATCGTCCTCAGGGGTGAGCATCGGCGACACTCTTGGAAGCGTGTCGGGCAATGCGGCAACCAGCACACCGGAAGCGCCCGGCGCCAGCCGGAGGATCGACCTTCCGTCCGGCAAACGGCTGCCGGATGAATTGCAGGACCAGCAACCAGGGAGACGGATACCCGCCACCGCTGAACCGCCGGACAATGAACCGGCAGCTCCGCCGAGCGGATCGGGAGGCGAGGCGGCTCCGTCGGGTGACCGGGCGGAGTTCGATCCGGCGCCCATCGGCCAACCATCCTTCTCGCGACAGGTTGCCCGGGCGCATGGCGCGGCGGATGCCGGAATGGCAAATTTGCTGGTGGCGCTTTCTCGCCACACCCCGCCTAATCAAGCAGCCTGAGGCGATGGGGCGTCAGGGGAATCGCTTCAGGTTAACGTGTTGGATTGTCGGATGAGGCGTTCGAGATAGTCTGGGTCGAGATTGGCGCGTTTTCGCCTGACTTTGAGGCTTTGCTTGTCGGCGGGCATTCGGACGAGGTTCATGGCGATATGACGGATGATGGCCATGTTTTGAGGCCCGTTTCCTGACCTGAGGCGGGTGAGGTCATCGTGGAAGACGACGTCGAGCACCCAGTGCAGGCGGTTCTCGATGCCCCAATGAGCGCGAACGGCGCGAGCGAACGTCTCGGCGTCCAGGGTGGTGGAGCACAGATAATACCGCATCCAGAAATTTCTGACTCGCGTTGTGTTGCAGGGGATTGAGGCTGCGGCTTTGGTGTGATTCGCTGTCCGCTCTATTCAGCGGGGGAGCGGGAATGCCAGCGATAGCGATCCGACAGGACATCTCGGTCTGCGAGTTGCGCCGGCAGGCCCGATTGGAGGAGGACGGGCGGGTGGCGGCGCGTCTTCTGGCGATCGCCACCGTGCTGAACGGTCACAGCCGGGCCCACGCCGCGCGCTTGGGCGGGATGGACCGGCAGACCTTGCGCGATTGGGTGCATCGTTTCAACGCCGAGGACGTGGCCGGTTTCGGGGTTTCGGGGTCACGTCCGTCAAGGTGGTGGAAATTGGAAGGTGGTCAGGAGCGTCGTCGGTCAGGCCGCCTTTGTTGAGGGGAGCGGTGTGATAGCGGGCTCATCGGCGGCGGCGATACCGGCCATGGTTTCGAGCGTCAGGTACCGGTGTTGAAGCTGCCAGTCGTCGTTCTGTTCCAGCAAGATCGCACCGACGAGCCTTCGAACACTTTCTTCATTTGGGAATATGCCAACAACATCCGTGCGGCGTTTCACTTCCTTGTTGAGACGTTCAAGAGGATTCGTCGAGTGTAGTTTGGTGCGGTGTGCCTCTGGATAGTCCATGTAGGCGAGCACATCGTGCTCGGCGGCATCGAGCAGCGCCGCCACCTTGGGGAAGCGTGCCCGCAGCTGATCGGCGACATGGCGCCAGACCTCGCCGGCGATCTTGCGGTCGGGCTGCACGAACACTTGGCGCACGGCGGCCGACACCACGGTCTGCTGCCCCTTGGGCACATGGCACAGCAGCGAACGAAGGAAATGAACACGGCAACGTTGCCAGGTGGCGCTCAGCACTTGGCTGATCGCCGCCTTCAGCCCCTCATGGGCATCGGATATCACCAGCTTCACGCCTTTCAGCCCGCGCCGTACGAGGCCGCGCAGGAACTCGATCCAGAAGATCGCCGCCTCCGATTGCCCCAGCCCAAGGCCGAGGATCTCGCGCCGCCCATCCTGATTGACGCCGGTGGCGATTATCGCGGCGATCGAGACGATGCGGCCGTCTTGGCGGACCTTCAGGTAGGTGGCATCCAGCCAGAGGTACGGCCAGTCCCCCTCCAGCGGACGCTCCAAGAAGGACTGTACCCGGGTGTCGATCTCCTGGCACAGCGCCGAAACCTGGGACTTGGAGATGCCGGTCATACCGAGTGCCTGGACGAGGTCATCGACCTTCCGGGTTGAGACGCCCTGGATCCAGGCCTCCTGGATGACCGCGGTGAGCGCCTTCTCGGCCGTCTTGCGCGGCTCCAGGAAGGCAGGGAAGTAGCTGCCCTGCCGCAGCTTGGGGATCTTCAGGTCCAGCGTGCCGAGCCGGGTATCGAGCTGGCGCGGGCGCGAGCCGTTGCGATAGGTGGTGCGCGTGTCGCTGCGCTCATGCCGCGCGGCGCCGATCAGCGCCTCGACCTCGAAGTCCATCAGCCGATGCAACGTGTGCTCGGCGACGGAGCGCAGACAGTCGCCATCCGTGCTCTTCTGGATCTGCTCGATCAGTGCCATTCTGTCGTCGGTCATCGTCGTGTCCTTGGTCGTGGTCGCGTGTCGCAACTCGACCTTACCGAAGATGCGCGATGACCACCTCCTGCCGCCGAACACACCGCCTGCGAGGCGGAGGATCGGGCTGGGGCCGGGCTACGCTGTGTGCGAGCTTCGCCCGGCCCCAGCCCGATCCTTCATGGGCGCTTTTTCCACCACGCCCATGGACGTTACCCGCCGCCGGCTGAACGCCGCCACGGTACAGCCGGCACGGCCGGCAGTGTCAAACAGCTCGCTGTATTTCTCCATCCTGACCTCGGTCGCCATGGTAGCGCTGGTCGCCTTCTTCATTTCGTGCCGCATCTCGCGGCCACTCAAGCAGATCGGCGAAGCGGCCGAGCGGCTTGGACGGGGGGAGTCGGTGGAGCTGGACGAGCGGAGGGGGCCTGACGAGGTTCGCCGTGCAGCGACCGCCTTCAACACCATGGGCGCGCGCCTGCGACGCTTCGTCGATGACCGCACACGGATGCTGGCAGCGGTCAGCCACGACCTGCGCACCCCCATCACCAACCTGCGCCTGAGGGTGGAACTGCTCGACGAGGGCGAAACGAAGCAGCGCATGCTGGACAATGTGGAGGAACTCCGGCTGACCGCCGAGGCCATGCTGTCCTTCGCCCGCGAGGAGGGTAGCGAGGAGGCGCGGGCCGTGGATCTCGTCTCGCTGGTTGAAAGCGTGTGCGAGGACATGGCCGACGTCGGCGCCCCCGTGAGTTTCGATGGTGCCGCCAAACTGCCGGCGATATGCCGCCCGATCGCCATGCGGCGGGTCGTCCGCAACCTCGTTGAAAACGCCATCGCCTATGGTGCCGAGGCCAGGGTTTCCGTGCGTCCCGACGGCGGCGACATTCGGGTGACCGTCGAGGACAGGGGGCCTGGCATCCCGGCGGTGGACATCGAGCGGGTGTTCGAACCTTTCGTCAGGCTTGAGACATCGCGCAACCGGAGCACCGGCGGCGTCGGGCTTGGGCTGTCCATCGCCCGCTCCATCGTCCGCGGCCATGGTGGCGACATCTGCCTGGAGAACCGGCAGGATGGCGGCTTGCGCGCCGTCCTCACGCTTCCGGCAATGCATGTCGTCGGTGACGACCGACAGGGCAGGCGTACACCTGCGCGGCAGATCGCGGCCTGATGCCACTCCGATGGGAGGCGTTTCTGGCAGCGCCAAGGTTCCGTGGCCGCCGCGTATTCATGAAGCATGGACATGACCTCATGCCGGCCATGCCGCCTGGTCGGCGGGTCCGACTTGACCTATTTTCCGCCCATCAAGCCGGGTCGAGTGCCACCACGGGACTGACCACATCCGCCGCCGGCAAAGTCGGCGCCGCCTTGGCCTCCGTCCGGCACCTCCATTCCACCTTGGCCTTCGATGATAGGAGGTCCAGGCCGCCGCGGCGGGCGGCAGGAGCAGCCCATGATCTGCATCGGCATCGGACTTGTCGTTACGACCTTCTACGTCATTCTGCTGGCGGGAACCGAGCGCGGCTTCGGTATTCCGCGTCACTCCGAAACGATCCCAGGTCCGATGCGGACGCGCCGCCCCTCGGGCGAGGAACGTATGGGCTGATCGCTCCGCCCCACGCCGTGGGCCAGGAGCAAGGTTGGAGCGCATGCGCACCCGGCCGCCCATTCATGAAAATCAGATATAGCTTCATGTTGATCACACCGTCTAATCGACAGGCGTCGATTGGCTTATCTCATGCGTACCGCAACAGTTGAACGCCCATACCGGTGGGCCGAAGGGGAAGCGATGAAGACGCGTATCCTAGGGAAAAGTGGCCTGGAGGTTTCGGCGATCGGCTTCGGTTGTATGGGGCTCAACTTCAGTTACGGTCATGCGCTGAGCCGGGAGGAGAGTGTCGCGTTGATCCGGCAGGCGGTGGAGCGTGGCGTCACCCTCTTCGACACGGCTGAAATTTATGGCCCCTTCACCAATGAGGAGATCGTCGGCGAAGCACTGAAGCCGGTGCGCGACCAGGTGGTGATCGCCACCAAATTCGGCTTCAACATCGTCGACGGCAAGATGGCTGGCGTGAACAGCCGCCCGGAGCGCATCAAGGCGGTCGCGGAAGGGTCGCTGAAGCGGCTTGGCGTCGAAGTGATCGACCTTTTCTACCAGCACCGCGTCGATCCGAACGTGCCGATCGAGGATGTCGCCGGCGCGGTCAAGGATTTGATCCGGGAAGGCAAGGTCAAGCATTTCGGTCTGTCCGAACCCGGTGCCCACACCGTCCGCCGGGCGCACGCGGTCCAGCCGGTCACCGCGCTACAGAACGAGTATTCGCTGTGGACGCGTGGTCCGGAGACCAACGGCATTCTCGATGCCTGCGAGGAGCTGGGCATCGGGCTGGTCGCCTACAGCCCGCTCGGCAAGGGCTTCCTGACCGGCGCCATGGACAAGGACACCAAGATCGGCGAGAACGACTTCCGCAAGATTCTCCCACGCTTCACGCCTGAGGCGATGGAAAAGAATCAGGCATTGGTCGACCTGCTGAAACGCATCGCCGTGGAGAAAAAAGCCACGCCGGCGCAGATCGCCCTCGCCTGGCTGCTGGCGCGGAAGCCCTGGATCGTGCCGATCCCCGGCACCACCAAGCTGCACCGGCTGGACGAGAACCTCGCCGCCGCCGCTCTCGAGCTGACCGCCGGCGACCTCGCCGAAATCGAGCGCGCCGCCGCGGAGATTGCGGTGGAGGGGCAACGCTATCCCGAGCATCTGATGAAGACCACCGGCCTCTGACCGAAGCGAGGGAAGAGAACCGATGGAACGGCCGAGCGGACTATCGAGGCGGAATGCGATGACGGCGGCGCTCTCTCTGCCTCTGGCGATGGGAGTGGGCCTTTCGGCCGGTTCCGCCGCCGTCCGGCAGGTTCAATCCCGGGCAGTGCCTCTGGTCGCCTTTTTCTCCCGCACCGGCAACACCCGCGTCGTCGCGGGCCAGATCCGGCGGGCTCGTGACGCGGACCTGTTCGAGATCGAGCCAGCCGCCCCCTATCCCGAAGACTATAAGGCGATCGTCATGCAGGCGGACCAGGAGCGGCAAACCCTTGCGTAAACAACCCGATGGCTGGGCGGCATCCGGCCCGGCCGATGAGCGGGTCCCCCTGCGGGTTCCGGATCCCCGACGCCGAAAGCCTACGGACGCCGCCGGATCGGACCGAAAGGAAGACAGCAATGAACGGCACCATCGACGGCATCGCGGCGGCGCTCCCCCACATGGCTCGGCAGAAGAGCGGACACATCATCAACGTCTCCTCGGTCGCCGGCCACAAGGTGCGCCCCGGCAGCGCCGTCTACGCCGCGACCAAGGCGGCGGTGCGCATGCTGTCCGAGGAGCTGCGGATGGAGGTGAAGCCCTACAACATCCGCACCACCATCATCTCGCCGGGTGCGGTGCGGTCGGAGCTGCCGCAGAGCATCACCGAGGCCGACGTGGCCAAGGGCATCCGGGATTTCTATCAGGCCGTCGCCATTCCGGCGGACAGCTTCGCGCGGATGGTCGCCTTCGCGATCAGCCAGCCCGAAGACGTGGATGTGAACGAGATCCTGTTCCGCCCAACAGCGCAGGAACTGTGATGTCCATGGTCTCCAGCGTCACAGCGCCCGCCCGGGCGCCGAGCCACGGCTGGCGCATGCTCGGCATTCTCAGCGCGCTGATGGGCTTCGCCTCCATCTCGACCGACCTCTACCTGCCCGCCATGCCGGCGATCGGACAGGCGCTCGGCGCCGATACCGGCATGGTCGAGCTGACCGTGTCGGGGTATCTGATCGGCTTCAGCCTGGGGCAACTGCTTTGGGGACCGATCAGCGACCGCATCGGCCGTCGCCTGCCGGTGGCGGTCGGATTGGTGCTGTTCGCCATCGGATCAGCCGGCTGCGCCATGGCGGGCGGCGCCGGGGCGTTGATCGGCTGGCGCATCGTGCAGGCCATGGGCGCCTGTGCCGGCGTGGTGCTGGCTCGGGCGATGGTCCGCGACCTCTATGAGGGCCATCGCGCCGCCCAGATGCTGTCGACGCTGATGACGGTGATGGCGGTGGCCCCCCTGCTTGGGCCGATCGTCGGCGGACAGATTCTCGCCGTCGCCGGTTGGCGGGCGATCTTCTGGGTGCTGGTCGGCGTCGGTTTCATCACGCTCGCCGCCCTGTTCACCCTGCCCGAGACGCTGCCGGCCGAGCGCCGCAACCGCGAACCGCTCGGCCGGGCGTTGCTGCGTTACGGCGATCTCATCCGGCAGCGCCGGCTGCTCGGTTACGCCGGGGCGGGCGGGTTCTTCTACGGCGGCATGTTCGCCTACATCGCCGGCACGCCCTTCGCCTACGTCACCTACCACCATGTCCCGCCGCAGATGTACGGCCTGCTGTTCGGGGCCGGCATCGTCGGCATCATGGCCACCAACACCGTCAACGCGCGGCTGGTGCGGCGGCTGGGCAGCGACCGGCTGCTGCGCGGCGGGGCCGGCATGGCAGCACTCGCCGGACTGGTGCTGGCGGCGGCGGCCTGGACCGGCTGGGGCGGACTCTGGGGACTGGCGGTGCCGCTGTTCCTGTTCGCCTCGGCAACCGGCTTCATCGTCGCCAACTCCATCGCCGGCGCGATGGCGGGCTACCCCGAACGGGCCGGCGCCGTGTCCGCGCTGATCGGAGCGGTCCATTACGGCAGCGGCATCGTCAGTTCGGCCCTGGTCGGGGAGTTCGCGGACGGCACGCCCTGGCCGATGGGCTGGGTCATCGCCTTCACCGGGATCGGCAGCCTGCTGTGCGCCCGGCTGCTCGTTCCCTCCACACGCGCCACTGCGAGGACATCATGAAGACGGTGCTGAATCGCCGTGGGGTGCTGGCCTCGGCGGCATCCGTTGCCGTGCTGCTCGGAACCTCGAAGTGCGCCCTTGCCCGGAATGCCGTGGACACCATCACCAACGGCATCGGCATGGAGTTTCGGCTGATCCCGGCCGGCAGCTTCCTCATGGGATCGCCCGACAGCGACCGCGAGGCCCGAGACTTCGAAAAGCCTCAGCACAGGGTCACCATCAGCCGGCCCTTCTACCTCGCCCGCCATGAGGTGACGCAGGCGCAATGGGAAGCGGTGATGGGCTCGAACCCCTACACGCTCGACCGCTCCAATCCCTATTACGGCCTGCCCGGCATGGCGGAACGGATCACACGTCCCGACCACCCGGCCACGGTGTCCTGGAATGACGCGCAACGATTCATCGCCCGCCTCAACGAGCGGGAAGGCGGCAACCGCTACCGCCTGCCAACCGAGGCGGAGTGGGAATATGCAGCCCGCGCCGGAACGACCACGGCCTATTCCTTCGGCGACAACGCGGTGGAGTTGGGCCGCTACGCCTGGTACGGCGAGGATTTCGCCACGGGTGGGACGCATCCCGTCGGGCGCAAGGCGCCGAACCCCTGGGGCCTCTACGACATCCACGGCAATGCCTGGGAATGGGTGCGGGACTGGTACGACCCGGCCTACTACGCCAACAGTCCGGCAACCGATCCGCAAGGGCCGGAACAGGGGGGCGAACGCGTCGTGCGCGGCGGCAGCTGGCACACCACGGCGACGAGCTGGCGGACGGCCTTCCGACGCAGCTACGTCCCCGACTACCGCGGCATCAGCATCGGCTTCCGCCTGCTGAGGACGGCGGAATAGCCCTCCGAACACCCAGAGTCTGTCAGATGCTTACTGAAGCATCTGACAGACTCTAGCCTTTTGATTTTTCGTGCGATTCACGCTTCAGACGCTTCCGTCCGAAGCGATCGCACTCTAGGAGACATCATGTCAACGCTTCCCCTGACCGTGCTTGTCGTCGGCGCGACCGGCAGCATCGGGCGCCTCGTCGTCGAGGAGGCAATTCAGCAGGGCCACGCCGTGCGCGCCCTGGTGCGCGATCCAGCCAGAGCATGTCGGCTTCCGGCGCAAGCGCAGATCGTCATTGGAGATGTCACCCGACCCGAAACGCTGTCCGCCGCCATGGACGGCATCGATGCCGTCGTGTTCACCCTCGGCTCGGACGGCGCCGGCAAAGCGGGAGCGGAGAGCGTCGATTACGGCGGCGTGCGCAACGTCCTTCGCGCGCTCGGGCGGCGGCAGGCGCGCCTTGCGCTGATGACCTCGATCGGGGTCACCAACCGCACGGGCGCCTATAACCGCGCGACCGAGGCCCATGATTGGAAACGCCGCTCCGAACGGCTTGTCCGCGCCACCGGGTTGCCATACACAATCGTCCGGCCCGGCTGGTTCGACTGCAACGGTCCGGACGAGCACCGTCTCGTGCTGCTACAGGGTGACACACGCCGGGCCGGCGCCCCCAGCGACGGCGTCATCGCCCGGCGCCAGATCGCCGAGATGCTGGTCCGCAGCCTCACATCCGACCAGGCGGTGCGGAAGACCTTCGAACTCGTCGCCGCCCGCGGCCTTGCCCAGGACGACGTCGACAGCTTGTTCGCCGCTCTCGACGCCGACCCGTCATGCGCGCTGGACGGCGTTCACGATACGGCGAACATGCCGTTGGCCGAGGAACCGCGGCGGGTGCGTGACGACCTGGATGCGGTCCTCGCCCGCCAGCCCATCACTTCGGAGCCAGATCGCCGAACCAATAGGCTGCCGTGACGCCGCCATCCAACAGGAAGTCGCTGCCGGTGATGAACGCGCCGTCGGCTCCCATGAGGAGCGCGCCGACGGTTCCCACCTCATCCGGGGTTCCGGCCCGCCCGGCCGCCGAGAGCTCGATCATGTGCCGGTAGCCGGGGCCGCGCGGTCCCTCCAGCTCATCCTTGGCCAACGGCGTGATGATGATTCCCGGGCTGATCGTGTTGACCCGCGCGCCCCGCTTCCCCCAGCGAACAGCCTCCGCCATCACCCGCAGGGAGTTCCCCCGCTTCGAGATCTGATAGGCGTGGAGGGGATCCTTCACCTGATCGGGCTGCAGCATCGGCAGGGCGAGCAGTTCCTCGGTGGGCGTCGTCGCAAGGGCCTTGTTCTGCTCGGCCGTGAGCGGGGGCAGGCGGTGACCCGACTGCGACGCGATCACGACAGCGGAGCCGCCGCGCGCGATGACGTTGCCGAATTCCTCCAGCACCAGCGCGGTGCCGTAGAGATCGACCTTGAGAATGGTTTCCGGCTTGGCTTGCGTCGGGGACACTCCGGCGGCATGGATGACGCCGAAGACCTCGCCGCGGGCGGAGGCCGTCCCGACCAGCGCCTGAACCGACGAGCGCGACGACACGTCGACCGTCGCGGCGCTGACGTCGAAGCCGGCCTCGCTCAGTGTTTTTGCCGCGGCATCGGCATTTTCCTGACGCAGGTCGGCAAGCAGAACATGCTTGCCGGCACCGACCCGGCGTGCGATCGCCTGGCCGATTGAACCGGCTCCGATCAAAACGATTACCTGTGGCATGACGATCCTCCGTCTCCTTGTGTTTGGGTGTGTCGTGCGGCCCTTCAGCCGCCGTACTGCGCGTCGGTCACCGGTTCGAGCCAGTCGACCACCTTGCCGTCCTTCATCTCGGCGATGGCGATGTGCGTCATCGCGCAATGCGGTGCGGCGCCATGCCAGTGCTTCTCACCGGGCTCGATCCAGACGATGTCGCCAGGGCGGATTTCCTCGACCGGGCCGCCTTCCCGCTGCACGCGGCCAAGCCCGGATGTGACGAGAAGGGTCTGCCCGAGCGGGTGCGTATGCCATGTGGTGCGCGCACCTGGCTCGAAAGTGACGGTGGCGCCGCTCAGCGTGCCGTTGCCGCTGAACGGCGCATCAATCCGGACGGTGCCGGTGAAATACTCACCGGGGCCTCTCACCGAGGCTTCCGCCCCGCTGCGCCTGATGTTCATTCTCATCCTCCACACCGTTGGTGCCGGCGCCCATTCAGGACGCCGACTGCGGCAAGCAAATTAGCGGGGAGGCACTCCAGAGATTAGGTGCTATGAATCACATGCGGTCATATCCGGGGTTCATGAATGCAGCGTGAAGAGCTGGTCGACCTCAACGCCTTCCTCACGGTTGCCGAGGAGCAGAGCTTCACCCGCGCCGCCGCGCGGCTGGGCACCTCCCAATCGACGCTGAGCCACACGATCCGCCGCCTGGAAACCCGCATCGGCGTCCGCCTGCTGACCCGCACCACCCGGAGCGTCGCGCCGACCGAGGCGGGCGAGCGGCTGCTCGCCACCCTGCGGCCGGCCTTGAACAGCATCGGCGCCCAGCTCGCATCCCTGACCGAACTGCGTGACAGGCCAGCCGGGACGATCCGCATCACGGCAGGAGAGCATGCAGCCAATACCGTCCTGTGGCCGGTGCTTGAGCGGCTGCTTCCCGATTATCCGGATATCCACGTTGAACTGAGCCTCGACTCCGCACTGGCCGATATCGTTACGGAGCGCTTCGACGCCGGCGTCCGCCTGGGCGAAGCACTCGCCAAGGACATGATTGCCACCCGAATCGGCCCGGACCTGCGCATGGCCGTTGTCGGCGCGCCCGCCTATTTCAGGACGCGCCGGGTTCCACGCACGCCGTCCGACCTGGCCGATCACCAGTGCATCAATCTGCGTCACCAGAGTTCAGGAGCCCTCTATGCCTGGGAGCTGGAAAAGGATGGCCGCGAGTTGCGGGTGCGCGTCGAGGGGCAACTGGCCTTCAACAACGTGCCTTTGATCGTCCGCGCCGCCACCGCGGGGTTCGGACTCGGCTTCGTCATGGAGGACCATGTCAGGGCGCATCTCGCCGACGGCCGTCTGGTCCGGGTTCTGGAGGACTGGTGCCCGCCGTTCCCCGGCTATCACCTGTACTACCCGAGCCGGCGCCAACCGTCGGCCGCCTTCGCCGTGCTGTTGGAAGCGTTGCGCTACCGCGGGTGAGGCATCCCGCGGCGCCGGGTATCACGGCGCCTTGTGAATCCCCAGGCTGCCACGGCTTTCCAGACCAGGCGTCATCGCCAGTTTGACCACGAGATCCGCCACGCTGCTGCGCGACACGGTCGCCGCGGCGTTCCGGAACGGCTCGCCCTTCCTCGTGGTCCCGTAGGCGATGTCGTCCCGGTCGTTCAGCCAGGCCGGCCGCAAGATCGTGTAGTCGAGCCCCGAGGATTCGATGACGCGGGCCGCGTTGCGGTAGGAATCGAGGACGCTTCCATAACGCTCTCCCGGCACCTCGTCGTAAATCCCCATCGAGCTGATGAAGATCAGGCGCTGGACGCCGACGGCATTCATGGCCGACAAGATGCGGCTTACCTGCTGCTCCAGCGCTCCCGAGAGGTTGGCGTAGACGACATCCTGCCCAGCCATGGCGGCCTCGAGTGTCGCGGTCTCCAGAACGTCGCCTTCGATGACCGTGACCCGATCGGCCGGAGCGGTCTCCGTCAGGCGATGGGCGTTGCGCAGGTAAAGCGTGAGCTGCGCGTCGGTCCGCGCGAGGAACAGGCGTATGGCAACGCGCGCGATCTGCCCGTTGGCGCCTAGGATCAGGATCTTGGTCATGGAAGCAATCCAATGGATTCAGAGCGTCAGGAGCCGATGGTGGTCGCCAGGATCGTTCCACCCCTGTGCTTCAGCCGTAACTTTCGCGGCCTGTCCCGCGGGCACCCTGCACGGGGATCACCGAGAGCGCGGCGGCGATCTCGACGAGATCGGAGGAACCGAGCTCGATGTCGGCCGAGGCGATGTTCTCCTCGAGCCGGTGCAGCTTGCGCGTCCCCGGAATTGGTACGATCCAGGGCGTCTGGGCAAGGAGCCAGGCGAGCGCGACCTGCTCGGGGGGGGCGCCCTTGGCGTCCGCGATCCGCTTGACCAGCTCGACCATCGCCTGATTGGCTTCGCGCGCCTCCGGCGTGAACCAGGGGAAGCGGTTGCGCCAGTCCGACGCGTCGAAGCTGGTGCTCGGGTCGATATGCCCGGTCAGGAAACCTTGCCCGAGCGGACTCCCGGGCACAAAGCCGATGACCAGCTCCGCGCATAGCGGGAGGATTTCCGGTTCTGGGTCACGCGTCCACAGCGAATATTCGCTTTGGATCGCCGTCACCGGCTGAACCGCATGCGCCCGGCGGATGGTTTGCGCCCCGGCCTCCGAGAGGCCGAAATGGCGGACCTTCCCGGCCGCGATCAGATCCCTCACCGTTCCGGCGACCTCCTCGATCGGGACGTCCGGATCGACGCGATGCTGGTAGAGCAGGTCGATGGTCTCGATCTTCAGGCGCTTCAGCATGCCATCCACCGCGCGGCGGACATGGTCCGGACGGCTGTTGAGCCCCGGGCGGCGCTCGCCGGTTTCGGGGTCGATGTTTCAGCCGAACTTCGTGGCGATGACCACCTCGTCACGCACGGGCGACAACGCTTCGCCGACGAGTTCCTCGTTGGTGAACGGCCCATAGGCCTCGGCGGTGTCGAACAGGGTGATGCCCAGTGCATGCGCGCCGCGGATCACACGAATGGCCTCATTCCGGTCAGGCGCCGTGCCGTAGGTGGACGCGAAGCTCATCGTGCCGAAGCCGAGGGCCGAGACGCTCAGCGTACCCAGAGTGCGCGTTTCCATGGGATTCTCCTGTCGATAGGGCCAATGGACCGTCCGTTGGTCGGGACGGCCCGTCGTCGCACGCCGGGATCAGCCCGGAACCGGCAGCTTGCCCGCGCGCATCGCCGCGATCACACCGCCATCGATCAGCAGGTCGCTGCCTGTGATGAATCCGGCATCGGGACCGAGCAGATAGGAAGCCGCCACCGCGATCTCTTCGGGCGGCGCCATCCGCTTGGACGGAGAGGCGGCGATCATGGCGCGATAGCCGTCGCCGATCTCCGAATTAAGCTCGTGCTGCGCAAGCGGCGTCACGACGATGCCGGGGCTGATCGAGTTGACGCGTGCGCCTCGCGCACCCCAGCTCATCGCGGCCGCCTGCACACGGAGGTGATTGGCGCGCTTGGCGATCATGTAGCCGACGAGCGAGTTGGGCACGGCATCCCCCTTCAGGAAGGGCAGGCCGAGCAGCTCATCGGCCGGCGTGAACGCCAGCGCATGCTCCTGATCCCTCGGCAGCGGCGGCATCATGTGCCCCGCCATGCTGGAGATGATGAGACCGGCGCCGCCAGGGGCGATGACGCGCTCGAACTCCTCGAACACCAGGGCCGATCCGTAAAGGTCGACTTCCAGCACCTTGGCCGGGGGCGCCATGTTGGGCGACAGGCCGGCGGTGTTGATCACCTGCATGACGCTGCCCAGCGACGCCGCCTTGTCGGCCAGCGCGCGCACCGACTCCCGCAAGGCGACGTCGACAACCTGCGACTCGATCGTGTAGCCGGCCGCAGCCATACCGTCCGCCGCGGCGCGCAGCAGTGTCTCGTTGAAGTCCGCGAGCAGCACCCTTTTTCCAAAGCCCTGTCGCCGGGCGATCGCCAAGCCGATGCCGCCGGTTCCGATCACCACGATAACGTCGTTTGTCATCTCATATCTCCTCCAACTGCGGGGGCTGTGGAAGCCCCGCGAGAGCCGGTCGGGAAGCACGAGCGGCTTCGCATCGAACCCGATGGAGACTATGTACGGCGCATTGATCTGCACTATTAGATGCTTAATCATACACGATGTTATACTGGGAGCTTATCAATGCGACGTGACGAACTGGGCGATCTGGCGGTCTTCCTCACGGTCGCCGAGGAGTGCAGCTTCACACGAGCGGCGGCGCGGATGAATACCTCCCAGTCGGCGATCAGCCAGGTCATCCGCCGGCTGGAAGCCAACATCGGAGTCAAATTGCTGACCCGGACCACGCGAAGCGTCGCCCTGACCGAAGCCGGCGAGCAACTGGTGGAGACGCTGCGGCCGGCGTTCGAAGACATCGATGCGCGTCTTTCGGCACTGAGCGCCCTGCGCGAGCGACCGTCGGGCACGGTCCGCATCACCTCCAGCCGACATGCCGCCGAGACGATCCTTTGGCCTACCGTGTCGCGGCTGCTGCGCGAGTATCCGGACATCACGATCGAATTGTCGATCGACCCTGCGCTCTCCGACATTGTGGTCGACAGGTTCGATGCGGGGGTCCGGCTCGGCGAGCAAATTGCCAAGGATATGATCGCGGTTCGCATCGGCCCCGATCTGCGAATGGCGGTGGTATGCGCCCCTTCGTATCTGGCGAACCGCCCCATGCCCAAGACCCCGCACGAACTGACCGAACACCGGTGCATCAACGTGCGCTTACCAACGAAGGGCGGCCTGTATGCATGGGAGTTCGCGAAGGACGGTCGCGAACTCAATGTCCGGGTCGGAGGCCCGCTGGTGCTCAATGACCTGAGCATGGTTCTACAGGCCGCCAGCGAGGGCCTCGGCATCGCCTGCGTCATGGCGGATCAGGCCGCGCCCTTCATCGCCGACGGCCGGCTGGTGCGGCTGCTGGACGACTGGTGCCCGCCCTTCGCCGGCTACCACCTCTATTTTCCGGATCGCCGGCAGCTCCCTCCCGCCTTTTCGCTCCTTGTGGCGGCGCTCCGCCACGGCGCCCATCGCTGAACCCGGATGGCCACGCTGACGAACCCCGGCGTTTGGGTTCAGCTGGGCTGCGATGTTGCCCTGCGGTACCGCCTCTGCTCCCATGGCGACCATGCGGGGCTGGACCAGGGTGCTGGGGCGGGCGTGCTGGAGGCCGTTGACGACGACACGGTCCTCCACGGTCAGCCCCCGGGCGACCACACGTAGCCCGTCGGACAGGGGACCAAGGTCAACCGAACGGTATTCCACCCGGCCATCCGCGTTCACGACAAGGACGAACTTCTTGTCCTGGTCGGTGCCGGTGAGCATATTCTGCTCGGCTCCGGCGCCCTTTCGGCTTTCGACTGCTGCGGAAAGCGTTATGGTACACGCATTCGCATACGATTAGACGGTCAGTCCCGTATGCACTTATACTCCATTTTTACAGGTCGCGTCGCCCGTGCCGTTTCGACATCAGGCCGCCGGGCCAGCCGCCGGATTACCGGCTATGCTATCGCGTATCCACCGGTCGATTTGATCGACGAGGCGGGCAATCTCCTCCCCGCCCTCCGTCAATTGATATTCGACATGGGGCGGCACCACGTCGAACATGGTACGCAACACCAAACCGTCGCGTTCCAGTCCACGCAACGTCTGCGTCAACATCTTTTGCGACAGTCCATCGATTCGGCGCAGCAGCGCACCGTTGCGCATTGGCCCGGTCCGCAGTGCAAGCAACACCAGCATGACCCACTTGTCAGCGAGCCTGGTCAGCAGCGCACGCGCGGGGCAAGCGGCATCGAACGTGTCAGGTGAAAGAATCTGATGCATGCCTTAATAGGCACCAAAAGGTGCGTACTTGTCCATTGGTTTCCTTGCTCGTATGTCGGCTCCATCGAATGCGGACGGAGGCAAACATGCGTAACAATGGACGAGTGTTGGTTTACGGCGGCACCGGGCAGCAGGGCCGACCTATCGTAGAGCGACTTCAGGCAGACGGTTTCAGCGTCCGCGTGATGAGCCGGCAGGACAAGTTGGATGGCGTCGCAAATGGCGTCGAAACGGTGGCGGGATCATTAGACGACGTTGAGAGTCTGATCCGCGCGACCACGGGCATCCGGTACATCGTATTGTTGTTGCCGCTGGCCTTCGACATTGAGGCAGCGGCCGATTGGACCCGCAACGTGGTTAAAGCGGCTGAGCGGGCGGGGGTGGAAAGGATCGTGTTCGACACCAGCGCCCCCGTACCAGACACACGCACAGGTGTCGCCGCGATCGACGTTAAGATCGTCGCCGAGGATATCATTCGCGCCGCATCAATTCCCTGGACGATCCTTCGACCGACCATCTATCTGGGCAATCTGACCGCCCCTTGGTCCGCGCCGGGTATCGTTGGGAACCGGGTCATCGCCTATCCTGTCGATAGCGGCTTAGGTGTGTCGTGGGTCAGTTGGGAGGATGTCGCAGTCGCGGTGTCCCGGGCGCTGTCGGATCCGGCCTTTGCCGGTCAGGCGCTGAACATTGGCGGTGACCGCGCACTGACCGGCCCCGAACTCGCGGCTGCGTTCGGCAACGTCCTCGGCGGCGCATTCGCCTATGCTCCGATGCCACTTGAAGGGTTCGAGGCGGGGCTGAACCAGGCACTGGGCGAGCCGGTGGGAACCGAAATCGCCCGGCTCTATGGCTGGCTGGGCGGTGAGGGTCGATCGCATCTCGCACGGAAGACAAACGACAACGCCAAGCTCGGGCTCAAGCCGATCACTGTCGAAAGCTGGATCGCCGCACAGACGTGGTGAGCGTCGGCAGCAATCCGTCGCAGATGATACCAGCAGCTTTTTGATCCTGACTTGTCAGGATCAAAAGTTTCGGCGGCTTAAAGTGCGATCGTTTCAAGCGGTATCGATTGAAACGATCGCACGAAAAATCAAAACGCTGGCGTCCGTCTGCAACTGCAATAAGCATCAGACGGACGCCAAAGGAAGAGGTCCGCCAAGCCCTGCGCGACGTCGTCCGGAGGCCACGAGAGCCGGGACACGACCGGCAGCCCACGGAAGACGCGCGCCATAGTTCGTTGGTCCTCGACGGAGAAGCAGGCCCTTCTTCAACCTTCCACTTCCAGAAAGAGGCGCGCCGAAGCGAGAATATCCTCGGATAGCGCGTCCGAATTGACGATCCGCGCGAGAACCATGGCGCCGATCATCGTCGCCCAAGTCCCGATCGCAGCGACCCGCCGCTCCGCCGGTTTCTCACCCGGCGCGATGTCGACGAATTTCTGGATCTGCCGCTCGATGGCATCGGTCAGGATGTCGCGGGTGGGCCGTGGTGCCCGCGCCATTTCAGGGCCCAGGGCCGCGAACACGCAGCCGGTACCGGGCTCACCGCGATGTTCGGAGCGCAGATAGGCACGGGCGAATTCATGCAAGTCGCGCATCGGCAGCGATGGCTCCCGTGCGTCTGCGGCGAACAGCTCGGCGAGTGTCGCCGTGATCAGCTCTTCCTTGCTGGTGAAATGTCGGGGGAATCCGCCATGCGTCAGCCCCGCACCGTCCATCACCGCCGCAACGGTGACGCCGTCGAACCCGTTCTCCCGAAACAGCTTGGCCGCAGAGCGCATGATCGCCTCACGGCTCTCCGCCTTCCGCTTCTGACTTTTTGCCATCCCTAAATCTCCTTCGCGGAAAAATTATAGATGACAACCATCATCTTTTCAATTAGATGATAACCATCATCCATGTGAGCGAACCGCTCCTCGTTTCGGAGAAGATTCGATGTCGACAGCTCTCATCACGGGCGCATCGGAAGGAATAGGTGCCACCTACGCCCATCGCTTCGCCGCCCGCGGCCATGACCTTGTTCTTGTGGCGCGCAACACGGACAAACTGGAGGGCTTGGCTGCGGAACTGCGCGCGGCCCACGCGGTTTCGGTGGAGGTGATTACGGCCGACCTGACTGATGCGACGCATCTCGGCCTCGTGGAAAAGCGCCTGCGCGTTGGGGGGCCCGTCGACATTCTTGTCAACAATGCCGGCGCGGCGCTGATGGGGCCGTTCCATGGGAATGACCGGAATAAGATGGAGGCGTTGATCCGCCTCAACATCACCGCGCCCACCCTGCTTGCGTCGGCGGCCGTTGACGGCATGGCGGCCCGTGGGAACGGCGCCATCATTAACATTGGCTCGGTGGTTTCGCTCATGCCGGCGTATTTTCCCGGTATCTATGCGGCGACGAAGGCCTACATCCTCACCCTGTCGCAGGGGCTGGCGGCGGAAATGGGCCCGAAAGGTGTTTATGTGCAGGCCGTGCTGCCGGCCGCGACGCGCACCGCGATTTGGGCGAAGGCCGGCGTGGATGTGGGACAGATCCCCAATGTCATGTCGGTCGACGACCTCGTCGACGCCGCCCTTGTCGGCTTCGACCGCCGGGAGAGTGTCACCATCCCCCCTCTGGCCGATGCCAGCCTGTGGGAAACGTTTGAGGGCGCCCGCGCCGCACTCCCCTCGGGCCTCGGCGGCACGCCGGCGGACCGTTACCGCACCCCCGTTACCACCTGAGCCAGTCGATCATCTCAAGCCGGATCAGGCGTGGGGCCAGGGGAAAGCGCCTGAATTCGGCGCTCTCCCCTGGTTGATTGGGGTAATACAGCCCGGCTTCCCTCCCTCCAATCAGTCGGAACCTCGAACATGACCACCCTCCCCCATCCGAATGCCCTGCAATCCGCTCCCAGTTCCGCCGACGCTCGAACCCAATTCGTCGAAAGCAATGGCCGACGGCTGGCCTACCGGGCCGGGTCACGTCCCTGAACGTGGTGTAGGAGCTGTGGGGAACCGGCCCGCCGAAGCGCCCCCCCAGAGCTGGCGTAGGCGGGCGGGTTTTGCACAGCGGGGCGGTCATCGTGACCATCGCGGTGGCCGTGAACAACGACGGCCAGCGCGAGGTGCTGGGCATGGACATCGGGCGCCTCGGAAGCCGAGACCTTCTGGATCGAGTTCCTACGCAAGCTCAAGCGCCGCGGCTTGGCCGGGGTGAAGCTGGTGATCTCCGACGCCCACGAAGGCATCAAGGCCGCCGTGTCCAAGGTGTTCCGCGCCACATGGCAGCGCTGTCGGGTGCACTTCATGCGCAACGCCCTGGCGCATGCCGGGCGGAGCGGCCGGCGCGTGGTGTCGGCCTTCATCGCCACCGCGTTCGCCCAGGATGACGCCGGCGCCGCCAAGGCGCAGTGGCGCCGGGTGGCCGATCAGGTCCGCCCCAAGCGGCCCAAGTTGGCCACCCTGCTCGACGAGGCCGAGGAGGACGTGCTGGCCTTCATGACCTTTCCCAAGGAGCACCGCGCCAAGATCCACAGCACGAACCCGCTGGAGCGGCTGAACGGCGAGATCAAGCGGCGCACCGAGGTGGTGGGCATCTTCCCCAACGAGGCGGCGATCACTCGGCTGATCGGCGCCATCCTGCTCGAACAGAACGATGAATGGGCGGTACAGCGGGCGCGCTACATGACCCTGGAAACCATCGCCGCCTTGCGCGTTGATCTCGCCCTCACGTTGCCCGCTACGGCCGCGTGACTGTCCCGGCTAGGCCTGCCGGAGACCAGATGAGCCCCCCGGCTCCTACACCACGCCTCGGGACACGACCAATCCGGCTATGCCCCCAAGGTTTGGGAACAGGCACAAGCCGCGCCCCGAACCAGCATTCGGATCGGCCCGAAGTTCTATCTTCAACAGCGATTCAAACTGCGCACGATCGCAATCCCTCAGGACCGTGCCCGAAATCAAAAACATACCGTCTAGACGGTTTACACCGATCGGCGCTTGGTGATAGCGTGACAACGTCGTCATCAGCGCAGGACAGGCCATGGCCGCCGACATGCAGATGCCCTTGGGCGGCGGAACCGCTGTGGGTTCCCCGGTCCATTCCAGAAGCGGCGCCCCCGATTTAGCCGCCGCCGGCTTCACTGACGGCGACTGCATGCTGGCCTGCGATTCCTGCGGCCAACTGGTTCTGTTGCCATCACCGGAGCCAGACGGTCGCCATCATTGTCCGCGTTGCGGCGAGTTGCTCAGGCGGGATCATGACGAACCGCTGACAACGCCCCTGGCGCTGTCCATCGGCGCCTGGCTCCTCGGCGTCATTACCCTTGCGTCGCCGCTCCTCTCCATCCGGCTTCTCGGACGCTACAGAGACAGTACCCCGCTGTCCGGTGCCCGCTTCTTCCTGGAGGACGGAGCCGCCCCGCTCGCCCTGCTGCTGGTTGCGACCGTGATGATGGCGCCGCTGCTGCGCCTGACGTTGCGGATCGCCGTGCTGTCGGGCCTTCTCATGTTCCGATCCCCGCAGCGGATGGCGCCCCGCATGGTGGCGCTGCTTCGCTGGCACGATCGGCTCGGCGCTTGGTGCATGCCCGAAATCTTCCTCGTCGGCGGGATCGTGGCCTATGTCCGGCTCACGACCATGGCCGACGTTCAGATCGGGCCGGCGGCCTATGGCCTTTTCGCCTTCGTGGTGACGACGCTGGTTGCCGATGCCCTGTTCGAACCGCAGTCGATCTGGCATGCGCTCAACGCTGCGGAAGACCCGGCGCCTTTCCTGGCCGGCTCCCCCCCGCAAAGCTGCCCGTACTGCCGCCGGTTGGCGTTCCTGCCGCCCGGCGCGCCCTGCCCGCGCTGCGGAACCCCGCTGCGGTCGCGCAAACCCGACAGCGTGGCGCGCAGCTGGGCCCTGGTGACGGCGGCCGCCATCGCCTATGTGCCGGCCAATCTGCTGCCGGTGATGACGCTGATCCGGCTGGGTCACGCTGAATCCCACACGATCATGGGCGGTGTCGCAGCCTTCGCCGAGAACGGCTTCTGGCCGCTGGCGGTGATCGTCTTCGTGACGAGCGTCCTGTTTCCGCTGCTGAAGCTTGCCGGCCTGTCGGCGATGCTTCTGCATGTGAGCAGGCCGTCCGGCGACCGGGCCTGGATCTACACCCGTCTTTACAGCCTGATCGAGGCGCTGGGGCGCTGGTCGATGATCGACGTCTTCATCGTGGCCGTGCTGATCGGGCTGCTTCGGTTCGATGCCGCCGCCTCGGTCGTCGCCGGTCCCGGCGGCGTGTTCTTCGGGGCGGTGGTCGTCCTGACCATGCTGGCCGCCAGGGCATTCGATCCGCGGCTGCTGTGGGATGCCGGCACCGGCCAGGCGGCCGGCCCGTCCGGTGGGAGGCGGTGATGACCTTGAGGCCCCACAGCTCCGGACAACGCCGGCGAACGCTCTCCTGGGTCTGGCTGGTACCGGTGCTGGCCGCCACCCTCTCGGTGGTGGTCGGTTACCAGGCATGGCGTCAGCGGGGAACGGCCATCACCATCGATTTCCGGAACGCGTCGGGCATTGTCGCCGGCCAGACCCAGATCCGCTATCGCTCGGCCCAGATCGGCAGTGTGGAGGCGGTGCGGTTGGCCGAGGACCGCTCGCACCTGCGCATCACCGCGAGGATCGACGGCACCTTTGCCGGCTGGCTGACGGAGGGCGCCCGATTCTGGATCGTGCAGCCCCGGCTCGGCGCCGAAGCGCTGTCGGGCTTCGAAACCTTGCTGACCGGCCCATACATCGAGTTCGACCCGGCCGGGATAGCCAAAACGCAGTCGGAAACCCGCTTCACCGGCCTCGAGCAGCCTCCCGACATCCGCGCCGGGGAACATGGCTCCGTCTATCTTCTGCAAACCGAAAGGCTGGGGCCGCTGTCGGCCGGATCGACGGTGAGCTTTCGCGATAAACCGGTCGGTTCCGTGCTGGATGTCGATCCGCCGGTCGCGGATGGCCCGATCACGCTCCGGATCTTCATCCGTGCACCCTATGACGGCTATGTCCGGGCCGAGACCCGCTTCTGGAACAGCAGCGGCATCCGCCTCGATCTTGGCTCGACCGGTCTGACTCTGGAACTGGAAAGTCTGCGGGCGGCCCTGGGTGGCGGCATCGCCTTCGAAACCCCGCCGGACAAGCTGGGGGGACCGGCGGCGCCGTCGGGTGCGGCATTCCCGCTGCTTGCGGACCGAAGCGTGGCTGCGGCGGCCGATACCGCCGGCCGGGTCGAGATCCTCACCTATTTCGATGAGGCCATCGATGGTCTTGGCATCGGCTCTCCTGTCGATCTTCAGGGACTGCGGGTCGGCACTGTCACCGCCGTAGGCCTGGTCCACGACGCCAGGACCCGGCGGTTTCGCGTGGCCGTTCACCTGACGGTGGAGCCGGACCGCCTCCTTGGGAGCGGCAGCACGCGGTCCGAGGCAGAGCGCCTGCTGTCCGGCCGGGCTGGGGAGCGCTATCGGATCGCGCTGCGGACCGGCAATCTGTTGACGGGCGCGAAGCATCTGTCGATCGAGCACTGGAACGATGCTCCGGAGCCGGACGGGCCGGCGGCGATCGCACAGGCGGTGGAGGGCAGCGGCGCGATCCTGCTGCCGTCGCTCCCCGGCACGGGAAACGATCCGATTGCCGCACTCAGCGCGGTGGCGGGCCGGATCGATGCCCTCCCGTTGGAGGCGATCGGCACCCAACTGGTTTCGGCCCTCGCCGCCATCGACGGGCTGGCCGGCAGTGCCCGGACCCTTCTGCGCAAGGCGGACAACGGGCTGGGACCGGCCATGGCGCAGTTGCCGCAACTGATGCGGGCCGGCGCCCAATCCCTAAACGCCGTGCAGGCATTGGCACGATCTCTGGAGGAAGGCTATGGCGCGGAGTCGTCGTTCCGGCGGCAGACGGAGCTGGGCGTGCGGCAGGCCGCCGAGGCCGCCAAGGCGTTGCGCCGGCTCGCCGAACTGCTGGAAAGCCACCCCGAGGCCCTGATCCAGGGGCGCAGGCCATGACGGCCGGATATCTCCCCGGGGCCACCGGCCGGCGCGTCCTGCTGGGATGGCTGCTCGCCGTACCGATTGCCGGTTGCACCTCCGCCCGGCTGGACTGGTTCCGTCCTGTACCGGTTGCCGGACCCGTGCGTGCCGACGTGACGGCACGGGTCGAACTGCACGACGTGACGGTGGCGCGCGCCTTGGATCGCCCGGACATTCTCAGACTGGCCGGCGACACCCGGCTGGTTCCGACCGGCGGGCAATGGGCGGCCGCGCCGGGCGACATGATCGCCGCCGTGCTGCGACGGAACCTGGCCGACCGCTTGCCCGCCGCCACCGTGACCGATGCGGTGAACGGCATCGCGACCGACGTCATCGGCGGAGCCGGTGCTCCCGCTGTCCTGGTCGAGGTGGGAATCGACCGCTTCGAGGCCGATGCGGACGGACACGCCGTTCTGGCCGCGCATTTCGTCCTGCGCCATCCCCGTTCCCCCCTCCCTCCCACTGAACGGAGCGTCGTGGAAACCCTCAGTCCCGTCGGCCCGGGTCCGGATGCGCTCGTCCTGGCGCTGAGCCGGACTCTCGCACGCCTTGCCGACCGTATCGCGGACGCGCTTACGGCATCTTGAATACCACCCCCGGAAAGGATCCAATTCCATGCCTCAAATCCTCGTCGCGTCACGGGCACGCCGACGCCTCATTCCGACGGCTGTCGTCGCTGTCGTCTGCGCACTGGTCGCCGCCTGCGCCAGTCCCGATCCCGTCGCTTATTCCGGCCTCAAATCCTCCTCTTATCTCGCCCCGAATCCACAGGACGACACCGGCCGGATTCCGTTCCGCTACAACACCGGGATGAACTGGCGCGATTACGACCAGATCATCGTCGATCCGGTCGCGATCTACCGCGGTGCCGACCAACAGTTCGGCGACATGTCCGAGCAGGACAAGAGGACGCTCGCCGACCACATGCAGCGCAGCTTCACCGCGGAGCTCTCGCCCCGCTTCCGCACCGTGCAAACTCCCGCCCCCCACACCCTGCGTCTCAAGCTGACCCTGACCGGGGCCGCCACCACCACGCCGGTGCTGGGGGCGCTGTCGCGCTTCGACATCGCCGGCGGCCTCTACAACGGTGTGCAGTCGGTACGGGGCGGCGAGGGCACGATGACAGGTTCGGTGATCTACGCGGTCGAGATTTACGATGCGCCGTCCGACCGGCTGCTGGATGCCTTCATCGCCAAGCAGTATCCCAATCCCTACAACATTCCGTCCAGCTTCGGATCGCTGGCCGCCGCCAGAACCGGCATCGACAAGGGCGCCGCGGCCTTGGCGGCGCAATTGCGATGAACGGGAGGCTGCTCCCCGGAACGGCATCGGTTCGAGCGGCCTTGGTTGAGCCATAACGCACTTGGGGAGGCCTGGAGTCCGTCAGGCACTGTGCCCGGAACCTGACGGACTCCCATCGCGCAGACATCCTAAACAGAGCCGTTCTCCCATTAAACCAACCAGCCGGCTTGTTATTCGAGGCATCGGCGCGCTATGACTGTTCATCCCGCCTCACATTTTCCGGCCTGAACCGGCCGAAACCGCTTCGTTCGAGTTTCTCATGGAAAATTCTGTCCGTTCGGAACGCACCCGTAACGCCGTCCTTCAGGCAGCATTGACAATCATCGCGCGGGATGGGCCGGGACGGCTCACGCTTGATGCGATCGTCAAGGAAAGCGGGATGAGCAAGGGTGCCCTCCTGCACCATTTCCGCAACAAGAGCGCGGTGCTGGCAGCCCTTCTCGCCTTCCAGACCGAGCAGTTCGAGGAGGCTTCGCGGCATTTCCTGGCCGAACATGAGAATGCGCTCGCCTATCCGCAGTTGGCCGCCCAGATCGATACCCTGCGCCAGACGCTGACCCGGCAACGGGCCATCGCCTTCGCCGTATTCGCGGTCGTCGCAGATAATCCGGATCTGCTGAGCAGCGCGCGGGAACACTCGGCGGGAACCGTCGCAAAGATGAAAGCGGAGGCAACCGATCCTGATCTCGCGCTGCTCCGGTGGGCAGCGGCGCGTGGGCTGGCCGTCACCGAACTGCTGGGGATGTGCCCCCTGTCCCAGGAGGACCGTGACCGGCTGTTCGACCGGCTGTTCGACGATGACAGATGGACGGGATGCCAATCATCAACGCTTTGAGGTGAAGGCCCGTTACCAATGCGACCTGGACTGGTCCATAGTAGCTGGCCAGACCTTGGGTGACTGGATTGTGACCGTCCAGGCAGCGGATCGGCGGACAGGGCAATGGACCGGGATCGCACCGGAAGTGTTCAAGGCATGCCGGGACCGGTTTTCAAGCCGGTGTCGGTCGAGGTGGGTGAACCCGACACCGCCTTCCGGTTTCTGACGGCTTCAGTCCAATCCCTTCTCCGCGAGAAACTTGGACATCAAATCCGCGATCTCAAGATTGTTCAGGTCCGAGAACGGAAAGTGCGTGTTGCCGCGGATCCCGACCTCGGGGAGATGCACGACGGTGACGTCGCCGCCACGGCGGTTCACGGCATCCCGCCATAGCCGGGCCATGTCGAGACGCACGCGCCACTGGTCCTGACCAGGATTGGCCATCGGTTGCGCCGGGATATTGTCGCCGAAAAAATGATGATCGGGATCTTCGTGAACGCCATGAACTCTGTCATACCGGCTCACGCCTGAACTGACTCTC
>NZ_CP028902.1:372577-429652 GCF_001639105.2 Azospirillum humicireducens
TAGTAGAAGGTCATTTCATAGGAGAGGCGGTATTAGAGTGTGATCGGTTCAAGCGGAATCGCTTGAAGCGTGAATCACACGGGAAAACCATAAGTTTAGAGTCTGTCTGGTGCTTGAATAAGCACCAGACAGACTCTAATCCCGCGGCGGGCTCTGCAGGTACAGCACCAGCAGCCGCACGAGGCTTTCCAGCGCGTTCGCATGGATGCGCTCGTAGCCGTGCGAGGCGTCGATGCCGAAGCAGACCAACGCCGTGCGGATGTCATTGCCGGCCTCGATGGCGGACGCGCTGTCGCAGCGGTAATAGCGGAAGACGTCGCGCTGGTGCGGGATGTTCTGCGCCTGGCATAGGGTCAGCAGCGAGTGGGTCAGCGCCATGTCGAAGGGGCCGGTGCTGTCGGCCATGGCGATGGTGACGCCGTATTCGCTGCTGTTCTGGCCGGGGGCGGTGGTGCCGTTGTCGATGGTCACCATCTCCGCCACGTCCTGGTGCAGGATCGACGAGGCGCCGGACCCGACCTCTTCGGAAATCGTGAACAGCAGGTGGCAGTCGACCGGCAGGGCGGCTCCGGCCTCCACCACCGCCTTGGCCGCGCCCAGCATCACCGCCACCCCGGCCTTGTCGTCGAGATGGCGGGAGACGATGTAGCCGTTTTCCAGGAATTCCGGCTGCGGATCGATGGCGACGACATCGCCGATGTTGAAGCCGCGTTCCTCCAGGTCCCGCCGGTCGGCGACGGGGGCGTCGACGCGCAGTTCCACCTGCTGCCAGTTGACCGGCTGGCTGTCGACCTCCGTGTTGAAGGTGTGCCCCGACGCCTTCAGCGGCAGGATGGTGCCGCGCCAGGGGCCGCGGTCGGTCAGCACGGTACAGCGCGCGCCCTCGGCGAAGCGGGACGACCAGTGGCCGATGGGCACCAGCTCCATACGGCCATTGTCCTTCAGCATCTTCACCTGGGCGCCCAGCGTGTCGACATGGGCGACCAGCGCCCGGTCCGGGCTGCCGCGCACGCCCTTCAGGTCGGCACGGATGGCGCCGCGCCGGGTCAGCTCATAGGGGATGCCCATCCGCTCCAGCTCGGCGCAGCACAGCCGGACCACGTCGGTGGTGTAGCCGGTCGGGCTGGGCGTGGTCAGCAGCCGGTAGAGAACGTCGGTGACATAGCCCATGTCGATGGGCAGCGGCACGGCCATGGTCGGATTTTCCTCCTGCTGAGGATGAGGGAAATGCGACGGTGCTGTGCCCCCTCCCTAACCCTCCCCCTCTTCGNCGCGTCTGAGGAAACAGCAGATCGACGAAGCGTTCCGCCGTCGGCTGCGGTTCATGGTTGGCGAGGCCCGGCCGCTCGTTCGCCTCGATGAAGACATGGCCCGGCCGGTCCGGTGCCTCCACCAGCAGGTCGAAGCCCACCACCGGGATGTCCAGCGCGCGGGCGGCGACCGTCGCCACCTCCACCAGTTCCGGGTGCAGGCTGTCGGTCACATCGTGGATGGTGCCGCCGGTGTGCAGGTTGGCCGTCTTGCGCACCGGCAGAACCTCCCCCGCCGGCAACACGTCGTCCAGCGTCCGGCCGGCGGCGGCGAGACAGCGCTCGGTCTCGCCGTCCAGCGGGATGTGGCTCTCCCCGCCGGTGGCGGCGGCGCGGCGGCGGCTCTGCGCCTCGATCAGTTCTCCGACGCTGTGGGCGCCGTCGCCGGTGATCTCGGCAGGGCGGCGCACCGCGGCGGCGACCACCTTCTTGTCGATGACGACGATGCGCAGATCCTGCCCTTCGCAGAACTGCTCCAGCAGCACCGTGTCGCAATGCTGGCGGGCCGAGGCGATGGCGCGCTCCATGGTTTCGGCATCGCGCACGTCCACGGTGATGCCGCGACCCTGCTCGCCGCGCGCCGGCTTCACCACGATGCGGCCATGAGTCTCCAGGAAGGCGGCATTCTTCTCCGGCTCCCCCGCCACCGCCTGGGCCGGGACCTTCAGGCAGGCACGCTCCAGAACGCGCCGCGTCACCGCCTTGTCATCGCAACGGCTCATCGCGACGGCGCTGGTCAGTTCGCTGAGGGATTCACGGCAGACCACGCTGCGCCCGCCCCAGGTCAGGCAGAAATAGCCCGCCTCCGCGTCCAGCACGTCGACGCCGATGCCGCGCCGACGCGCCTCGTTGACGATGATGGTGGCATAGGGGTTCAGCCGCTCTCCGGGCTGCGGGCCGGTGAACAGCCGCTCGTTGATCGGGTTCTTCGTCTTCAGCGCGAAGGCCGGGATGCGGCGGAAATTCAGCTTCTCGTACAGCGCGATGGCGTTCTCGTTGTCGTGCAGCACCGACAGGTCGAGGAAGGCGCGGCCGCGTGCCTGGACATGCTCCGCCACCGTGCGGACCAGCGTCTCGCCGATGCCCGGAAAGGAGGCCTGCGGATCGACCGCCAGGCACCAGAGCGAACTGCCATTTTCCGGATCGGCGAAGGCATGGCCATGGTCCACCGCCGTCACCGAGCCGACCACCTCGCCGGTGGCGTCGTCGCAGGCGACGAAATGGGTCAGCACCCGGCTGTTGCGCGTCGCCACCAGGAAAGAGGAGGAGACCGGCACCATGCGCCGCCGGGCATAGATGCGCTGCACCCCCTCCGCATCCTCCCGCGTGCGCAGGCGGCGGACGCTGTAGCCCTTGGGCCGGCGCCGCGACGGGCGGTAGTCGGTCAGCCAAAGCCGGAAGGTGTGGGAGGGGTCGAGAAACAGCTCCTGCGGGGCGCGGGACAGGGCGACATGCGGGTCCTGCAGGTAGAAGACGATGTCGCGGGTCCCCGGCGCCTCCTGCCGCAGGGTATCGATCATGCGGTCGAGATCGTCGAAGGTGTGGGCGAAGATCAGCCGGCCCCATCCGCAATCGACCACCACATCGGCGCGCGGCGCCTCGGCCTCGGTTCCCTGCACGGCCCCCTGCCCCGCCGTCGGCGGCTGGCCGGTGTAACGCCGGGTGTGGCGCAGGCTGGCGCTGGCGGCGCGCTCCAGCCGGTGCGGTTTCACGCGGGCATAGCTCATGGGATCCCCCTGATCGTCGGATGCGGCTCCATGTTCGGAAAACAACCCGAGGCGGGGATCGGTCCCGCGCCCCGGACGCCCCGGCGAAGCGTTCGTTTGGATGGGATGGCCGGATGGGCCGTCAGAAGCCCTGTTCCTGGAACCAGAACTCCAACAAGGCGACCTGCCACAGCTTGGACCCGCGCAACGGCGTGATGTGGCGTTCCGGATCTGCGAGCAGCCGGTCGAGATAGTCGCGCCGGAACAGGCCGCGTTCACGCGCAGCATGGGCGCTCAGCACGTCGCCCACCAGCTTCAGGAAGGGGCCACGCAGGTATTTCAGTGCCGGCACCGGGAAATAGCCCTTCGGCCGGTCGATCACCGCGGCCGGGACGACGCGGCGGGCGGCTTCCTTCAGAACATATTTGCCGCCTTCGGCCAACTTCATTTCGGCCGGGATGCGGGCGGCAAGCTCCACCAGCTCGTGATCGAGGAAGGGCACGCGCGCTTCCAGCCCGGCGGCCATGGTCATGTTGTCGACCCGCTTCACCGGATCGTCCACCAACATCACCGTGGTGTCGAGGCGCAGGGCCTTGTCCACCGGCCGCTCGGCGCCGGGCATGGCGAACTGCCGCTCCAGCCAGCGGCGGGAATGGTCCTCGCCGAGAAAACGGGGATCGAGCGCCTCCGCCATCTCCGCATGGTCGCGGTCGAAGAAGACGCGGGCGTAGTCGCCGACGGCATCCTTGCTGTCCAGCAGCGGCGGATACCAGTGATAGCCGCCGAACACCTCGTCGGCGCCCTGGCCGGACTGCACCACCTTCACCTGCTTCGCCACCTCCTGCGACAGCAGGAAGAAGCCGATATTATCGTGGCTGACCATCGGCTCCGACATCGCGCGCACACAGTCGCGCAGTTCGGGCAGGGCGCGGGCGGAATCGACAAAGATGCGGTTGTGGTCGGTGCCGAAATGCCGGGCGACGATGTCGGAATACTGGAACTCGTCGCCGCGCTCGTCGCCAACCGTCTCGAAACCGATGGAAAAGGTCTTCAGTCCGCTCTGCCCGTTCTCGGCCAGCAATGCGGTGATGAGCGAGCTGTCCAGCCCGCCCGACAGCAGGACGCCGACCGGCACGTCGGCGACCAGCCGGCGGCGCACGGCGCGGGTCAGCGTCTCAAGCACCAGTTCGCGCCAGTCGGCGAAGCCGCGCCCCTCGTCGCCGGCCTGCGGACCGAAGCTCAGCGACCAGTATGTGTGCTCACGCCGCGTGCCGTCCGGCTCCACCACCAGCAATGTCGCGGGCGGCAGCTTCCGCACGCCCTTCAGGATGGTGTGCGGCGCCGGGACGACGGCGTGGAAGCTCATGTAATGGTGCAGCGCCACCGGATCGACGTCGGTGTCGATGCCTCCGGAGGCCACCAGCGCCGGCAGGGAGGAGGCGAAGCGCAGACCGCTGGGAATATCGGCGAGATAGAGCGGCTTGATACCCAGCCGGTCGCGGCCCAGCACGACGCGGCCGCTGTCGCGCTCATGGATGGCGAAGGCGAACATGCCGTTCATGCGCTTGACGAAATCGGGCCCCCAGGCGTGATAGGCCTTGATCAGAACCTCGGTGTCGCCGTCGGAGAAGAAGCTGTAGCCGAGCCCGGCAAGCTCCTCGCGCAACTCGCGGTGGTTGTAGATGCAGCCATTGAAGACGATGGCAAGGCCGAGGCTGGAGTCCACCATCGGCTGTTGCGATGCCTCGCTGAGATCGATGATCTTCAGCCGGCGATGGCCGAAGGCGACGCGGCCATGGGCGAACAGGCCATGGCCGTCCGGCCCGCGCGCCGCCAGCCGGTCGCACATGGCCTGGACCGCCGCCGTGCTGGCGGCCTCGCCGGTCTTGAAACGAATCTCGCCACTCAGTCCGCACATCGGCTGTCGAGCCTCCTCGTTGGTTCAGGACGAAGGGGCGCTCGACCCGCAAACAGGGCCAAACACCGGGGGCGCCGGCTGCGGAATGCGGCCGCCACCCGTTGGGAGCGATCATGGATGCCGGCCCTCCTCCCGCTCGATTCACCACCGGCACCCGCGCGGCATAACGGTTGGCAGCGTCCAAGGTTCCAGGACGGGGGGCTTTTTGGGAGGGGCAGCGTCCTCTCAGAGCTTGAAGAAGTTGCGCAGCCGGACCAGCAGAGCCTGCGATTCCACCGGCGGGGGCTGGGCGACGCCCTGCTGGCGGCTGCGCGCGACGGTGTTGCGGGACTGGCGGTCGGCCATCAGGTCGGCCAGCCGCTCGGCCAGCTGCGGGCGTTGGCGCAGCACCGGGTCGAGATGGCTGCGCGCCAACTCGTACACCACCGCATCGGTGCAGGCGACGACCGAGGCGCTGCGCGGCTGGCCGGTCAGCAGCGACATCTCGCCGAACAGGTCGCCCGAGCGCAGGCGGGTCAGGTGGATCACGCCCGGACGCTGGCCGTCATTCGGATTGATGAAGGCGGTGTCGGTGGAGGCCGGTGCGGCGACCTGGACGTCGAACACGCCCTCCGCAATGACGAACAGAGATTCGCCGGCCTCGCCCTGGCGGACGGCGGCGGTCCCGGCGGGGAGGTGAAGCTCGCGCATGGCCTGGGCCAGCGCCCCGACCTCCTCGTCGTCGAAGGCGTCGAACAGCTCCAGCTGGCGCAACAGGCTGTGTCGCAGCATGTCGGTGTCGGGCTGGGCAGGCTGGCGGCGGCGAACCTCCTGCTTGGGCCGGGCGGGCTCGATCCCGGCGCGGGCGAGATTGGCGAGCGCCCCAGTCAAAACGGCGTCGCGCACCAGCGACACCCGCCCACCGTCGTCAGTCCAGAAGCGCGCCAGATAGGAGATGCCGTTGGGCGTCACCGCCTCCACGATCACGTCGGGCCGCGGGATCGGCAGCACGCCGTCGGCGCAGAGCATGGCGGACAGCAGGATGCGCTTGGCCCGCTCCACCGGCACCTCATGGTCCAGCAGAACCGGCACGCTGGCGCGGAAGGCCGGGTTGGGACGGCTGAAATTGACGAAGCGGCTGCCGGCGACGATGCCGTTCGGCACGATGACGGCGGTGCCGTCGCTGGCGATCAGGCGGGTGGCGCGCCAGTTGATCTCGTCCACCCGGCCGGCCACGCCGGGCGACAGCTCCAGCCAGTCGCCGATGCGGTAGGGATGCTCGATGTTCAGCGCGATGCCGGCGAAGATGTCGGCGATCATGTTGCGCAGCGCGAAACCCAGCACGGCGATGGCGACGCCGGAGGTCGCCAGCAGGCCGGTCACCGGCTGTTCCAGCACGAAGGCCAGGATCGCCAGCACCGCGACGCCATAGACGAAGAAGCGGAGCAGGTCGGCCAGCAACCGCGGGATGCGCGGCGGCCGGGGCATGCCGTCCGGGCCGGCGCCGCCATTGCCGGCCGCCAGCAGGTCGATCAGGCGCGCTCCACCCCAGGCGGCGATAAGCCAGGCGGCCGATGCGACCGCGATGTCGAATCCGGTGCTGAGCGAGCGGCCGAGGACGGGCTCCAGATGGCTGTGCAGCCAAGGTTTGGCAGCGACAAGGGCGGCCAGCAGGGCAAGCAGCAGAACAGGGACGGACAGACGCCGCAAGGCGTTCATCGGACGGGGTTCTCCTCGGCGACCGGCCCCCTTGGCCGGGCGAGGTGGGACGATGGCACAGACAGGCGCCATCTCGTCAAGCAGTCAATTTTTTCAGCGGCTTGAGCGTTCAGACGACGACCGGCCGGCGGACTGGCGGAGACAGCCCCATCACGAAATCGCCGATCACCGGGTCGGAGTCCGCGACCTTGCTCGCAAAGGCATAGGCGCGGCACAGGACGGCCAGTGCGGTTTCGGCATCGCCGCTCTTGCGCCGGAACGCCTCGCCCTGGCGCAGCGAGGCGAACTCGCCAACCCAGAAATCCGGATTGTCCAGCGGCCCGAAATTCATCGCCCAGAAGCCGAAGGAACGCTCCTGCCTTTCCCAACGGCCGAGCACGGCGAGGTTGCGGTGCCGCGTGTCTCTGGAAATGCTGTCGAACAGGGTGCCGACGGCGTCCGCCTCCCCTTCCAGCACCTGGAGGAAGGTACCTTCATGTTCGATCAGGAAGCCGGTGACGCCCAGACGCCGGTTGTTTGAAGAGCTTCGCACGCAAATGTCCGCCAACGCCGAAAACGGCAGCAAAGCGACGGCATCGCTGCGATAGAGAAGAGTGAGCATCGGTTTCCTCCACCTTTTGCCCCACCTTGAGGAAAGAATGATTGTGAAACCGACAATCAGTAACCCCTTCTTTCGTCGATGCGGTGCCGCAGCCGGCGGATATATCCGGGATGGCGGTGAGGCGATTTGCCGCCGGCAGATCGAGCGGAGTCCAGCCATCCCCGCAGCTTCGCCACCATGGAGCGTTCAGCGCTCCAGCAGCCCGTGGCGCCGGTGCCAGTCCTCCAGCGAGTCCTCCGGGTATCGGGCGAAATGGACGTCGTTCGGGCCGCTGGGCACCTCCACCCACGGCGCCTTGAAGTCCAGCATGATGTGAACCCGCTCCGGCGGGGTCGGCAGCGGCGTGTCGATGGCCGAGGCGAAGGGATGGACCAGCTCCGGCCATGCCGGATCCTCCGCCCACAGCGCGGTGCCGCACTGTTTGCAGAAATGCCGGTGCGAGGGGCCGAGCCGGGTCCGGCCCGGATGGTCGGGATCGTCGATGGGCGCGCGCCAAGTCGCCACGGCCTCGCGCCCCTCCACCTCCAGCGTGTCGGCATCACCGCCCAAATTGATGGCGTAACCGCCGCCGCCGGCACTCTTGCGGCAGATGCTGCAGTAGCAGTGCATGTAGGGCACCGGTGTCGACGAGTTCAGCGTGAAGCGGACGGCGCCGCAGCGGCAGGAACCGGAGAGTTTCATGGCAGGGGTCTCCGCGATGGGGTGGCGCCGGCAGCGGACGCGGCACTCCGCACCAGATGGGACCGCAATCGCCGTTTGCCACCATCCGCACCCAGGGAACGCAACGAAAGGGCGGCTGTTACAGCCGGAAGCCAAGACGCGCCGCCGCGCCACCGCGGCCGGCGGCGCAACCCCTGCCAGCAGTCGGAGCGGTCATGTCCCAGCCAACAGGCCCAGCATCCCAGGGCCAAGCCAACATGCAGCCGGCGCCTCCGCCGGATGCCATGCTCCCCAAAGCGATGGAAGTCATCCTGACCCTCAACGGCAGCCGCCGGACGCTGCACGTCGCGTCCTGGACCAGCCTGCTCGACGCGCTGCGCCTGCATCTCGACCTGACCGGCACCAAGAAGGGCTGCGACCATGGGCAGTGCGGCGCCTGCACCGTGCTGGTCGACGGGCGGCGCATCAATTCCTGCCTGACGCTGGCGGTGATGATGGAGGGACGGGCCGTCACCACCATCGAAGGGCTGGCCAACGGCGACACGCTCCACCCGCTGCAGGAAGCCTTCGTCGAGCATGACGCCTTCCAGTGCGGCTATTGCACGCCGGGCCAGATCTGCTCTGCCGTCGGCATGCTGGAGGAGGGCCATGCCAAGACCGACGACGACATCCGCGAGTTGATGAGCGGCAATCTGTGTCGCTGCGGCGCCTATCCCAACATCGTCACGGCGATCCGGCAGGTGATGGATGGGCAATCGAAGGATGGAGGCACGCCATGAGGGCCTTCTCCTACGACCGTCCCGGCAGCGTCGAAGCGGCGCTCGGCGGCGTGGCGGGACAGCCGGGCACGACGACCGAGGCGGCGGTGAAATTCGTCGCCGGCGGCACCAATCTGCTGGATCTGATGAAGGCCGACGTGATGCGGCCGGAACGGCTGATCGACATCTCGCGCCTCGGCCTCGACCGCATTGAGGAGCTGGGCGGCGGGGCCTTGCGGCTCGGCGCGCTCGCCCGCAATTCGGATACCGCTTACGATGAGCGGGTGCAGGCGCGCTATCCGATGCTGTCCAAGGCGATCCTGGCCGGGGCGTCGGCGCAGCTGCGCAACATGGCGACCAACGGCGGCAACCTGCTGCAGCGGACGCGCTGCTATTACTTCTACGACACCGGCACCCCCTGCAACAAACGGGAGCCGGGGACCGGCTGCGGCGCGCTGACCGGCGTCAACCGCATCCATGCGATCCTGGGCGCCAGCGACCGGTGCATCGCCGTCCATCCGTCCGACATGTGCGTCGCCTTGGCGGCGCTGGAGGCGGTGGTGCGCGTCAGCGGACCGAAGGGGGAACGCACCATCCCCTTCGCCGACTTCCACCGCCTGCCCGGCGACACCCCGCACATCGACAGCGCGCTTGCCGCCGACGAACTGATCACCGCCATCGACCTGCCGGCAGAAGGCTTCGCCAAGCATTCGACCTACCTGAAGGTGCGTGACCGCGCCTCCTACGCCTTCGCGCTGGTGTCGGTCGCGGCGGCGCTGGAGATGGATGGGCGGACGATCCGCACCGCGCGGCTGGCGTTGGGCGGCGTCGCACACAAGCCCTGGCGCGACCCGGCGGCCGAAGCCGAGCTGGCCGGCAAGCCGGCCTCGCTGGAGACCTTCCGCGAGGCGGCGCGCGTGCTGCTGCGCGACGCCAAGGGCCAGTCCCACAACGCCTTCAAGATCGGACTTGCCGAGCGCGCCATCGTCCGGGCGCTGGCCGAAGCCGCCGGAATGGAGCACCCATGATCGCCAAACCGAGCATCCCCGATCCGTTGGACAATCCCAAAGGACCTTCGGGCGCCCAGATCGGCAAGCCCGTCAGCCGCGTCGACGGCCGGCTGAAGGTGACCGGCGGCGCCAAATACGCCGCGGAGTTCAACACGCCCGGTCTCGCCCACGGCTATATCCTGTCGAGCGCCATCGCCCGCGGCCGGATCCTGAGCATGGATACGTCCAAGGCACTGGCCCTGCCCGGTGTGTTCCAGGTCTTCACCCACGAGAACCGGCCGAGCCGGCCCTGGTTCGACCGCAAGTGGAAGGACGACGACGCGCCCAAGGGCTCCCCCTTCCGCCCGCTGCACGACGCGACGCTCCACCACTCGCTGCAGCCCATCGCGCTGGTGGTGGCTGAGAGCTTCGAGCTGGCGCGCTACGCCGCCCGCCTGATCCATGTCGTCTATGAGGCCGACGAGCACCAGACCGACCTGCACGCGGCGCAGGCCCAGGCCTTCACCCCCGGCAAGGACAAGGGCGGGTTCCAGCCGCCGCCGAAGCCGCGCGGCGAGGCCGACCGGGCGCTGGCTGAGGCGGAGGTCAGCATCGACCTGCACTTCACCCAGGCGGTCGAGCATCACAACCCGATGGAGATGCACGCCTCCACCGTCATCCACCACGATGACGGCACCCTGACCGTCCATGACAAGACCCAGGGACCGCTGAACACCCAGACCTATGTCTGCAACGTCTTCAACCTGCCGAAGGACGCGGTGCGGGTGATCTCGCCCTTCGTCGGCGGCGCCTTCGGCTCGGGGCTGCGGCCGCAGCACCAGCTGTTCATGGCGGTGCTGGCGGCGACCGCGCTGAAGCGCTCGGTCCGGGTGGAGCTGTCGCGGCCGCAGATGTTCAGCTTCGGCCACCGGCCGGAGACGCTGCAGCGCGTGGCGCTAGGCGCCCGCAAGGACGGAACGCTGACCGCCATGATCCACGAGGCGGTGCAGGAGACCTCTCAGAGCGAGAACTATGTCGAGGTCGTCGTCAACTGGTCGGGCCAGCAGTACAAATGCGACAATGTCCGGCTGGACTACAAGCTGGCGCGGATGGACACCCACACCCCGCTCGACCAACGCGCCCCCGGCGCCGCCACCGGCGTCCCGGCACTGGAGATCGCCATGGACGAGCTGGCGGCCAAGCTGGGCATGGACCCGCTGGAGTTCCGGCTGAAGAATTACACCGAGGTCGATCCCAACACCGACAAGCCCTTCTCCAGCAAGGAACTGCGCGCCTGCTTCACGCAGGGGGCGGAGCGCTTCGGCTGGCACCGGCGCAATCCCGCTCCCCGGTCGATGCGGGAGGGGCGGCAGCTGATCGGCTGGGGCATGGCGTCGGGCGTGTGGGATGCGATGCAGGGGCAGGCGGCGGCATCGGCCCGGCTCGGCGTCGACGGCACGCTGGTCGTGGGCAGCGCCACCGCCGACATCGGCCCCGGCACCTACACGGCGATGACCCAGATCGCCGCCGACATCCTGGGCCTGCCCATCGACAGGGTGTCGTTCCAACTGGGCGACTCAAACCTGCCGATGGCGCCGCTGCAGGGCGGGTCCTGGACGGTGTCGTCGGTCGGGTCGGCGGTGAAGGCGGTCTGCGACCGGCTGCGCGACAAGCTCGCCGGTCTGGCCGCAGGGCTGGACGACGGGCCGCTGAAGGGGGTGAAGGCCGACGATCTGGTCTTCGCCGACGGCTTCCTGATCGCCAGGGGCGACCCGTCCCGGCGGATGTCGATCACCGAGGTGATGCGCGGCAGCGATCTGCTGGTGCTGGAGGACGAGGCCCGCTCCATCCCCTCCTACAAGTCGCAGATGCGGCACACGCTCGGCACCCACTCCGCCATCTTCGCGGAGGTGCGGGTGGACGAGGATCTGGGCACCGTGCAGGTGACCCGCGTGGTCAGTGCGGTCGCCGCCGGCCGCATCATCAACCCGAAGACGGCGCGCAGCCAGATTCTGGGGGCCGTGGTGTGGGGCATCGGCATGGCGCTGGAGGAGGAGTCGATGACCGACCAGCGGCTCGGCCGCTTCATGAACCACGACTTCGCCGAGTATCACATTCCGGTGAACGCCGACATCCAGGACATCGACGTCATCTTCGTCGAAGAGCATGACGACATCGTCAACCCGCTGGGCGCCAAGGGCGTCGGCGAGATCGGCATCGTCGGCGTCCCCGCCGCCATCGCCAACGCCATTTACCACGCGACCGGCAAGCGCCTCTGCGATCTGCCGATCACGGTGGACAGGATACTGGGGGCGTAGGTGCAGGGAGGAGGCGTCATAGAGAAGTACCTCCTCCCCGAACCAGCACCGGGCACGGTCGCTCCTCTTATGGACCCGTAATCACCGCTCCAGTTCGTCGCCGGTCTGTGGCGGCCTGTCCGGTACCCTGTCCAGGAAGGAGCGCAAGCCTGCACCGGTTGCGGTGCCGGCACGAGCCTTCAGGAAGGCGGCTGCCGTTTCGACGGCGCCGACCTTCTCGGCTACGGCAGCGGCGATCCACTGGTTCAGAGACACGCCATCCTCTCGGGCCAGCCGGGCAGCGGCATCCTTGACGGACGCGGGCAGCTTCAGGGGATAGGTTGCCTTGCTCATGTCGCCACTCCTCGCAGGAACTCGGCCGGTCGGAGAACCGGAATGCCAAACCGCGGCGCGGCCGCGGCAAAATCCCGGACATTGTGGGTCACCAGCACATCCGCTCTGCCATTGACCGCAGCCTCCAGCACCATCTCGTCGGCCGGATCGGAAAGCTGGGGCCGCCAAGTGAAACGCACGTCCACAGGCTCCAGGACCGCGGCCAACTCGGCCAGCAAACGATCTACATCGGGTTCGCCAAGTCCGTGAACCTCGCGCTGTTCAGGCCGCTTCAACACAGCCTCGTATTCCAGGAACAGGGCAGTGGTCACCAACGCCCTGAATTGTCCTTCGGCAAGAAGACTCAACACTGCAAATGAGGCACCACGGCGGCTACGCAAACCTGCGGTTAGAATGTTGGTGTCGAGAACAGCTCTCTTCATCCGGTCGATCATAAGGAAGTTCTGCAAGCACAGCAACCCATGTGACATCCTATGGGATGTCACATGGGTTGCTGTTCTCCGCATATGGGCTCCGGTGCGGAGAAGCAGTGGATCGGCATGAAGGCTATCCCCTGCAGAGCAGAGGGCCTGCCTCCGCTCACCCCCGCGCCGCCAGGGTGCGGATCGCCAGCGCTGCGGCGGAGGCGCGGTTCTCCACGCCCAGCTTGGCGAAAACCTGTTCCAGATGCTTGTTCACCGTGCGCGGGCTGATGCCCAGGATCTCGCCGATATCGCGGTTGGGCTTGCCGTTGGCGATCCACAGCAGGACCTCCGCCTCGCGCACGGTCAGGCCGAGCGCGTCGCGCAGGATCGCCTCCTGCCGGCCGGCGGCCGGTTCGCTGAGGCGGAACAGGTATTCGTCAGGGTTGGCCGGGCTGAGATAGGTGAATTCCAGCCGGCGCACGCTCTCCCCGTCCGGCAGGTCGAGCGTGAAACTCTCCGCCGCGGCGCCGGGTCCGGCCCCCTGACGCAGACGGACCAGACCGGCCGCCAGCGTGGCCGCCAATTCCGGCCGCACGCCGTCCGCCCCCGGCAGCAGCCCGCCCAGCAGACGTTCCGCCTGGGGGGTGCACCACAGCAGCCTCCCCTCCCCGTCCGTCGCCAGCAGGAAGCGGCCGGTGGCGTCCAACGCCGCGCGGGCACCGTAGGCGACGCGGGCGTTGGTCAGGTGGACGCGGATGCGGGCGATCAACTCGTCCACCACGATGGGCTTGGTGACGTAATCGACGCCGCCGGCCTCCAGCCCCTTCACCACATGTTCGGTGTCGCTGAGGCCGGTCATGAAGATCACCGGCAGGTGCGACAGGTGGGGAATCTGCTTCAGCCGCCGGCAGGTCTCGAAACCGTCCAACCCCGGCATGACGGCATCCATCAGGATCAGGTCCGGCGTGATCTGGCCGACCAGTTCCAGCGCGCTTTCGCCATCGACGGCGACCAGCACGGTCAGGTCGGCCTGTTCGATGGCCTCCGTCAGGAATCCCAGCGTGTCGGGGGTGTCGTCCACCACCAGGATCATGTCGCGGCGCTTCATCCTGTCACGGCCCCGTCCACTGCCTCTCCCTTCGATCCTGTGCCGCTTCCGTCCGCGGCTTCTTCCACCGCACGCATATAGCCCTTCAGGTCGAAGGCACGCACCAGGGTCCGTAGCCGTTCGACGAAGGGCGTGGCGGCAGCGTCCTCCGCCTCGATCTCGCGCAGCTTGGCCTCGATACCGCGAATGTACCCGATCCGGCCCAGTTGGCGCAGGTCGTCGAGATGACGCAGCGCCGAGTCCGGCGGCCGGGCGGGGATCGCCGCGATCACCGGGACCGCAGCGGGAGCCTTGACCGCCACCGGCACAGGCGCAAGCGGTTCCGGCGGCTTTTCCGCGGCATGGATCCATTCCAGCCCGGTCAGCGCCTGGACCCGGTCCAGCAGGGCGTGGATTTCGATGGGCTTGGCGACGAAGGCGTCGTGCGGCGCCCGCCCATCGCCTGGACCCTGCGCCTCGTAGGCGTTGGCCGAGACCATGACGATGCGGATGCGGTCGGCGAACTGCCGGCGCAGCTCCTCCGCCACGTCCCAACCGCTCTCTCCCGGCATGGAGATGTCGAGCATGGCGAGGTCCGGCTTGCACTGCGCCGCAAGCTCCAGGCAGGTGGCGGCGTCCGACGCGGTGAACAGCACGAAGCCGAGGGGGCGCAGGATGTCGGTCATCAGCGCCAGATGGTCGCGGTCGTCGTCGGCCAGCAGGATGGTGATCTGCGGCCCGGCATAGCCGGTGATGGCGCGCCGCTCCGCCTGCTCGCCCGGCCGGTGCATCGCCTCCGACAGCAGCAGGCGGACGGTGAAGACACTGCCCTGCCCCAGCGTGCTGCGGACGGCGATGTCGCCGCCCATGATCCGGGTCAGCACCCGCGTGATGGTCAGGCCGAGCCCGGTGCCGGCCACCGCCCGCACCGCCGCCCCCCGCCCGCGCTCGAAAGGTTCGAAGACGCGGTCGAGATCCTCCTCCCGGATGCCGATGCCGCTGTCGGCGATCTCGAATTCGGCGATCTGGCTGCGGTAGCGAACGCTGAGGGCGACATGGCCGCTCTCGGTGTATTTCACCGCGTTCGACAGCAGGTTGATCAGGATCTGACGCAGAATCTTGCTGTCGGTGTGGACCCAGGCCGGCAGGTGCGCCACGCGGGCATAGCGGAACTCCAGCCCCTTGGCGGTGGCCTGGATGCGGAACATGTCGGCCAGCTGGTCGAGGAAGTCGATCAGCTGCACCTTGTCGCGGCTGAGCCGGCGCAGGCCCGATTCGATCTTGGAGATGTCCAGCAGCCCGTCGATCAGATTCGACAGATGCTCCGCACTGCGGCGGATGACGCGGACGGCGTCCTGCGGGCGCTGGGTGCTGTTGCTCTCCAGCAGTTGGGCATAGCCGGAGATGGCGTTCAAGGGCGCGCGGATTTCGTGGCTGACGCCGATGATGTAGCGGCTCTTGGCGGCGTTGGCGGCTTCCGCCACCTCTTTGGCCTTCTGCAGGGCGGCGTCGGTGCGTTCGTGGGCGGCGATCTCGTCCATCAGCATGGCGGTCTGGCGGGCGGTCTCCTCCTCCGCCTTGCGGCGGCTTTCATGGGCCAGCACCAGGAGCCAGGCGGCGACGCCGGACAGGATGAACAGACAGACGAAGACGGAGACCAGCGCCGTGTGGATCGCCGCCCGCTCCGCCGCGTCGGCATTGGCATATTGGAAATCGATGACGATCAGCACCCCGCCCAAGACCAGCGAGAACAGCGTCATCACCCCGATGAAATGGCCGGTGCGGGTATGGACCCCGGCGGCCATGCGCTTGGGCAGCACCCGTTGCAGGCTGTGGGCGATCTGGTCGGCGAAACGGCTGTCGGTCTTGCACAGATCGTGACAACGCGCCTCCAGCGTGCAGCAGAGCGAGCAGATCGGCGCGTCGTAGGCCGGGCAGAAGGCCATGTCCGGCCGTTCGAAGTGATTCTCGCAGATCGAACAGCGGACGGTCGCCCCGTCGCCGGGCAGCGTGTCCGACTTGCGGGCGATGTAGTAGCGGCCCTTGGTCTTCCAGGCGATCAGCGGCGCGGCGGCGAACGCTACCACCAGCCCGATGAAGGGCGCCAGCGCCTGCGCCACCGGCCCCAGCAGCCCGAAGAAGGCGGTGGTGGAGCACAACACCGACAGCCCCATAGCCCCAGTGCCGACCGGGTTGATGTCGTAGAGGTGGGCGCGCTTGAACTCGATCCCCGGCGGGCTGAAGCGGAGAGGCTTGTTGATGGCGAGATCGGCGGCGACCGCCCCCAGCCAGCCCACCGCGACGTTGGCGTAGAGGCCGAGGATGCTCTCGATCACGCCGAGGATGCCGATCTCCATCAGCAGCAGGGCGAGCAGCACGTTGAACACCAGCCAGACGACGCGGCCGGGATGGCTGCGGGTCAGGCGGGAGAAGAAGTTCGACCAGGCGATGGAGCCGGCATAGGCGTTGGTGACGTTGATCTTCATCTGGCAGACCACGACGAAGATGCCGGTCAGCGCCAGCGCCGCGGCGGGCGACCCGAACACGTCGAGGAAGGCCATGTGATACATGCTGTTGGGCTGCACGGCGTCCGCCGCCGGCATGCCGTGCTTCAGCGCCAGAAAGGCCAGCAACGAGCCCGCCGCCAGCTTCAGGCTGCCGATCAGCACCCAGCCCGGTCCGCCGGCCAGCATCGCCGCCCACCAGCGCACCCGGCCGATCCTGACCTGCGAGGGCAGGAAGCGCAGATAGTCCACCTGTTCCCCGATCTGCGGCAGCAGCGACAGCAGCACCGAGGCCGCCATGCCGAAGGGCAGCAGCGACAGCCCGCCGTCGGGCGCGTACACGCCGGGCAGAGAGGTCCATTGCGCCAGCGTTTCGCGGTCGAGCAGGAAGAAATAGGCCAGCGGCACGCATTGCAGCAGGATCCACACCGGCTGCGTCGCCCATTGCATGCGGCTGATCAAACGGATGCCGTAGATGGCGATGGGGATCACCGCCAGCGAACTGATGACATGGGCGAGCGAGGCCGGGATGCCCAGCACCATGGTCAGCCCCGCCGACATGATGCTGGCCTCGATGGAGAACAGGATGAAGGTGAAGGAGGCGTAGACCAGCGAGGTGATGGTGGATCCGAGATAGCCGAAGCCCGCCCCGCGGGCCAGCAGGTCGATGTCCACCCCGGCCTTGGCGGCGTGGTAGGTGATCGGCAACCCGACCAGGATGCTGAGCACCGCCACCGCCAGGATGGCGGCCATGGCGTTCTCGAAGCCGTAGGTCAGGGTGACGGCGGCCCCGATCGCCTCGCAGGCCAGGAAGGAGATGGCGCCCAGCGCCGTGTTGGCGACGCGCCAGGCGGACCAGCGCCGAGCCCGCTCCGCCGTGTAGCGGAGCGCATAATCCTCCATGGTCTGATCGGCGGCGAGCTGGTTGTACTGCCGGCGTTCACGGACGATCCGTTGCCTCGCGCTCATGCCCGTCCGCCGTTCCCGTCCGTCGCCCCTGCCCGAGCGCATCGTCGGGAGTTTGGCGGTGGTTGGCAAGCCTCTCCCTCTCCGGCCCCGGAACGGAGCACTGCCGGGACGCCCGGACGTTGACAGGGGGCAGGTTGGAAACTAGCTCTGCGGGGTCTCAGCCCCCCTTTCAACGCCCTGCCATTGTTTCGAAAGCGGAATCATGACCGTCGAGCTCGTCATCTGCGAAACCTGCCGCCGTCCGGAAGATCCGCCGGAGGCCAGCCGTCCGGGGGCGGAGCTGGTGGACCTGATGCGGCGGGTGCTGGCCGACGCCCCCGATCTGGCGGCACAGGTGCGGCTGCGGCCGATGCGCTGCCTGATGAGCTGCAAGCGCCCTTGTGCCGTCGCGGTGCGTTCGGCCACCCGCATGAGCTATGTGCTGGGCGACTTCGCTCCGGACGAGGCGACGGCGGAGACCCTGACCGCCTATCTGCGCGCCTATGCGGCGACCGCCGACGGTATCGTTCCGTTCAAGCAATGGCCGCAGGGTGTCAAAGGTCGTTTCGTTTCCCGCCTGCCGCCGCTGGAGGAGTGACGACAGGCGGTACTTAGGTGCTTTCCCGTACTTCCGAAGGAGGTGTTTGACAGACCAAGGCTCTGTCGCAATTATTGTTGGTCATACAAGCCAATCTCCGTCCGCGAGCAAGGAGACGCGCCCGATGAAGGTCGACCCCGAGGTCCTGAACTGCGCCACCGGCCTGCTGCACATGGCGCGCGAGGCGGAACGCTCCAACGGCTGGGAGGCCGGCGACCTGCTGCGGACCACGCTCCGCCTGCTGGTGGTGGCCGGGGCGGACGGGCATGGCTGGAACGCGGACGACCTGACCGAGGAAGTGCGCGATCTGGTGCGGGCGGTGCAGATGACGAACGGGGACGAGGGAGTGCGGGTCTGCGGCGGGGGGATGGCGGTGCATTGAGGGGATCGCTCAGAGATCGCCCCATTTCTGCATTTTGCCCCCTCCCTAGCCCTCCCCCGCTTGCGCGGGAGAGGGGACTGNCGGGTTCAGCTGGATCAGCACCTTGTCGATGCGGCGGCCGTCCATGTCGACGACCTCGAAACGGATGCCGTTCCAGAACAGATGCTCCGCCGCGGTCGGAATGTGGCCGAAATGATCGAGAAGGAAGCCGGCGATGGTGTGGAAATCGCCCTCCCCCTTCATGTTCTTGACCCCGACCAGCGCCTCGACCTCCTCCACCGGGGTCATGCCGTCGACCAGCCAGCTGCCGTCCTCGCGCTGGATGGCGGCGGCCTCGCCCTCCTGGGTGCTGTCGGGCAGTTCGCCGGCGATGGCCTCCAGGATGTCGGTCATGGTGACCAGACCCTCCACGCTGCCATACTCATCGACCACGATCGCCATATGGACGCTCGCCTGCTTGAACAGGTCGAGAAGACGGAAGACCGGCGTGCCGTCATGGACGACCAGCGGCTGGACCATCGCCGCCCTGAGATCGAAGGCGATGCCGTTCAGCGATTGGTCGAGCAGGGCCTTGGCGGCCACGACGCCCTGCAGCTCGTCAACGTCGCCACGGCAGACCGGGAAGCGGGAATAGCCGCTGTCGCAGATCTCCCGGCCGACCAGTTCCGGCGTGTCGTCGATGTCGAGCCAGATCAGGTCGGGGCGCGGCGTCATGATCGAGCGGACCGTGCGGTCGGACAGGTGCATCACCCCTTCGATCATCTGGCGTTCCGCCGGCTCGAAAACGCCGCTCTGGGTGCCTTCGGCGATCAGGGTCTTGACCTCCTCCTCCGTCACCGTCTGCTCGCGCGAGGTCGGCAGGCGCAGAAGCTTCAGCACCGCGTCGCTCGAGACGCCCAGCAGCCAGACCACCGGGGCCGACAGGCGCGCGATCGTCCGCATCGGGGTGGCCACCATGGCGGCGATCCGCTCCGACGAGATCAGCGCCACACGCTTGGGCACCAGTTCGCCGACGATCAGCGAGAAATAGGTGATGGCGGCGACCACCAGCGCGAAGGCGACGGTGTGGCCGTAGGGGGCGATCCACTCGACCCGCTCGTTCAGGACGCCGCCCAGCCGCTCCGCCAGGGTGGAGCCGCCATAGGCGCCGGCGATGATGCCGGTCAGGCTGATGCCGACCTGCACGGTCGACAGGAAGCGGCTCGGATCCTCCGAAAGCTCCAGTGCCGCGCGGGCGCCGGCGCCGCCTTTTTCCTCAGCCATCTGCTGAAGCCGGCCGCGGCGCGCCGACACCAGCGCCATCTCCGACATTGCGAAGAAGGCGTTGAGCAGGATCAGCAGGACGATGACCAACAATTCCCAAATCATGGCGGTATGCCCAAAAGGGCGCTCCCTCAACCGATCAATTGTTGCGCCACGGCAACCGCCGCCTGCCCGAGACCGAGCAGGAGGGCGGCGACGAAGGCGATGGATAGAAGGCCGGCGACGAGGCCGGCCGTCACGAAAGCTCCGTCGGATTCCATCAGCCCCAGCGCGATCAGTGCGATGGAGAAGGCGGGGGGCTGGTTTCCGAAGACGATGGGAAGGGCGAGGACGCCGGCCAGAACCATCACCGCCAGCCCCAGTAACCGCTCGGCGACAGGACCGGCCAGCACCGGCAGGCGGGGGCGCAGATGCCGTTCGAGCCGCACGGCCCAGGGCTTGGCCCGGCGGATCACGCCCAGGAAGGCCTTGCGGTCGAAGGTGGCCGCCAGCATGCGGCGCGGCAGCCAGGGGCCGTGCCGGCCGATCGCCATCTGGGCGCCGATCAGGATCATCGGCAAGCCGGTGGCGGTCGAGAGGCCGGGCACCGGCAGGACATTGGGGATGGACAGCATCAGCAGCATCGCGCCGAAGGCACGGTCTCCCAGCGCATCCATCACCTCGCCCAACGATATGCGGTCGAGGGAGGCGGAAGAGGAAAGTGGGACGCCGTCGGAGGCAGCCCCGTCACCACGAGCCAGGAAGTCGTCCAGCAGGTCGGAAACGCGCGCACAAGCCCTGTCCGCACCGGGAGGACGGGCGTCGTTCGACCTGGGGGACGACCCGGGAGGTCGGTCTTTGCTCACGGCTCTCCCCGATGCCGGAAACGGGATCGGAGCGGGCCGGGCGAAGGATGGCAGGAACCCATGGACCTTTCGCGTCGCGGCGGCATCGATCTCCCTTCTACAGGAAGGGCGGCCAAAGCGCCAGCGCGGGGTGACACACGCAAAGGATTGGTCGGGCCGGACAAACGGCCTATTGCTTCTTTTGAATGGCAAAGCTCAGCCGCTTGGTCAGGTCGGCCTTCGACACCGGTTTCACCAGATAGCCGGAGATACCGTAGGCGATGGCGCGCTTCACCACGTCCGCCTCGCGATGGCCGGTGAGGACCAGGACCGGCAGGTCGGCAAGCGGGTTGCCGGTGGCCGTGCGCAGCGCGTGCAGAAGATCCAGCCCGCCCATGCGCGGCATCTCCAGGTCGCAGATCGCCGCATCCACCTCCCCGCCGTTCTTGCGCAGGATGTCGAGCGCCTGGATGCCGTCCGCCGCCTCGAACACCGCGCGCACCTTGATGTCATGCAGCAGGCGGGAGATCAGCTTGCGGGTAAAATCGTCGTCCTCGACCAGAAGCACCCCCAGATCGTGGATCGTCCGTATTTTCCGGGTGCCGCCGCCTGCCTCCACCACCATGACGCTCTCCGCTTGGCCTGTTTGCCTCCGGCGCTGGGGCCGGCATCCTTCGTTCACAGTTTTTGTAATGCACCGTTGCACAGTCGTTAACGAAATTACGTTATCGACTGGCGGATCGCACAAATCGCGCCGGCGGGGGAATGGCATTCGCCGGCACGAAGCCTTATCCTTGCGATCCGACGAGGATGAGGACCTTCCGCCCCGTGACCGCACCGACCGCTGTTCCAACCCCGCCCTTCGGCGCTTCGCCCGACGCGGCGATGCTCGCCGCCGTGGTCGAGGCCAGCGGCGCAGGGATCGTGGTGCACGACGCGACGCGCCCAGGCCAGCCGATCGTCTATTGCAACCGCGCCTTCCTGGAGATGGTCGGCTACGGGGCGGACGAGGTGATCGGCCGGAACAGCGCGCTGCTGCAGGGGCCGGACACCGATCCGGAGACCGCCGCGACGATCCGCTCCGCCATGGCGGAGGCGCGCCCGCTGTCGGTGGAGGTCCTGAACTATCGCAAGGACGGCAGCGCCTTCTGGAATGCACTGACCCTGCGGCCGGTGCCGGGGCCGGCAAAAGGGGAAGGGGCCGGCGGCCGGCCGCGCTGGATCGCCGCATCCTGCGCCGACGTCACCCGCAGCCGCCGGTCGGAACAGGAACTGCGCGCCGCCGAGGAGCAGCTGACCAGGCTGGCGGCGGAGACCTTCGCCCTGGCCGAGAAGCTGGACGGCGCGCGGGAGGAGGCCGAAGCCGCCCAGATGGCGGCGGAAAATGCCAGCCGTGCCAAATCGCGATTCCTCGCGATGATGAGCCACGAGCTGCGCACACCGATGACCGCGGTGATCGGCATGGGTGACCTTCTGATGGGAACGGGCCTGTCGGAGCAGCAGAAATCCTTCGTGCGGACCCTGCGGTCGTCGGCGGACACGCTGATGACCATCCTGAACGACGTGCTCGACTTCTCCAAGATCGAAGCCGGGCAGCTGACGCTGGAGGAGATCGATTTTTCCCTGCCCCGGCTGGTCGACGACGTGGTCCAGCTTTTTCTGGTGCGCGCGGCGGCGAAGGGGCTGACCCTGTCCGCCTCCATCGCCGACGACACGCCGCGCCACATCCGCGGCGACCCGACCCGGCTGCGGCAGGTGCTGTTCAATCTGGTGTCCAACGCCATCAAATTCACCGAACGCGGCGCGATCGAAATCGCGGTGTGGTCGCCCGATCCGCCCGTTGCGCCGTCCACCGGCCGGGCCGGGGAGGAGGACGCAGCCAAGCCGGCCACCCCGCCGGTCACGCTGCGGTTCGAGGTGCAGGACAGCGGGATCGGCATGACGGCGGAACAGCGCGGGCGGCTGTTCGACGCCTTCGTCCAGGCCGACGTCTCGACCAGCCGCAAATATGGCGGCACCGGGCTGGGTCTGGCGATCTGCAAGCGGCTGGTGGAGGCGATGGACGGGGAGATCGCCGTCGCCAGCGCGCCCGGCCGCGGTTCCACCTTCCGCTTCTCGATCAGGACACGCGTGGCGGAAGCCCAGCCGCTCGGCGATCTGGGCACCCGCGGCCTGCCGGCCATGTCGGCGGAGGAGCCTCAGCAGAGTGCCGTCGCCCTGCGGCTCCTGCTGGCCGAGGACAATGACATCAACCGCATGCTGATCACCGCCATGATGACCCGCATCGGCCACCGCATCGACGCGGTCAACGACGGACGGGCGGTGCTGGACGCGATCAAGGCGGCCGACTACGACGTGCTGATCCTGGACATGGAGATGCCGGTGCTTGACGGGCGGTCGACGGCGCGGGCGATCCGGCGGATGGATGGCCCGATGGCGCGCATCCCCATCGTCGGCCTGTCGGCCGATGCCCTGCCGGAACATCGCGACGGCCACATGGCCGCCGGCCTCGACGCCTACCTGACCAAACCCATCGACTGGGAACAGCTGAACGCCGTTCTGGTGGATCTGGCGACCCGGCCTGAGGACGGTCGCGTGGTGCCGATCCCCAGCCGTCCGGCGCTGGAGGGCGGCCACTTCATGGCCTTTCCGCTGCTCGACCGGGTGAAGCTGGCGGAACTGCGGCTGGCTCTGGGCGGCACGGCGCTGGACGGCATGCTCCAACTCCTGCCGGAAACGGCGCTGCGCGAATTGACCGCCATCCGCTCCGCCCTGCAGGACGGACGCCCGAAGGAGTTGAAGCAGGCCGCCCACACCCTGTCCGGACTGGCGGCCAATTTCGGCGCGCCGCGCATGGCCGCCATCGCCCGCGCCATCAACGACAATCCGGGCGACACCGACAAGGTCGCCGCCCTGCTCCCCCTGCTGGAGACCACCGTCGGCGCCACCGGCACCCTGGTGCGCGAGCCGGCGGGCAGCAAGGATTGAAGGGCGTACGGACGCGCGGTTGAGCGGCGGACGGCCGATCTGCTAGAGATTCGGGCATGAAGAAAGCCACGCCGAAACGGCGCAGCGGGTCGCCCCGCATCCCCCATCCCGACCAGTTCGACCTGCTCGACGTGCCCGAGCCGACCGCGGTCATGATCACCTATTCGGGCCGCACGGTGGATCTGGAGCGGCCGGATTTTGGCCCGTTCGACATCGAGGACATCGCCCGCCCGCTGGCCTACCAGTGCCGCTTCGTCGGCAACACCCAACGCTTCTTCAGCGTGGCCCAGCACTGCGTGCTGGCCAGCCGGCTGGCGCCGGAAGGCTACGCCTACGACGCGCTGATGCATGACTGCGAGGAGGCCTTCACCGGCGACTGGCCGACGCCGTGGAAGGTGCGGATCGGCCGGGACGCCATCCGGCAGGCGGTGGAGCCGATCAAGAGCGCGCTGGCCCTGCGCTTCGGTTTCCGCCACCCCGAGCCGAAGGCGGTCAAGCTGGCCGACCAGCGGGCACTGGCGACGGAACTGCGCGACCTCTGCGCGCCGCACCGCGTCAACTGGCGTGACCTGCCGGCCCCGGACGAGGCCGCCATCGTGCCGCTCGGCCCGGAAGAGGCGCTGGCCGACTTCCTCGCGCATTACCGGCGCCTGCGCCCGGCCTGAACGCGCAGCCCCTGGAACCCTGTGGCCCCGAGACCGGGAAGAAAGTTCAGGCGTGGCCGCCCTGCTCCGTCCGGCGGGGGCGGCCGCGCTTGACCGCCGGGGCCGCGCCGGCCTCCCCGCTGTCTGTCCGCTGCTCGGAACAGCGCTCCGCCAATTCGCGGATGGCGGCCCGGATCTGCGGGTCGCGGATGCTCTGGAAATAGCGGGCCAGCATCAGCGCCTCGCGCGATTGCAGGGTGTTCTCCTGCTCCTCCCCGCCGCCGGCCGCCGGCATTTGCCCGCCTTCGCCCACCGGCTGGCGGTTCTCCAGCCCTTCGAAGAAGACGGAGACGGGGACGCGGAAGAACTGGCCCAACTTGAACAGGCGGCTGGACGACACTCGGTTGAATCCGCGCTCGTACTTCTGCAACTGCTGGAAGGTCAGCCCGAGGGCCGAGGCGACATCGCTCTGGCTGAGGCCGGCCAGCATGCGCAGCTCCCGAAGGCGCTGGCCGACGAACACATCGACCTCGTTCAGGCCTTCCTTCTTTTCGCGGCCACGCCGTTTCATGGCACTTCCCCTTCGATCCTGTACAGGTCCCGGCCGCCGACCATGACGATATGCCCCGGGACGCCGGTTGGCCCTTCGAACCGGAAAACGTCGCAGGCGGCGTCGATGCTGGAAAGACGTCGACAGGCAGGACGAATCGGCCGGTTGCGGGCACGGAATGCAACTCAGCTATGACCGGCACTTGCCGATGTCAACCTCCGCTCGGCTGAATACCTCTTTTGGACAGCACAGCTTTCGCGGGATTCGTACGGCATGGGATGCCGGCACACTCTTTTCGCGCAAGGGATGGCATCGCCCTACCAGCGGTCGCGGCACCCCTACGGCACCGCTCGACCCGGCAATCCAATGCAGCGAGAATACAATGCGGCATTGTGACCCACGGTTGCCGAACGAAACCGTCGCAGGGCTGCAACATTTGCGGGGCACTAGGCATATTTTGCCGGGCGCCCGGCAAAAACTGCCGCTGATTAACCCTCTCTTCATCAAGACACCGCAGCATGCCCCAACGTAGGCAAGCCCGGCGCGGAACTTGCAAAAACCGTTTTGCATCAGCGAAACGGCCGATGCCAGGAGAATGCCGGGGAGACTTCCGATCGGGGACCGCGCGTGAACAACCTGCTGCAGACCTTGCGCAATCTCGGGCCCGCCCGCCTCGCGGCGATCGGCGGCGTCGGGCTGTTGCTGATCGGATTCTTCGTCTACCTGACCACCCGGCTGTCCACGCCGGAGATGGAGCTGCTCTACGCCGAACTCCAGCAGACGGAAGCCGCGGCGATCGCCAAGAAGCTGGAGGAGGCGAAGGTCCCCTTCACCGTCGACAAGACGGGCACCAAGATCATGGTCCCGGCCGATCAGGTCGGGCCGATGCGCATGCGCATGGCGGCGCAGGGGCTGCCCTCCGGCGGCTCGGTCGGCTACGAGCTGTTCGACAAGGGCGAAGGCTTCGGCGCCACCAGCTTCATGCAGAACATCAACCACCTGCGCGCGCTGGAGGGCGAGATGGCGCGCACGGTGCAGACGCTCAACGGCGTCCAGCAGGCCCGCGTCCATCTGGTTCTGCCCAAGCGCGAGCTGTTCGCCCGCCAGCAGAACCCGGCCACCGCCAGCGTCTTTCTGAAGCTGCGTCCCGGCGCCCAGCTGAGCCGCGAGAACATCCAGGCGATCCAGCAGCTGATCGCCGCCTCGGTCCCCAACCTCGACCCCAACCGCATCTCCATCGTCGACGACAAGGGCAAGCTGCTCGCCCGCGGCACCGGCAGCGACACCGCCGAGGCGATGATGGCGAGCGCCGAGGAGAAGAAGCAGGCCTATGAGGGCCGGCTCGCCCGCACCATCGAGGATCTGCTCGGCCGCACGCTCGGCTACGGCAAGGTCCGGGCGGAGGTGTCGGCCGACCTCGATTTCGACCGCATCACGACACAGTCGGAAATCTTCGATCCGGAAAGCCAGGTCGTCCGCTCGACCCAGACCGTGAGCGAATCGAACGAGAGCAGCGACCGCGACCCGCTGGCCCCGGTCACGGTGGACCAGAACCTGCCGACCTCCCAGGCCAGCAGCAGCGCCAGCCCGCTGTCGTCGAACAAGTCGAACCGCAACGAAGAGACTATCAACTACGAGATCACCAAGACCACCAAGTCGCATGTGCGCGAGGCCGGCACCGTCCGCCGCCTGTCGGTCGCCGTGCTGGTGGACGGCACCTACCAGACCTCCAAGGAGGCGCCGCCGGCCTACCAGCCGCGCAGCGAGCAGGAGATCGAGAGCATCAAGGCGCTGGTGCGGTCCGCCGTGGGGCTGGACGCCGTGCGCGGCGACACGCTGGAGGTGGTCAACCTGCGCTTCTGGTCGCCAGAGGACGACATCCAGAAGCCGGAAGAGCTGTTCATGGGCATGACCAAGGACGACCTGTTCCGCATCGCGGAGATGGTGGTCCTGGGCATCGTCGCCGTCCTGATCATCCTGCTGGTCATCCGCCCGCTGATCTCCCGCGCCTTCGAGAAGGCGGAGATGCAGGAGGAGGACGAGATGGACCGCCTGCTGACCGACCAGGCAGGCATGCCGGCGGCACTCGCCGCCCCCACCGGCGCCCTGGCCCAGGATCTGGCACTGGAGGCGGCTCAGGCCGACGAGGAGCTGGAACAGATGATCGACATCAACCGGGTGGAAGGCCGCGTCCGTGCGTCGTCCCTGCGCAAGGTCGGCGAGATCGTCGACAAGCACCCGGAAGAGGCCGTCTCGATCCTGCGCAACTGGCTGTACCAGGAGAGCTGAGCCATGCCGGCCTCCATTTCCATACCGTCTTCTGAGGGAGGGCCGCGGCGATGAGCGTGCGCAAATTCCTCTTCGACGAATCCTTCGACGTGGACGCCGTGCCCCGCATGACCCATGTGGAGGACGACGACCTGCTGCCCGAGGACGAGCTGTCGGCCCTGCCGCCGGAGCCGGAGGAACCGCCGCCACCACCCGCGCCGACCTTCGGCGAGGAGGAGCTGGCCGCCGCCCGCGCCCAGGGCTACGAGGAGGGTCTGGCCGCCGGCAAGTCGGAAGGCACCGCCGCCGGATACGGCAAGGGCTTCACCGACGGCATGGCCTCCGGACAGAACACCGGCTACGAGCGTGGCAAGGAGGAGGTCGAGGCGACGGTGAACAACCGCATCGCCAACGCGCTCTCCCAGATCGCCGACGGGGTGTCCCGCCTGCTGGCGGAGCGCGAGGCGGGCAACGCCGCCCGCACGGAACAGCCGGTCCATCTGGCGCTGGCCATCGTCCGCAAGCTGTTGCCCGAATGGGCGCGGCGCGGCGGGATGGCCGAGGTGGAGGCGATGGTCCGCACCTGCCTGACCGACCTGATCGACGAGCCGCGGCTGGTCATCCGGGTGGCGGAGGACACGATGGGGCTGGTGCGCGACCATCTGGACCAGACGGTCGGGGCGCGCGGCTTCGGTGCAAAGCTCATGGTGATCGGCGACCCGTCGATCGCGCCCGGCGGCTGCCGCATCGAATGGGCCGAAGGCGGCATGGAGCGGGACACCGCCCAACTGCTGGCCGAGATCGAACGCCGTGCCGCGCACATGCTGGAGGTTCCGGCCCCCGTCTAAGGGGTGACCGGATTGAAGGAGGTCCGAGACCGACATGCCGAGCGACAATTTCTCGCTGAACGACCTGCACAGTGGCGATGGCGACGATTACGCCAGCCCCGGAATCGCCAAGGATCTGGAGGCGGTGTACGACATCCCCGTCCAGATCTCCGCGGTGCTGGGCAAATCGACCATGCAGGTGGCGCAGTTGCTGAAGCTGGGCCGCGGCGCCGTGGTGGAGCTGGACCGCAAGGTCGGCGAGGCCATCGACATCTACGTCAACAACCGCCTGGTCGCCCGCGGCGAGGTGGTGGTGGTGGAGGACCGGCTGGGCGTGACCATGACGGAAATCATCAAGTCGGACCGGGGCTGATGGCGATTTCGTCCGACAACGCCGCATCCCGCGCCAAGGCGGCCCAGCCGCAGCCGGCGGCGCCCGCCGCCGCGCCGGGTCGGGGCGTGCGGCTGCGCGGCGGGCTGGACGTGGCGACCCTGGTCGGGCTTGCCGCAGCCGGCGCGGTGATCCTGCTGGCGATCACCACCGGCGGTTCGGCGCGCGCCTTCCTCGATCCGCCGTCGCTGTTGATCGTGCTGGGCGGAACGCTGGCGGTCACCACTGCGTCCTTCTCGCTGGGCGACGTGGCGGTGGCGTGGCGGAGCGCGGCGGCGGTGCTGGTCCACCAGACGCTCGACCCCAAGGGCGTGGCCCGGCAGGTGATCCTGCTGGCCGAGGCCGCCCGCCGGGCCGGGCCGGAGACCCTGCGCAACGTCCTGCCGGAACTGCGCGCCGAACCCTTCCTGCACCGCAGCGTCACCCTGATCACCGAAGGGCTGCCGCCCGACAGCATCGAGCAGATGCTGACCGGCGAGGTCGAGGCGACCGCGGGCGCCCTGGGCAGGAGCGCCGGCGTGCTGCGCCGGGCGTCGGAAGTGGCGCCGGCCATGGGGCTGATCGGCACGCTGGTCGGGCTCGTCCAGATGCTGGGCAGCCTGAACGACCCGTCGGCCATCGGGCCGGCGATGGCGCTGGCATTGCTGACGACCTTCTACGGGGCCGTACTCGGCAACGTCGTCCTCTCCCCGCTCGCCGCCAAGGTGGAGCGGTCGGCGGAGGAGGACGCGCTGGTCAAGACCCTCTTTACCATCGGCGCCGTATCCATCGCGCGCCAGGAGAATCCGCGGCGTCTGGAGATGCTCCTGAACGCCGTCCTGCCGCCTGGAAAGCGGATCCAGTATTTCGACCGGGAAGCCCCGAGAGTGGGAGCGTAAGGCTATGCGTCTGCTGATCGTTGGAACGTTGGAAGGCTACATCACCGCCGCCGGCAAGATCGCCATGAAGCGCGGGGCCAAGGTGTCGCACACCGACAGCATCGAAGGGGCGCTGACCGCCTTGCGTGCCGCTGCCGGTGCCGATCTGGTGATGATCGACGTCAAGCTGGACATCGCGACCTTCATCGACAGCCTGAAGTCGGAGCGGATCACCATCCCGGTGGTCGCCTGCGGCATCGGCACCGATGCGGCCGCCGCCGTACGCGCCATCCGCGCCGGCGCCAAGGAATATCTGCCGCTGCCGCCCAATGCCGAGCTGATCGCCGCGGTGCTGGAGGCGGTGGCGGAGGAAAGCCATTCCATCGTCTGCAGCGACCCTGCCATGCTGGCGACCCTGCGGCTGGCCGAACAGGTGGCCCCCAGCGACGCGTCGGTGATGATCACAGGCGAGAGCGGCACCGGCAAGGAGCTGATGGCCCGCTTCATCCACCGCAAGAGCCGGCGGGCCAACGAGCCCTTCGTGGCGGTGAACTGCGCCGCCATCCCGGAAAACCTGCTGGAATCGGAGCTGTTCGGCCACGAAAAGGGCGCCTTCACCGGCGCTGTCGCCCGGCGGCTCGGCAAATTCGAGGAGGCCAACAACGGCACCCTCCTGCTGGACGAGCTGTCGGAGATGCATCCGCGCCTGCAGGCCAAGCTGCTGCGCGCCATCCAGGAAAAGGAGATCGACCGCATCGGTTCCAGCCAGCCGGTGAAGGTCAATGTCCGCCTGATCGCCACCTCCAACCGCAACCTGGAGGCGGAGGTCCGCTCCGGCAATTTCCGCGAGGATCTGTATTTCCGCCTGAACGTGTTCAGCGTGGCGATCCCGTCCTTGCGCGAACGCCCGGCCGACATCCCGATGATCGCCGAGCATTTCCTGAGGAAGTACGCGGAGGCCAACGGGCTGGGCGACAAGCGCCTGACCGAGGACGCCCTCCTGATGCTGAAGACCCATCACTGGCGCGGCAACGTGCGCGAGCTGGAAAACACCATGCATCGCGCCGTCCTGCTGTCGCGCGGTGAGGAGGTGGGGCCGGAAGCCATCATGCTGACCAGCAAGATGCTGGCGCCGGAAGGCAGCGCCCAGGCCTCCATCCCCGCCGACTCGCCGGTCGCCAACCCGTTCGCCGGCCCCGGCGGCACCGTGCCCGCCGCGCAGCCGCACGCGCCGCAGCCGGCCGTGCCGCTGGTCGTGCCGCCGCCGGGCGCCCTGCCGACCAGCTACGGCCCGCCCAAGGGCGGCAAGACCGGTCCCTACGGCATGGCCGCCAACAGCGGTGCCGCCGCCGCGGCCAATGCCGGCGGGACCGGTGCCGGTCTGGCGGCGCTGATCGGCCGCACGGTGGCCGACGTGGAGCGCGACCTGATCCTGGAGACGCTGACCCATTGCCTGGGCAACCGCACCCATGCCGCCAACATCCTGGGCATCTCGATCCGCACGCTGCGCAACAAGTTGAAGCAGTACGGCGACGAGGGCCGCAACGTGCCCGCGCCGGGCAACGACGAACGGGCGACGGCCTGACGGCCGGTCCGGAACCGGGCCCTGAGCGGCGGGAGCATCCATGGCGCTGACGGAACAGAATGGCGGGGGCAGCGGCGGCGGGGGCGGCGGTACCGGCAACATGGCCGCCTTCGGCGAGATGTGGGCGGTCGCCAAATCGTCGCTGAAGCGCGGCGACGTGGCGATGGCCATCGGCATCCTGATCGTCGTGGTCGGGCTGATCATGCCGCTGCCCAGCGTCATGCTCGACATGATGCTGGGGCTGAACATCACCATCTCCATCCTGATCCTGATGGTGGTGCTGTTCATCGAGAAGCCGCTGGAGCTGTCCTCCTACCCGACGATCCTGCTGATCACCACGCTGCTGCGCCTGTCCCTGAACATGGCCTCCACGCGCCTGATCCTGACCCAGGGGCATGAGGGCACCGCGGCCGCCGGCCATGTCATCGAGGCCTTCGCCAATCTCGTGATGGGCGGCGATTTCGTCATCGGCGTGATCATCTACGCCATCCTGACCATCGTGAACTTCAAGGTCATCACCGCCGGTTCGGGCCGCATCGCCGAAGTGGCGGCGCGCTTCACCCTCGACGCCATGCCCGGCAAGCAGATGGCCATCGACGCCGACCTGTCGGCCGGCATGATCGACGAGACCACCGCGCGGGCACGGCGCAAGGAGCTGGAGGACGAAAGCGCCTTCTTCGGCTCGATGGACGGTGCGTCGAAGTTCGTGAAGGGCGACGCGGTCGCCGGCCTGATGATCATGTTCATCAACATCATCGGCGGCGTCACCATCGCGGTGCTGCGCCACGACATGCCGGTGATGCAGGCGCTGGACACCTTCACCAAGCTGACCATCGGCGACGGCCTCGTCTCGCAGATCCCGGCGCTGGTCATCTCGATCTCCGCCGGCTTCCTGGTGTCGAAGGCCGGCATGGGCGGCTCCACCGACAAGGCGGTTGTGGGGCAGCTGACCGGCCACAGCCAGGCGCTGGCCCTGTCGGCCGGCGCCATCGGCGTGCTGGCCCTGCTGCCGGGCATGCCGATCCTGACGCTGGCCCCGGTCATAGGGCTCGTGGGTGCCGCCGCCTGGTACATGCCGCGCCTGCGCGCGAAGAAGGAGGCGGAGGAGGCCGCCGCGGCGGAGGAGGCCGCGACCGGCGCAGGGCCGGGCGGCATGCCGGGAGCCGGACCGGCGCCGGACGAACCGATTTCCACCGCGCTCGCCATCGACCTCATCCGGCTGGAGCTGGGTTACGGCCTGCTGTCGCTGATCAACCAGCCGCAGGCGGGAAGCCACCGGCTGACCGACCAGATCAAGGGGCTGCGCCGGCAGATCGCCGGAGAGGTCGGCTTCGTCATGCCGGCGGTGCGCATTCAGGACAATCTGCAGCTTCCGCCCAACACCTACATCATCCGCGTGAAGGAGATCGAGGCCGGGCGCGGCGACATCCGGCCCAACATGCTGCTGGTCATGGACCCGCGCGGCGACGCCATGAGCCTGCCCGGCGAGCAGACGGTGGAGCCGACCTTCGGCCTGCCCGCCATCTGGATCGAGCCCGGCTATCGCGAGGAGGCGCTGTTCAAGGGCTACACCGTGGTCGACCCGTCGACCGTGGTGACCACCCATCTGACCGAGCTGATCAAGGACAACATGCAGGAGCTGCTGTCCTTCACCGAGACGCAGAAGCTGCTGGACGAGACCGACAAGGAACACCAGAAGCTGATCGCCGATGTGGTGCCGAATCAGATCACTGTGGGCGGATTGCAACGGGTGTTGCAGAATCTCCTTGCCGAACGCGTCTCGATCCGGGATCTTCCCACGATATTGGAAGGGGTATCCGAAGCGACCAGCCAGACCCGCAGCATCACCCAGATCACCGAGCATGTGCGCTCCCGCCTTGCCCGGCAGATCTGCGACGCGAACACGAACGAGATGGGCTTCATCCCGCTCGTCACCCTGTCGCCCGAATGGGAGCAGGCGTTCGCCGAGTCCCTGGTGGGCGACGGCGACGACCGGCAGCTGACGATGGCCCCGTCCCGCCTGCAGCAGTTCATCACCTCCGTCCGCCAAACCTTCGAGCGACATGCCATGATGGGCGAGAGCCCCGTTCTGTTGACCAGCCCGCTGATCCGGCCGTTCGTCCGCTCCATCGTGGAGCGGTTCCGGCCGGCGACCGTGGTCATGTCGCAGAACGAGATCCACCCGAAGGCCCGCATCAAGACCCTGGGGCAGATCTGATGGTGCGCGCCGTTCCCCCTCCCCTGCCTGACGGAAGGCACCGCCGATGCGGCTGAAGTCCTTCCACGCCAAGACCATGTCCGACGCCATGCGGATGGTGCGCCAGTCGCTGGGCGACGACGCCATCATCGTCGCGACGCGCGAGGAGGAAGGCGGCGGCGTGCGCGTCACGGCGGCGGTGGAGGAGGACGACCTGCCGCCCACCCCGGTTTCCGGCACTGCGCGCGGCGGCCGGGCCAAGACCCCGCCCAAGCCGGTCGAACCAGAAATCGACGTGGGCGAGGTGGTGGCCGACGCCCTGCAGCGCCATGGCGTCCCCGCCACCCTGGCCGAACAGCTGATCGATGCCGCGTCGGGCCTCGACACCGAGGATCCGCGGCTGGCGCTGGGCTCGGCGCTCGATTCCTATTTCACCTTCAATCCGCTGCCGGACGGGCGCAACCCGGTGAAGCCGCTGGCGCTGGTCGGTCCGCCGGGATCGGGCAAGACGCTGGTCGCGGCCAAGCTGGCTGCCCGCGCCGTCTTCAGGAAATGCTCGGTCGGCGTGATCACCACCGACACGGTGCGCGCTGGCGGCGTCGACCAGTTGGCCGCCTTCACCCGGCTGATGAAGCTGAAGCTGGCGACGGTGGAGGATCCCGACGCGCTGGCCGGCGCTTTCGAGGTGCACCGCCGCACCGACCTCGTGCTGGTGGACACCGCCGGGCGCAACCCTTTCGACGCCGACGACATGCAGGATCTCCGCTCCCTGCTCGGCGCCGGGGAGGTGGAGCCGGTGCTGGTGCTGCCCGCCGGGCTGGACGCGCTGGAGGCCGCCGACATGGCGCTGGCCTTCAAGGCGGTCGGCGTGCGGCGGATGCTGGTCACCCGGCTGGACATGACCCGCCGGCTGGGCAGCCTGCTGGCGATCGCCGCCCGCGCCCGGCTGTCCTTCTGCGACGCCAGCGTATCGTCCAAGGTGGCGGAGGGGCTGACAGCCCTGAATCCACTGGCGCTCGCCCGCCTGATGATCCCGGCCGAGGAAAAGGCGCCCGCCGCCAAGGAGGCGGCACCGCGCCGCACCGCCCGCAGCGCGGACTGGGACGAGGAAGACGACGGGCAGCTGGGTCATGAGCCGGACCATGCGCCCATGCGCAAGCCGACCTTCGGGCGGGGCTATGAGCCGGAGGACGACGAGCCGGAGATCGAGCCGGCGCCGCCACCCCCGCCGCCACGCAGGGCCACCGCCGCCAAGCCAACGAAACCCGCAACCGCAAAATCCGCAACCAAGGCAAAAGCCTCCAGTTCCCCCTCGTCGAGGACCCTGCCATGACCGATCCGGTGTTCCCGGCCGCCCTCAAGAACGTTCGCCCGCTGCGCGGCGCCAACGTCATCGCCGTGGCCAGCGGAAAGGGCGGCGTCGGCAAGACGTGGTTCTCCATCACGCTCAGCCACGCCCTGACCAAGGCGGGAATGAACACCCTGCTGTTCGACGGCGACCTCGGCCTCGCCAACGTCGACATCCAGCTGGGCTTTTCGCCCAAGAACGATCTGGGCGCCGTCATCAACGGCGAGGTGACGCTGGCCAAGGCGGCGCAGCGCTTCCCCGACACCGGATTCGACATCATCGCCGGTCGGTCGGGATCGGGCACGCTGGCGCAGCTGCCGAGCCAGCGCCTGTCGGGCCTGCGCAACGACCTGCTGGAGCTGGCCAGGAGCTATGACCGGGTGGTGATGGACATGGGCGCCGGCGTCGACCGCACGGTCCGCACCCTGTCGGGGCCGGCCGGCACCACGCTGGTGGTGACGACGGACGAGCCGACCTCGCTGACCGACGCCTATGCCTTCATCAAGCTGACCCATGCCACCAACCCGTCGGCCGACCTGCGGATCGTGGTGAACATGGCGCAGAGCGTGAAGGATGGCGAACGCACCTACGGCACCATCCTGAAGGCCTGCCAGAACTTCCTGAAATACAAGCCGGCGCTGGCGGGCATCATCCGCCGCGACCTGAAGGTGCGCGACGCCATCCGCAACCAGACCCCGCTGCTGACCCGCTCGCCCGCCTGCGACGCGGCGCGCGACGTCGAGGCGATCGTGCAGCGGCTGCTGGCCGGCTCCAAGTAACGGAACCGATGGGCGGGGCGCTCCCACCGACGGTCACGCCCGCTGCCGCCACCGCCGTGGCGGCCCCCGCCACGGCCGCACCGGCCACGGCCGAGGCCACGGTCGTCCGGCTGCCCGAGCGGCTGCCGGAGGTGACGCGCCCGGTGGTGCTGACCGGCACCGTCGCCGGCCAGACCCCGGAAGGTCTGACCCGCGTGCGCACGGCGGCGGGCGAGCTGCTGCTGGACAGCAAGGCGGAGCTGCCGCCCGACAAGCCGGTCACCGTCCAGATCACGCCCTCGACCGCGACACCAACGGGACCGAACGCGGCCAAGCCCAGCGCGGTGATCCTGCTGCAGGCTCTGGGCACCCCAACCGGGACGGGGACGGCCGGCGCGGCGGCGGGCGGCACGGCCCCAGCCACGCCAGCGGGCGGCGCGGCACCCGGAAATGCCGCGACTCCCGCCGTCCTGCTGCCGACCCCCACCCCGGCCGCGACGCCCACCCTGCCACCGCTGCTGCCCGGCACGGTGGTGCCGGCACTGGTGATCGCCGGCGGATCGGGGGCAAAGCCGACGCCGGCGGCACCGTCCGGCAGTACCGCGCCCCAACCGGCAGCCTCCTCCCCGGCCGGTAGCAACCCGGCAGGGCAGGCCAAGCCCGACGCCGCGGCATCCGCCACCCCATCCCTGCCGGCACCGCCGATGGGTGGCGGCAGCGCGACCTACGGCACCCCGGTGCAACTGGGCGGCGATGCGGCGCATCCCGGCGCGGGATCTCCGGCGACACCGGACCAGCAGTCCGGCACGGCAGCCGGCTCCCCCGCCGAACCGCCCGACCTGCCGCGCGGCGCCACGGTGGCGTTGAAGATCCTGACCGTTACAGCGCCTCCGCAACAGCCACGCCCCCCCGGCGATCCCGAGGCCGGCGGACGGAACGGGCAGGCAGGAAACCAGGGCAGCGGAAACCAGACCGGGGGACAGGCCGCCGGTCAACCGACAGCCCCGGACCCTGCGGATCCCGCCGTCCCACCGGATACCCCGATTCTGCGCGGCACTGTCGCCGGCAGCACGCCGCAGGGTCAGCCGATCCTGGCGACCAGACAGGGCATGCTGGCCCTCAACGTGCCGGCCAGCCTGCCGCCGGGAGCCAAGGTCACCGCGGTGCTCACCGACCTTGCACAGGCGACCCAGGCCGCGGCTCCCACCCTGCCCGGCCCGCCGGGGCCGCTCGGCGAGCGCGACTGGCCGGCGATGCGGCAGCTGATGGCGACGCTCGCGGCGTCCGACCCGGCGCTGGCAAGGTCGATGCTGGCGACCATGCCGCAGCCGAACCGCAAGCTGACCGCGGCGCTGGGCTTCTTCCTGGCGGCGATGCGCGGGGGCGACGCCCGCGGCTGGCTCGGCGACGATGCCTCGTCCGCGCTCGACAAGGCCGGGCGGCGCGACCTGCTGGACCGGCTGGAAAAGGATTTCGAGGCGCTGCGCCGCGAGGCCGCGGACCCTCTGCCGGGCGACTGGCGCAGCTATACCATCCCGCTGATGGATTCGAGCGGCCCGAAGCCGATCAAGCTGCATGTCCACCCGCTGAAGGAGGATGAGGAAGGCGAGGGCAGGCCGCGCGGCAAGCCAGGAAGCCGCTTCCTCATCGACCTGGACCTCAGCCGCTTCGGGCCGATGCAGCTGGACGGGCTGGTGCGGCCGAACCATTTCGACCTGATCCTGCGCAGCCACGCCGCCCTGCCGCCGGAGCTGCGGGTGGAGCTGATCCAGGTCTTCGCCGACAGCGTGCGGGCAGTGGGCTATAGCGGCGGGCTGTCCTTCCAGTCGGGTGCGCGCAGCTGGGTGAAACTGACCCGCGCCGGACAAGCCGGGCTTGGAGTGTCCGCATGAGGCGGGAACGACTGACCACCCGCCCCTCCCCCGATGCCCGCCACGACTATCTGGTGGAGCTGCGCGGCGAGCCGAGGACCGGCACGCGCCTGACCCTGCGTCTGGTGCCCGACCGGCTGGTGCCGGACCCGGCCTCCGTCGCCACCTATCTGGCGGAGTTCGCCGGCTTCGCCGACGGGCTGGAGGCGCTGGCGATCGCCATCCTCGACGACCTCAACAACGAGCTGGTGCCGCGCTGGGTCGAGGTTGTGCTGGAGTGCGACAGCCCCCTGCCCCATCGCGTGGCGATCGAGGACCGGCAGCCGAACTGGGACAATCCGCAATTGATGGGACGGCTGCGGCGGATCTGAGCGGGCCGGTCAGTCCGAAGGCGGCGGCGGCACCTCGTCGCTTCCCTCCGTGCGGTCGCGGTAGAGGGCGGCGCGGGCCAACAGCATCAGGGTGATCGGCGTGGTGACCACCATCAGGGCGGTGATCAGAATCTCGTGGATGATCGCCCGCGACTCCAGGACCGAGAAGAACAGCATCGAGGCCAGCAGGATGCAGCCGATCCCCAGCGTCGCGCCCAGCGTCGGGGCGTGGACCCGCTGGTAGAAACTGTCGAATCGCAGCAGCCCGACCGTCCCGATCAGCGTCAGGAGGGCGCCGGTCAGCAGCAGCAGGCAGGTCAGGACCGCCGCCCAGGCGGGTATCTCGGCAAGATGGGTCATTCGATCACCTCCCCGCGCATCAGGAATTTCGCCAGCGCCGCCGTCGACACGAAGCCCAGCAGGGCGATGATCAGCGCCGCCTCGAAATACAGGATGCCGCCGGTGCGGATGCCGAAGGTCAGCAGCAGCATGGTCGCCGTGACATAAAGGGCGTCCATCCCCAGCACGCGGTCCTGCGCCCGCGGTCCGCGCAGCACCCGGAAGGCGGCGAAGGCCATGGCGACCACCAGCAGGATCTGGGACAGGAGGATCGTTCCGGTCAGCAGAGTCACGATCATTCGAACAGCTCCATCAGCCGCGTCTCGTACCGCCCCTTGATGATGTCGATCCACTCCTGCTCGTCAACGAGGTCGAGGATGTGCAGCAGGAGGGTGTTCCGCGACCGGTCATAGGCAACCCACACGGTGCCGGGGGTGGCGGTGACGATGCAGGCCAGCGTCGCCAGCCCATAGGGCGCCCGGAGGTCGAGCGGGATGCGCAGGAAGCCGGACACATGCTGTCCGCGGCCCGGCCGCAGGATGATCTTCGCGACGGCGATGTTGGAGCGGACGATGTCCGCCAGCACCAGCACCAGCAGCGACAGCGCCGCCCGCGGCCGGCGGAACCTCCCGGCCGGCAGGTCCAGCGTGTCCAGGGTCGCCACCGTCGCCAGCGACAGCACGCCGCCCAGGATGATCGTGCCCGGCGCCACGCTTTCGTTCAGCAGCAGCCAAACCCCCAGCAGGGTCGCCGCCATCATGGGGTAGGGAAGCCATCTCTTGACCGGCACTCTCATTCCTTGCCTCCCATGCCAGGGGCGCGGGTCACGGACAACACGGCACCGGCATAGCCGCCCGGCTCATGCAGCGACCGCGCGGTGTCCTCCATGTAGCGCATCGCCGGACCCGCCTGCACCGTCAGCGCCACGTTGAGGGCGAGCAGCAGCAGGACCGGGGCGATCTCCGCCACCCGCACGCGCGGCGCCTCTTCGGAAGGGGAAGCCCAGAAGGCGTCGATGCCGGCGCGGGTCATCGCCACAACCGTCGCCAGCCCGGACAGGACCAGCGCCGCCACCAGCACCCAGGTGGTGGCCGGCACGTCCGGACCGGCGGCCAGCAGCGGCGACAGGATGGCGAACTTGGCGAGGAATCCCGACAGCGGCGGCAGGCCGGCGAGCAGCAGCGCGCTGGACATGAAGCCGATGCCGAGGATCGCCATCGTCGCCGGGATGGCGACGCCGGCGCCGCCATCGTCGGACTCCTCGTCATCGCCCTCGCCGTACGCCTCGCGTGTCACCGCGAGCACGTCGGCGCCGACGGCACGCCCGCGTTCCACCAGCTCCACCACCAGGAAGAAGCCGGCAACCGCCAGAACCGAACTGCTGAGATAGAACAGGGCGCCGCCGGTGACCGACAGCTGCCCGGCGCCGATGGCCGCCAGCAGCGTGCCGGACGATACCAGCACGCTGGCCCCGGCCAGCCGCGCCATGTTCTGAGTGGCCAGCACGGCGATGGAGCCGAAGCCGATGGTCAGCAGCCCGCCGACCAGCAGGACGGTGCCGCCGAATCCGGAGGAAGCGCCGGCCCCGTCGCCGAACACCAGCAGCCACAGCCGCAGCACGGCATAGACGCCGACCTTGCTGAGGATGGAGACGATGGCGGCAGAGGCCGCACCCAGGGTGGAATAGGTGTTGGGCAGCCAGAAGCCCAGCGGCCACATCCCCGCCTTGATCAGGAAGGCGACGCCCAGAATGGCCGCCCCGGCCTCCAGCAGTCCGCGATCCTCCGCAGCCAGACCGGCGACGCGGCCGGCCAGATCGGCCATGTTGAGGGTGCCGGAAATGCCGTAGATCATGCTGACGCCGATCAGGAACAGCAGCGACGCCGACAGGTTGATGGCGATGTAATGCAGCCCCGCCCGCACCCGCGCAAGACCCGAGCCGTGCAGGGCAAGCCCGTAGGAGGCGGCCAGCATGATCTCGAAGAAGACGAACAGGTTGAACAGGTCGCCGGTCAGGAAGGCGCCGTTCAGCCCCATCAGCTGGAACTGGAACAGCGAATGGAAATGTGCCCCCGCCTTCTGCCAGCGCGGCAGCGAGAACAGCAGGGCGGCCACGCCGAGGATGCCGGTCAGCACCAGCATCAGCGCGGCGAAACGGTCCAGAACCAGCACGATGCCGAAATTGGCCGGCCAGTCGCCCAGCCGGTAGACCCTGGTCCCTCCGGCACCAGAATCCGCGACCGTCAGCGCCAGCACGGCCAGCCCCAGCAGCGCCAGCGCCGACGCCATGCCGATCACGGCCTTCAGCGTGCGCCGCCGGTCGTCGATCAGCATCATCGCCGCACCGGCCAGCATGGGCAGGACGATGGGCGCGATGGTCAGGTGATCCATCCAGCCGGTCACCGGCTCTTCTCCTTTCCGTCGACATGGTCGGTCCCGGTCAGGCCGCGGGCGGCGAGCAGCAGGACGAGGAACAGGGCGGTGGTGGCGAAGCCGATGACGATGGCGGTCAGCACCAGCGCCTGCGGCACCGGATCGGCATGCATGGCAAGGTTGCCGGCCCGGCCGCCCTCCAGGATCGGTTCGGCGCCGGTGCGCAGGCCGCCGGTGGAGAAGATGAACAGATTGACGGCATAGGACAGCAGCGACAGGCCGACGATCACCTGGAAGGTGCGGGGCCGCAGCAGCAGCCACACGCCGGAGCCGGTCAGCACGCCGATGCCGAGCGAAAGGATCAGTTCCATGTCAGTCGTCTCCCACGGCGGACGGCACGCGATCGGGAATGGCCGGCATCTCGGCCGGGCGCGGCGCCGCAGCGCGGTGGCCGCGCACGGACTGGCGGGCCAGCGCGATCAGGATCAGGATCGTGGCGCCGACCACCAGGGCGAAGACGCCGATGTCGAACAGCAGCGCGCTCGCCACCGGAATCTTCCCCAGCACCGGCAGGTCGGCGTAGGTGAAGTAGCTGGTCAGGAAGGGGCGGCCGAAGATCCAGGCGCCCAGTCCGGTCCCGGCGGCCAGCAGCAGCCCGGCCCCCATCCAGCGCATCGGCAAAACGCGCAGCCGCGTCTCCACCCATTGGATGCCGCCGAACATGTATTGCAGGATCATGGCGATGGCCACGGTCAGCCCGGCCGCGAAGCCGCCGCCCGGCAGGTCGTGGCCGCGCAGAAGCAGGAACAGCGCCACCATCAGGATCAGCGGGAACAGAAGCCGCGCGATCAGCGACGGGATGAACAGCCACTCCATCACCGTGTCGCCCTCCTTGCGGCCGGGCCGGGAGATGTCGTAGGCGCTCTGGTCACGCTGCTGCTCGGGAACGTCGACGCTGTCGGCCGCCGGACGGAAGCGGCGCAGAAGCGCGTAGGCGGTCAAGGCCACGGCGCCCAGGACGACGATTTCCCCCATGGTGTCGAAGCCGCGGAAATCGACCAGGATGACGTTGACGACGTTGGTGCCGCCGCCCTCGCTGTAGGCAAGCTCCAGGAAATGCTGGGCCAGCAGTTCCGGCGGCAGGCGCGTCATCACGCCGAAGGACAGTCCGGCCATGCCAGCCCCGGCGGCGATGGCGATGGCAAGGTCGCGCAGGCGGCGGCCAAGCGTGACCGCCTCCGCCCCGCGGGAGCCGGGAATGTCCAGGCGCTTGGGCAGCCAGCGCAATCCCAGCAGCAGCAGGATGGTGGTGACGACCTCCACCAGCAGCTGGGTGAGCGCGAGATCGGGGGCGGAGAACCAGACGAAGGTGATGCAGACGACCAGCCCGGCGCCGCCCAGCAGGATCAGCGCCGCCAGCCGGTGGAACTTCGCCTGCCAGGCGGCGCCGAGCGCGAAGGCGGCGCCCAGCGCCCAGATCAGCGCCAGCACCGGGTCGATGCCCGCCGGCTGCAGGTTGCCCGGCGCCAGACCGCGCAGCCAGACCGCCACGCCGGCGGCCAGCACCGCCGCGCACACCACCAGCCTCAGCTGCGGCTGAAGGCGGCGGGTGCCGATCACCCCTTCCGCCGTGCGGGCGAGGCGCCAGGACAGGAAGACCATCGTCCGTTCGAACATGCGCCGTCCCTCCAGCGCCCGGATCAGCGGCGGACCCTCGATACCCTTGGCCAGATGGCCCTGCAGCAGACGGTAAAGCCCGAGCCCGGCGGCAAAGGCGATCATGCTCATCAGCAGCGGCCGGTTGAAACCGTGCCAGACCGCAAGGCTGTATTCCGGCGTCGCCGCGCCGAGCGCCGCGCGGGCGGCCATGTCGAGGAAGGGGCCCACGGTGGCGGCCGGCAGAATGCCGATGACGATGCAGGCCAGCACCAGGATCTCGACCGGGAAACGCATCCAGGCCGGCGGCTCTTGCGGCTTCTTCGGCAAATCCACCGGGTCCGGCCCGAAGAAGGCGCCATGGATGAACCGCAGCGAATAGGCGACGCTGAAGGCGCTCGCCACCATCGCGGCGACCGGCAGCACGTCGAAGAAGACCGGCAGCGGCTCCTTGGCCGACAGCGCCTCGGCGAAGAACATCTCCTTCGACAGGAAGCCGTTCAGCAGCGGCACGCCCGCCATGGCCCCGGCGGCGATCAGGGCGAGGCGGGCGGTGAAGGGCATGAAGCGGTTCAGGCCGGACAGTCGGCGGATGTCGCGCGTCCCCGTCTCGTGGTCGATGATGCCGGCGGCCATGAACAGCGACGCCTTGAAGGTCGCGTGGTTGATGACGTGGAAGATCGCCGCCACCATCGCCAGCTCGCTGTTCAGCCCCAGCAGCAGGGTGATCAGGCCGAGATGGCTGATGGTCGAATAGGCGAGCAGCCCTTTCAGGTCGTGCTGGAAGATGGCGATGTAGGCGCCGAGCAGCAGCGTGGCGAGCCCAGCGGTGCCGACGATCCAGAACCACGCCTCCGTCCCCGCCAGCACCGGCCACAGCCGCGCCATCAGGAAGACGCCGGCCTTCACCAGCGTCGCCGAATGCAAATAGGCCGATACCGGGGTCGGCGCCGCCATGGCGTGCGGCAGCCAGAAATGGAAGGGGAACTGCGCGCTCTTGGTCAGGGCGCCGAGCAGGATCAGCACCAGCGCCGGCAGGTAGAGCGGATGCGCCCGGATCAGGTCGCCCGCCGCCAGCACGGCGTCCAGCTCGTAGCTGCCGACGATGTGGCCGAGAATCAGCACGCCCGCGAACAGGCAGAGGCCGCCCGTCGCGGTGACGGTCAGCGCCATGCGCGCGCCGTCGCGGGCGGCGGCGGTGTGGTGCCAGTAGCCGATCAGCAGGAAGGAGAAGAGGCTGGTCAGCTCCCAGAAGAAGGCGAGCTGGATCAGGTTGCCCGACAGCACCACCCCCGTCATCGACCCCATGAAGGCGAGAAGGAAGGCGAAGAAGCGCGGCACCGGGTCCTCGGCCGCCATGTAATAACGGGCATAGACCACCACCAGCGTGCCGACGCCGAACACCAGACCGGCGAACAGCCAGGCGAAGCCGTCCATGCGCAGGGAGACGTCAAGCCCCAGCGTCGGCATCCAGTCCGCCGAATAACGGACCACGCCGCCCGCCGAAACGGTCGGATAGGCGGACCACACCATCGCCAGCCCGACCAGCGCCACGCCGCCGGCCAGCCACGCCGCCGCGTTGCGCGCATGCGTGGGCAACAGCCCGGCGACGAGCGCACCGGCGAAGGGGAAGCCAACGGCGATCAGGAGCAGCAGAGCGTCGGGCATGAAGTCCTACGGTCGAAGGGGCGGCGGGGACGGGCGGGGTCAGAGGCCGGGCGGCGGATCGTCCTGGTCCTTGACGAGGTCGGGATCCTCCGGATCGCGGGCGACGGCCTGGAGGACGATCCGGGCCGCGTCGTCGGGCGTCGCGGCGCCGCGCAGCCGGCGCACCGATTGCGGGTCGCGCAACGCCCTGCAGATCTCCGACATGGCGGTCAGCAGCCCCTTGCGGTTCGATGCCGGCCACAGAGCCAGGAAGACGAGGTCGACCGGCTCGTCGTCGCGCGCGTCGAAATCGACCGCGCGCTGGAGCCGGGCGAACAGGACGACCGGCTCCGCGAGGTCGGCCAGCTCCGTATGCGGAAGCGCCACACCCTTGCCGAGCGCGGTGGAGCCGATCTTCTCGCGCGCCAGCAGGGCATCCAGGATTTCCGGCGCCGGCCGGCCGCTGCGGGATGCCGCCTCCGCCGCCAGCCGGTCGAGCAGGGCCGGTTTGTTGGCGGGATCGGCGTCGAGGATGACGTCGGCCGCGGAAAAAAGCTCAGTGATGGCCATCTGGTTCTCCGGCATCCGATTCTCCATTGAGGCCAAAGGTCGAGGCGGTCGCTGGACGCCGGACGCCGCCCGTACCGCCGATCAGCACGTCGCAGGGCAGCGCTTCGATCACTTCAGCGGCCGTGCTGCCCAGCAGGGCACGGGAAACGCCGCTGCGCCGGGCCGAGCCAAGGGCGACCAGATCGTAGCGTCCGTCCCGCGCGAGATCGACGATCCGCCGCCCCGGAGAGCCGGTGAGCAGGATCGTCTCAACCGCCGCTTCCAAATCCGTCCCGCCGGCCGGCCAATCGGCCGGACCGCCGAGCACTTCCCGGAAGTCGTGCGCGAACTGCGCCGTGTCCAGGGGCGACCTGGACGCGCCGCCAATTCCCGGCAGATCGACGACATGCAGCAGGTGGATGCTTCCCTCCCGCATCAGCATCCGCATGCCGTCCACCGAAGGGCGCGAACGTTCGGAGAAGTCGACCGGCACAAGTGCCCGCAGATAGGGCCGGAGCGGCTTGTCGCGCACGATCAGCATCGGCGTTGCATCGGCGATCGCGATGCGCTCGACGGTGGAGGCCAGGAACAGGTCGGCCACACGGTCGCGCTGGTGCACTCCCACCACCAACAGGTCGGGAAGCCACAGGCCGGCATAGCCGGCGACCCGGTGTTCGACGGCGTCGCCGCGCACCGCGACCGCCTGGGACCGGATGTCCGCCCCGCCGGGCACGGACAGGATATGGCGCTGGATCTCCGCTTCCACATGGTGCAGCGGCAGGCACCCATAAGGACTGCCGGCACCCTCGACGACATGCAGCGCCGTCAGCTCCGCACCGAACCGGAGGGCGAGCTGGATGGCGCGATCCAGGGCGCGATCCGATTTCGGTTCCAGGTCGGTTGCCAGCAGAATGCGCCGGAGGCTCGCCATCGTGACTTTCGATCCAGTTGCAGGGCAGCCACCCCGTTGGAAGTCTCCTCGCCGGAGTTCTCCGCAAGGGACATCTTGATGATCGGAAGTCGGTTGCAGTCTGTCCATGCCGGGAAATACGGACCCGAAAGGGTCGTGCGGAGGCCTGCCGAGTGTCCGTAGTAATACGGGGCAGTCGATTTCAGCTGATGCAGTCCGGTCCGGTTGGCGTTACCATCGGTCTATGCCACAGACTGTCCGCCACCGATGGATGTTCATTCCGGCCTATTTGGCCGCCCACATGTTCCTGGATTGGATCAGCTTCATCCATGCGGTCTCGTCGATCAACGTCACGCCGTGGAACCCGCCTGCCGGCCTGATGATGGGACTGTCGGTGCTGCTGGGCCTGCGCGCGGTGCCGCTGGTCTGGCTGGGGCTGACCGCCGCCGACATCGTGGTCCGCGACCTCCCGGTCGGCCTGGGAACGGCTCTTCTCGCGAACGGAATCGTCGCCATTGGCTATGGAGCGGCGGGAGGGTTCCTGCGCAAGGTCATCGATCCGGGACTGTCCAGCCTGCGTGACATCGTTCTGCTGCTGGGCGGCAGCGCGGCGGCGGTCCTGATCATCGGGCTGGGCTTCATCGCGGTCCACACGGTGGCCGGGCTGTTCGAATGGGCGCGCTTTCCGGAGGTGCTGCTGCGCTTCTGGACCGGCGAGATCATCGGCATCGCTGTCCTGACCCCGATGGTGCTGATGGCCCGGCACATGCCGGCGCTGCGCTGGTCCTGGGGCGGCGGCGCCGAGATCCTGGCCCAGGGGGCGCTGATCGGCTTCACCCTGTGGCTGGATTTCGGCCCGCTGGCCTCCTCCCAGTACGAGTATTTCTACCTGCTGTTCCTGCCGGCCATCGCGGTCGCGGTGCGTCACGGGCTGGGCGGGGCGGTGCTGGCATCGGCCGCCACGCAGGCCGGGCTGATCGCCGCCATCCAGGCGACCGGCGTCGATACCGCGCGAACGGCGCATTTCCAGCTTCTGATGCTGACGCTCGCCATCACCATCCTGCTGCTGGGCGCCGTGGTCAGCGAGCGCCGCCGGGCGGAGGACAGGCTGCGGGTGCGGCAGTCGGACCTTGCCCACGCCTCCCGCCTGATCGAAGCGGGGGAAATGGCGGCAGCGCTGGCCCATGAGTTGAACCAGCCGCTGGCGGCGACCATGGGCTACGCCCGCGCCGCCCGTAAGATCGCGCGGATGGAAGAGGCCTCCCCCCGCCTGACCGAGATCCTCGACAAGACGGTTTCCCAGGCGGAGCGGGCCGACCGCGTCATCCGCAGCCTGCGCGACTTCGTGCGCAAGGGCGACCGCGACCGGGCGCCGCTGCCGGTCGCCACGCTGGTCGCCGACTGCCTGACGCTGGCCGGCCCGCTCGCCAGCCGGCATTCGGTGGAGATCACGGCGGAGGTGGCCCCCGCCCTGCCGGCCATCGCCGGCGATGCGGTCCAACTGCAGCAGGCGATTTTGAACCTCGTCCGCAATGCGGCGGAGGCGATGGCGCCGGACGGCGCGCAGCCGGAAGAGGCGCCTGACCGGCGCCGCATCGTGATCTTCGCCTGTCCGGCGGCCCAGCCCGGTTTCGTCGCCATCGGCGTGCGCGACACCGGACCCGGCCTTGCCGAGGTGGTGGAGCGCAACCTGTTCGCGCCCTTCGTCACCACCAAGCCGACAGGCATGGGGCTGGGGCTGTCCATCGTGCGCACCATCGTCGACTCCCACGGCGGCACTTTGACGGCGCACAATGGGAAAACCCGCGATGGCAGTGGCTCCACGGCCGACGCCGGAGGGGGAACCGTGTTCCAGTTCACCATTCCCGTGCACGCGAAGGACACGCAAGGAGAGCCTGCATGACGACCGAAAAGCCCGTCGCCTTCGTGGTGGACGACGACGAGGCTGTGCGCGACGCCCTGGCGCTTCACCTCGATCTGGCTGGTCTGTCGGTGCGCTGCTGCGCTTCGGCGGCGGAGTTCCTGGAGGCCGCATCGCCCGACCAGCCCGGCTGTGCGATCCTCGACATCCGCATGCCGGGCATGGATGGGCTGGATCTGCAACAGGAGATGGTCCGTCGCGGCCTGATCCTGCCCGTCATCATCATCACCGGCCATGGCGACGTGACCGCCGCGGTCCGCGCCTTCCGCGCGGGCGCCGTGGATTTCCTGCAGAAGCCCTTCGACGAGGATTTGCTGATCGAACGGGTGCAGGAGGCTTTCGAGCGCGATCTGGCCGCCCGCCGCGCCGACGTGGAGGCCGGTGAGATACGCCGCCGGCTCGCCCTGCTCAGCCCGCGCGAACTGGAGGTGATGCAACTGGTCGCCGAGGGACTGCCCAACAAGACGATCGCCCAGCGGCTTTCCATCGGCATCCGCACGGTGGAGACCCACCGCGCCCGCGTTCTGGAGAAGATGGAGGCGCGCAACGCCCCGGAGTTGGCGCGGATGCAGATGCGGCTGGCCGAGCGGCGGGAATAGGCGGACGCCTCACTCGCCGACCTCCGCCACCTGGGTCTCGACCGGGACGGTGCGCTCGACGGGAGCGGGATACCGGTAGAAGGAATGGTCGCCGATGGAGGCAGTGCGCAGCCGCGCCTGCGCCCAGTCCGGCTTCTGGCGCCGCAGTGCCGCCTGCGTGGTCGGGCTGTAGAACAGCGAGGCGCGCGCCGTCGGATCGGGCATCTCGTCGTCGTTCAGACCCCAGGCGAGGCCGCGGGCAAGGCGCAGCGCCTCCTGGTCGGGGGCGAGCCGCGGCTTCGGCCAGGACGGCATGCCGCCGGCCCGGATCACCTGCGCCTGACGGCGGATCTCCGCCAGGATGCGCCGGGCCTCCGCCCGGCTGGCGGCGCGGGGATCCTCCGCCACCTGCTGCGGCTCGGCCTGCTTCACGCGGGATCCCGCCGACTTGGCCGGCTTGCGGCGCTTCTGTGGCTCCACCTGCACGGGTGGGGAGAAGGGTTCGAACTGTCCGGCGGCGACGACGACGCGGCAAGGCAGCGACGGCTGCGATGCCGATGCGGCCCGGTTGGCGACCACCCACATGACGGCGGCCATGGCGTCGGCGCCCTCGCCCCGCGCCTCGGCCCAACCGGCCAGCGCGAGGCAACGGCGCTCGCGCTCCGCCTGCCAGGGGGTCAGCATGTAGACCGAAGAACCGATGACCACCGGTTGCTTCGCCCCGCCCCGCTTGGGCAGGGCGCCTTTCGCGTCCCCGACGAAGCGGGCGCAGCCGTCGTCGCCGGAAGGGCAGACGGGCCGGTCGGCCTGAAATCCTCCAGCGATGAGAGCGCCGATGTCAGCACCGGCTTCCTGGGCACCTGCGCCGGCGGGAGCCAGGACAGTCGCGAACAGCAGGGCGAGGAGGGAATGGCGCATCCCGGTCTCTCCGGTATGGGGAAGGGGACTTCCTTCGACAGGAGGGACGGATCGCAAGTTCCGTGATTCGTCCACCTCTCCGATGGCTTAAGCCTGAGGGCGGAGGACGTAATCCGGTGACGCGCGCATGGGCTTTCCCGCGGGTTTGGATGTCGGAGCAGGGCATAGGGATGCGGGCCGGCAAGCCTTCGGAGTCCTCCGGCTTCCAGCCCGATCGGCAGAATGGATGTCTGTGGGGAAAAGCCGGCGGCGTCAGCCGGGCTGGCGGCCCTCGTCAGGCTTGCCGCCCTCGCCGGTCCAGTCGTCGGTCAGATAGTCCTGGGAACGGCTGGTCTCCTCGACCTCCGCGCGGGAGGGAGGTTTCGGCACCTGGTCCTGACCGGACTTGCGGTCGTCACTGTCGTCGGAGCCTTCGGGCTTGCGGGACATCGGTTCCTCCTGGTTCATCGGGGACGGTCCAGGAAACAGGAGTTGGCCAGCAAGATCACGAAACGGAGGAGCGGTCGAAGGAAACCCGCTCCCCCGGCACATCAGTTGGCGGCGTCGGCCACCGTGACCGGCATGGTCCGCACCATTTCCAGAGCGACAGCGGCGCGGACTTCGTCGGCGGCCAGCACGGCGGGGGTGTTCACGTTGGCGATTGCAGCGATGGCGGCGAACAGCAGGACGCCGACGACGACACGGACAACGGCGAACTTGGCGGCGAAGACAGCGGAGTCGGTTTCATGCGTGGTCATGACGGTCTTCCTTCAATGTCGGTTTTGAGTTCCGGCGGCCGATGCAGCGGCCTGTCTAGGAAGATATTGGCACAATCACGCCACCGCAAAAGCGGAGACATGACATCCCTGTATTCGTCATTTTGCATCGCAGCATAGCGCTGTGAAAGACGATATCCGCAGAACTTGTTGGGATATCGGCGCCTTTCGCAGCGCTCTACAGAGATTTATGGGGAGTTTCGCAGCGCTATTACTGGCTGCCGTCTGTCCAGATTAAAGACATGTGGGTTGGATTGTGTCAATGGCAACGGCCGATGCGCGGAATTGGCGCAGCCGCCGTCAGCGTCCCGGAGACAGCCGCTCGGCACTGGCCTTCAGCGTGTCGATCATCGCCTGCTGCGCCTCTTCCGTCGTGTCGGCCGGAACGACGAAGCAGATGGTGGCGATGCAGCGGCCGGCCGGATCGCGGACCGGAGCCGCCAGGCAGGTGGTGAAACGGTCGACCAGCGCCGTGGTGCGGACATAGCCCTGGGTGCGGGCGCGGCGCATGTCCTCCAGGAACTCGTCCTCGGCGATGCGGCGGCCGTCGGGCAGGACGAAGTCGTCCGGTGGAATGAAGCGCAGGATCTCCTCGGCGGCCATGTGATCGACCAGCAGCCGGCCGGACGCCGTCCAGGGAATCGGCACCTTGATGCCGATCTCGGAGCTGATGCGGAACATGCGCCGGCCGGGTTCATTCAGCACGACCAGATACTTGTCGCCTTCCAGCGTGCAGAACTGCGCGGTCTCGCCCACCATCTCGGCGATGTGGGCGACCTCCAACCTCGCCTTGCGGATCAGGTCGACGCTGTCGAGGTAATCGCTGCCGTAGTAATGCATCGCCGGCCCGAAATAGACGGTGCCGTCGCCGTCGCGCAGTTCCAGCCAGCGCGCCTCCACCAGCGTATTGACCAGCTCGTACATGGTGGAGCGCGGCGTGCCGGTGTCGCGGGCGATGTCGGCGATCCGCGTGGGAGCGCGCCGGTCGTGCAGATGCTCCATCAGCGCGATGACACGGTCGATACCACGGGCGCGGCCCGTCGGTTTTTCCGCCGACTGCTTCTCTGCCTGCTTCTGCGCCACGCCGTCGCCCGTCATCTGATCCGCACTCCCTGGTCGTCGCACAACCGATTAGCACGCGGATTTTCGGCTTGCCAGCGGTCTTTGTCCGATATACCGTTCGCTTGTCTGGAATACAAGACCGACGTCCGATATTTCGGACAAACGGTTCGGGAGACGGAAATGACAGGGATCACGCGACGTCTGTTCAACACCGCCCTCGGCACGACGCTGGCTGCAGGCGGACTTTCCTCTGGAATTCTCGGAAGCTGGACCACCCCGGCGCTGGCCCAGCAGGGCGGCGCCTCGGTCGTCACGGTCGCCACCATCGGCGAGCCGCCGACGCTGGACCCGGTCGGCACCACGTCCGACCTCGTCAGCATCATCACCCAGCACATGTTCGAGACGCTGTTCACCTTCGACGGCGAGTGGAAGCTGGCCCCGCTGGTGGCGTCGGCCCTGCCGCAGGTGTCGGCGGACGGCAAGACCTACACCATCCCGCTGCGCAGCGGCGTCACCTTCCATGACGGCAGCACCGTCACGGCCGACGACGTGGTCGCCTCGCTGGATCACTGGACCAAGGCCTCGCCGCGCGGCAAGACCGTCGCCCCGCTGGTGGAGAGCATCGCCGCCAAGGGTGCGGACGCCGTCGTCATCGCGCTGAAGGAGCCCTTCGCGCCGCTGACCGCACTGCTGGCGATGAACAACGGCGCCGCCGCCATCGTGCCGAAATCGGTCATCGACGGGCCGGGTGCCTTGAAGTCGCTGATCGGCACCGGCCCCTACAAGCTGCTGGAGCACAAGCCCGACCAGTATATCCGGCTGGTGCGCCACGACGGCTACGCCTCGCCCGCCGGCACGCCGAGCGGCTATGCCGGCAGCCGCAAGGCCAACATCGGCGAGGTCCGCTTCGTCCCGGTGCCGAACGCCGCCACCCGCGTGTCGGGCGTCCTGGCCGGCCAGTACCAGTTCGCCGACAGCCTGCCGGCGGAAACCCTGCCGCGCATCAAGGGTGCGGCCGGCGTCAAGCCCGTGATCGTCAAGCCGTTCGGCTTCCCGCTGATGATCATGAACACCAAGACCGGCGTGATGGCGAACCCGAAGGTCCGTCAGGCCGTCCTGGCGGCGCTGGAGCCGAACGACATGCTGCTGGCCGGCCTCGGCGATCCCGCCTTCGTCCAGGCGGAGGGGTCGATCTACGCCCAGGGCACGCCCTATTACGATGCGGCCAGCGCCAAGCCCTACAGCGACCATGCGGCCGGCAAGGCGGCGGAGCTGCTGAAGGCCGCCGGCTACAAGGGCGAGCCGATCCGCATCATGACCTCGGTGCAGTACGAGTTCCTGTACAAGATGAGCATGGTGGCGCAGGCCCAACTCGAAATGGCCGGCTTCAAGGTCGACCTCCAGGTGCTGGACTGGGCGACGCTGCTGCAGCGCCGCGGCGACGACAAGGGGTGGGATGCCTTCTTCACCTACCACACCTTCGTGCCGGAACCGTCGCTGATCACCGTGCTGAACCCCAGCTATCCCGGCTGGTGGGACAGCCCGGCCAAGAAGGAGGCGCTGGCCGCCTTCAACCGCGAGATGGATCCGGCGGCGCGCAAGACGAAGTGGGTGGCGTTGCAGACGCTGTTCTACAGCGAGGTGCCGAGCGTGAAGGTCGGCGAGTTCTACAACCTCGCCGCCAGCAGCGACAAGCTGACCGGCTACACCCCGACTCCCTGGCCGTTCTTCTGGAACACCGACCTGAAGGGCTGAGGGCGGTTTGATAGTCCCTCTCCCGGGACGGGAGAGGGAAACTCTGTGCTTCCCCTCGGTCCGGGACCGCAACCATGCTCGTTTACATCGTCCGCCGGTTCGCCGGCATGATGGTCGTCATGCTGCTCGTCGCCATGGTGGTCTTCCTGATCGCCCGCGTCGTGCCGGGCGATCCCGCCGCCGTCATGCTGGGGTCCTCCGCCACGCCGGAGGACATCGCGGCGCTGCGCGGCCGGCTCGGGCTCGACGAACCGCTGCTGACGCAGTTCCTGCTCTATCTCGGGCAGATCGTCCGCTTCGACCTCGGCGAGTCCATCTTCCTCAACCGCCCGGTGGCCCAGGCGCTGGCCGAACGGTCGGAGCTGACCGGACTTTTGACCATGATGTCGGTGGGCATCGCCATGCTGATCGGCGTGCCGGTCGGCATCCTGTCGGCGGCCAAGCGCGGCGGCCTGATCGACCAGACCGCGGTCGGGCTCGCCATGCTGGCGGCCAGCATTCCCAGCTTCTGGATCGGGCTGACGCTGATCAAGTATCTGGCGGTCGACCATGCCTGGTTCCCGGTCGCCGGCTACGGCCCGCCCGATGCCGACCTGCTGGAACGCATGCGCCATCTGGTTCTGCCGGCCATCGCGCTGGGCATTCCGAACTCGGCGCTGATCCTGCGCTTCACCCGCACCAGCATGCTGGACGTGATGAGCCACGATTACGTCCGCACCGCGCGGGCCAAGGGCCTGCCGCCGCTGGTCGTCGTGCTGAAGCATGCGCTGCGCAACGCGATGATCCCGATCCTGACGGTGATCGGCCTGACCACCGCGGTGATGATCGCCGGCGCCATCGTGACGGAGACCGTGTTCGGCCTGCCCGGCGTCGGCAACCTGATCGTCTCGGCCGTACTGCGCCGCGACTATCCGGTGATCCAGGGCGCCCTGCTGGTGGTGTCCGCCATCTATGTGCTGATCAACCTGACGGTCGACCTGCTCTATGCCGTGGTCGATCCGCGGGTCCGTTATTGAGAGGGAGGGTTTCCATGGCAAGCGTCCCCGCCGGTCACGGCAGCGTCCCCCTTCCCTCCCCCGGCAAGCCGCAGAACAGCCGGTCGCCGGCCGCCCTGCTGCTGCGCCAGCTGTTCCGCCGCCGGCTGGTGGTGCTGTCCTTCCTGATCATGCTGGCGATCCTGGCGGTGGCGCTGCTGGCGCCCTGGATCACCCCGTTCAACCCGATGAAGATGGACATCCTCGGCCGGCTGAAGCCGCCCACCGCCGCCCACTGGTTCGGCACCGACGAGTACGGCCGCGACGTGCTGTCCCGCGTGATGCTGGGCGCCCGGCTGTCGCTGCTGGTCGGCCTGCTGGTGGTGGTGGTGGCGACGCTGCTCGGCACGCTGCTGGGGCTCGCCGCCGGCTATATCCGGCCGCTGGACGGGCTGCTGATGCGGCTGACCGACGCGCTGATGGCCTTCCCGGACATCCTGCTCGCCATTGCCTTCATGGCGGCGCTGGGGCCGTCGCTCTACAACGTCGTGCTGGCGCTCGGCATCGTCTACACCCCGCGCGTCGCCCGCGTGGTGCGCGCCGCCTGTCTGGTGGTGCGCGAGATGCCCTTCATCGAGGCGGCCACCGCGCTGGGCGCCTCGACCCCGCGCATCGTCTTCCTGCACATCCTGCCCAACCTGATGTCGCCGATCCTGGTGCAGGCCACCTTCATCTTCGCCTACGCCATCCTGACGGAGGCGGCGCTGTCCTTCCTCGGCGTCGGCGTGCCGCCGACCACGCCGACCTGGGGCAACATGATCGCCAGCGCCCAGCAGTATTTCCAGCAGGCCGACTGGCTGATCCTGTTCCCCGGCTGCGCCATCGTCCTGACCGTGCTGTCGCTCCAGATCGTCGGGGACGGGCTGCGCGACGCGCTCGACCCCCGGCTCCAGAAGGCGAAATGAGATGACCGATACTCTTCTCATCAAGGGCGCCCGCGTCATCGACGGCACCGGCGCCCCCTGGTTCCCCGCCGACGTGCTGGTGGAGCGCGGACGCATCGCCGCCGTCGGCCCGATGCTGGACGCAGCCGACGCCGAACCGTTGGAGGCGCAGGGCCGTTTCCTCGCCCCTGGCTTCATCGACGCCCATTGCCACGACGACCTGATCCAGCTGCGTCAGCCCGGCCGGCCGGAGAAGGTGGCGCAGGGCGTCACGACCGTGGTGGTCGGCAACTGCTCCTTCGGGCTCTACCCGCAGAGCCCCGACAGCGGCGGCCCCTTGCGTGAGCATTTCGGCAACCTGCTGGGCACGGTGTCCGATCAGGAGACCTTCGCCGACTTCGCCGGCTACCGCGCAGCACTCGACGGGCGCGGCACCGCCATCAACCTCGTCTCGCTGGTCGGGCACGCGGCCCTGCGCCTCGCCGTCATGGGCTGGCAGAACCGCGCCGCCACCGCCGAAGAGCGCGAGGCGATGGCCGCATTGTTGGCCGAGCAGCTTCGCCAGGGCGCGCACGGACTGTCGCTCGGCCTCGTCTATCCGCCCAGCGCCTGGGCCGACCGCGCCGAGCTGGTGCGGCTGGCGGAGGTGGTGGCGGAGCATGGCGCGCTGCTGACCGCCCATGTCCGCTCCTACGAGGGCGGGCTGATCGCCTCGGTGGACGAGTTCCTCGATCTGCTGAAGACCGGCGGGGCGAGCGGCCTGCTGTCCCACCTGCAAGCCGCTGGAAAGCCCTATTGGGGCAGCCTGCCGCGCGCGGTGGAGCGGCTGGAGATCGCCCGCAAAGGCGGCACCGACGTCAGTTTCGACATGTACCCCTACCCGGCGGGGTCCAGCACCATCCTGCAACTGCTGCCGCCGTCGGCGCTGGCGGGCGGGGTCGAGGCGCTGCTGGCGCGCATGGCCGATGCCGACGGGCTGGCGGCGCTGCGCCGGGCGGTGGAGGGTGGCGAGGCACCGAATGACGCCGGCTGGGAATCCAAGATCCGCCTGATCGGCTGGGAGAATGTCCGCATCGGCGGCGTCGGCGAGCCGGACCTGCGCACGCTGGAAGGGCTGTCGCTGACCGAGATCGCCGAAGTCGCACAGGAAGCGCCCTTCGACACGCTGGTCCGGCTGATCCGCGCCGACCGTGGCCGCACCAACATCGTCATGTTCCAGCTGGCCGAGGCCGATCTGGAGACCGCGCTGTCGCACCCGCTACACATGCTGGGATCGGACGGGCTGCCGCGCGAAACCGGCAAGCCGCACCCCCGCGCCTTCGGCAGCTTCCCGCGCTATCTCGCCCGCGCCATCGGAGGCGAAGGCGGGCTGGGGCTGGAGGATGCCGTCCGCCACATGACCGCCGTCCCGGCACAGCGCTTCGGCCTGTCCGACCGCGGGCTGATCCGGCCGGGCATGATGGCCGACCTGACCCTGTTCACCGCCGACGTGGCGGATCGCGCGACCTTCCAGGATCCGACGCGCCCGCCCCACGGCATCACCGACGTGCTCGTCGCCGGACAGTTCATCCTGCGCGACGGCGGGCACACCGGCGCGCGTCCGGGCAAGGCCCTGGCCCGCGCCTGACCCTTCAAAACCCCGAGTTTCAAAACCCGAGTTTCAAAACCAGTGAGGACCGAATGACCAACCGCAAGCCGATCTTCGCCGAGAAGGCGGTGCCGCCCGCCGGCCAGTACAGCCACGCCATCGTCGCGAACGGCTTCGTCTATGTGTCGGGCCAGGGGCCGCACCATCCGGAGACCGGCGCCCTGCCCGAGGATTTCGCCGGCGAGGTGCGCCAGACCCTGCGCAACCTGGAAATCATCCTGAAGGCCGCCGGCACCGACCTCGCCCATGTGGTGAAGGTCAACAGCTATCTCAGCGACCTCGGCCGCTTCCAGGAATACAACGCGCTCTATTCGGAGTTCTTCCCGACCGAGCCGCCGGCCCGCACCACCATCGGCTGCCAGCTGAACAACATCCAGGTCGAAATCGACTGCATCGCCGTCCTGCCGACGGCGTAAAATCCTGAGTACACGGCCGGCCCCGACCGGGTCGGCCCCTTTCCCAAATCTGCGTTCCGGAGCGGTCCCATGCGCGTCGACGAACTCGACACCCCCGTCCCCGTCATCGATCTCGACCGGGTCGAGCATAACCTGACCAAGATGCAGGCATACTGCGACCGGCATGGGTTGGCGCTGCGCCCGCACATCAAGACCCACAAGCTTCCCCAATTCGCGCTGCGCCAGATCGAGCTGGGCGCCGTCGGCATCACCTGCCAGAAGATCAGCGAAGCGCTGGTGATGGCCGAGGCCGGCTGCACCGATATCCTGCTGACCTACCCCATCGTCGGCGCCGCCAAGGTGTCGCCGCTGGCGGAGCTCGCCGGCAAGACCAGGCTGACGGTGGCGCTGGACAACGCTGTGGCGCTCGACACCGTGGCCGCCGCTGCCGCCGAAGCAGGCGTCGAGATCGGCATCCTGGTGGAGTTCGACAGCGGCGACGGCCGTTGCGGCGTGCAGACCGCGGACGAGGTGCTGACGCTGGCCCGCCGCGCCGCCGGCAACGGGCTGACCCGCTTCCGCGGCCTGATGACCTACCCGCGCGGCCCCCGCACCGTGCCCTTCGTCGCCGAGACGCGCGCCCTGCTGGAGGGATCCGGCATCGCGGTGGAGACGGTGTCGGTCGGCGGCACCCCCGGCTGCTGGGACACCCATGAGCTTCCCGGCGTGACCGAGCTGCGCGTCGGCACCTACATCTATCACGACCGCGCCACCGTCGGCGCCGGGGTGGCGACGCTGGACGAGTGCGCCGTGCATGTGCACGCCACCGTGGTCAGCCGCCCCACATCCGACCGCGCCGTTCTGGATTGCGGCAGCAAGACGCTGTCGAGCGACCGGGTCGCCCCGTCGGTCGGCGAGGGCTTCGGCCTGATCCTCGACTATCCCGACGCGGTGATCGTCCGCGTCAACGAGGAGCATGCGGTGGTCGACCTCAGCCGGAGCGAGGCGAAGCCGGAGATCGGCGACCGCGTGCGCATCCTGCCCAACCATGTCTGCGTGGTGACCAACCTGCACGACCGCATGGCGATCACCCGCAACGGCGAGGTCGTCGGCGACTGGCCGGTGCCGGCGCGCGGCTGCACCCGCTGACTTCAAATCCGGGATCCCGTCATGGACGCTGACCTCACGCTCGACATCCGCAACCTGCAAACCCACTTCACCGCCGATCCCGGCGTGTCGAAGGCGGTGGACGGCGTGTCCTTCGCCGTGCGCCGCAACGAGACGCTGGCCGTCGTCGGCGAATCCGGCAGCGGCAAGTCGGTGACCAGCCTGTCGGCGATGCGGCTGATCCCGTCGCCGCCGGGCATCATCGCCGGCGGCGAGATCCTGTTCCGCGGCCGCGACGGGCAGGTGCGCGACCTCGCCCGCCTCAGCGAGCGCGCCATGCGCAGCGTGCGCGGCAACGAGATCGGCATGATCTTCCAGGAGCCGATGACCTCGCTGAACCCGGTCTACACCGTCGGCGACCAGATCGGCGAGGCGCTGCGCTACCACCAGGGCCTCGACCGCCGGGCGGCGCGGGCGGAGGCGCTCGCCATGCTGAAGAAGGTCGGCATCCCGGCGGCGGAGCGGCGGCTGGACGAATATCCGCACCAGATGTCGGGCGGCATGCGCCAGCGCGTGATGATCGCCATG
>NZ_CP028902.1:429659-444459 GCF_001639105.2 Azospirillum humicireducens
GACCACGGCGCTCGACGTGACCATCCAGGCGCAGATCCTCGATTTGATGCGGCGGCTTCAGGAGGAGACCGGCACCTCGATCCTGTTCATCACCCACAATCTGGGCGTGGTGGCCGAGGTGGCGCACCGGGTGGTGGTGATGTATTCCGGCCGCATCGTCGAGGAAGGCGATGTCCGCTCCCTGCTGAAATCGCCCAGGCACCCCTACACCCGCGGGCTGCTGGCCTGCATGCCGCATCTGGGCCAGCGCCGCGGCGACGGCGGCCGGCTCTACGCCATCCCCGGCAGCGTGCCGAGCCCGGTGAACCGCCCGGCCGGCTGCACCTTCGCCCCGCGCTGCGCGCTGGCCGAACCGGCCTGCCTCGCCGCCGAACCCGTTCTGGAGCCGGTCGGCCCCGACCATTCCGCCCGCTGCCGCCGCTGGAGAGACGTGCAATGAGCTTCGATACCGTCACCGAACAGCCCCTGCTGAGCGTCCGCAATCTGGAGAAGCGCTTTGCGGTGCGCGGCGGGCTGCTGCAACGGCCGGTCGGCTGGGTGAAGGCGGTGGACGATCTGTCCTTCGACCTGAACCGCGGCGAGGTGCTGGGGCTGGTCGGCGAATCCGGATCGGGCAAGACCACCGCCGGGCGCAGCATCCTGCGGCTGATCGAGCCGACCGGCGGCTCCATCCGCTTCAACGGGCAGGAGATCACCGGCCTGGGCACGGCAGAGATGCGGGCGCAGCGCCGCCGCATGCAGATCGTCTTCCAGGATCCCTATGNGGTGTCGGCGCTCGACGTCTCGGTGCAGGCGCAGGTGGTGAATTTGCTGGGCGACCTGCAGCGCGAGCTGGGGCTGGCGGTGCTGTTCATCGCCCATGATCTGGCGGTGGTGCGCTACATCAGCGACCGGGTGGCGGTGATGTATCTCGGCCGCCTGATGGAGATCGCGCCGAGCGACAGCCTCTACGAGCGCCCGCGCCACCCCTACACCATGGCCCTGCTGTCGGCCGCCCCCGACCCGGACCCCGACGCGCCGAAGACCCGCATGCTGCTGGACGGCGACGTGCCGAGCCCGATGAACCCGCCGTCAGGCTGCGTTTTCCGGACGCGCTGCCCGTTCGCCCTGCCCGCCTGTGCTGAGCCGGAGGCCCGGACGCTGCGCGAGGTGGCGCCGGGGCATTCGGTGGCGTGCATTCGGGATGATGTGGGGGTGGGGTGAGCGGGTAGATGATTGCCGTATGTAGGTCCCTTCACGCCGCTAGCCGGAGCCGACATAAAACCCGCCCGAGACATTGGGTCATTGAAGATCGGCTTGGCCACTCTCATCAACAGCGCTAGAAGAAGGGCACTTTCAGATTGCCGCAGAGAAGCCGATGGCTATCGCTCCACCACTTACCGTCCGCAGCCTTGAGCCACAGATTAAATGTGCGGTCATCGAAAAACTGCGTGAGAGAGAAGATTTTTGTGATGCTGTGCTTGCAAGTGAGTTCTCTGTTAGCGGGCTCCGTCGCGCCGACCTAGTATTCGCAAATCGTCACCTGGAAGCATTTGAGATAAAAAGCTTGGCAGACAATCTTGACAGATTGTCTGGGCAGATATCTACTTATATGAAGTATTTTAATAAGGTTACAGTGGTAACAGATATTCTGCATGAGGAAAAGATTCTAAGAATGACCCCCAATTGCGTAGAGGTTTGGCGATTTTCTATTAATGGAACCAAGAAAAATATCAAAATTATCCGCAGAGGAAGAACAACTAAAATAAATAGTAGAGTAGCTTTTCAAGAAATGCTGAGAGTTCATGAGATAAAATCAGTTCTCAGAGAGAATGCCGTAACCTATGAAGGGGAAAGGAGAGCAGAACTCATAAGAAAGACAGATCATATTAGTTTGAGTAAGCTACAGAAGGCAGTAGTAAACGCCGTAAAGAGTAGATTTGTGAAAACATTTAGTAATTTCTTGATAGCAACTGAGGGGCGTGAGATTTTGCCGGATGACTTGCGGCTTCTCAGTCCTCACATCAATAATAATAATTTTCGATCAAGTAATCCACAGAAGATAAGTCTAGAAGAACTTCTGCAACAGGTAAAAGTACCGTGCGCGGACACATCCGCGCACGAAGATGTTTTTATTGAAATGTCTAAGAACATCAATTGTGAAAATCTTTTTGGACCTGTTCCAGAAGACATCAGGCGTCTATTATCAAAGGAATAGCCTTAATCTTCCCAATCGTCTTCTTTGGCAGATTCGATAAGATCCTCCTTTGAAGCATGATAATGAGCCTGAGAATGAAGATGAAGGTTTATTCTCACTCCGACCCAAAACGTTGCGTTAATTCTCTTCTCCAATTCTCCAGACGCAGCTTCTCGGATCATGTTCGCGCCATAGATATTAAGATCATCAATCCATCCATCACAACCCATTATCTCAGCTGCTGCTGCTTGATAGCCACCCGCCCCTAGCTCCCCGTCTTTCTGTCTATTAGAATACCAAATATTTCTAGTAGCGTAATCAATACGCGGATAACCTGGACCACCCCTTTTTTCTTTATTTCTGACTCGAGCAGAGCCATAGTCGCTATATAGTACACGAATATTCATATCAGAAAGAGAACCAATAACTTGTTCGTTCACTTGCCGTTCAACAATGGGATATTCATTAATCTCAAGCGCAGTCCCATTAAACTCGACTGGAAAGCTTGTTGCGGCTGTTGCCACCGTTAATTTTTTTCCTCCAGAAGCTATTGCGCACTCCGTTAGAATTGCTTCGGCTACGGCTGAGGGGGTTAGACTCTCACGTATGTCTTCTAAGTCGACTACTACGAGAAGTTCGTCAAGCCGGTCGGATTTCGCAACCCTGCCGATAACTCTCTTAGCCTTTGCAGTCACAGGACCTTGCCGCCGGGGCCGGAGCCTTATTACCATTCCCCTTCCAAGATCTAAAAAATCATCCACCTGTACATCAAGTGCCTCCTCAGCCGTTGTGGCCTCCATACGAATCACAGGCACCATATCGTTGTTTTCACGGATGAATTTTCTCCACATTGAAAAATTCCCGTCAGCACTTGCGAGCTTCTGCAAGTCGCGGTGAACGTCTCGAATTTTGTCCTGCGGTAATCCCTCACCGAGGCTATCTGCTAAATCAGCGATGAAGAACTCAGACGTTCCATTTATGGCTTGCCTAATGGCTATCAACGTATTTTTAAGACGATGGGCTCCGCTAGCTTGGGCTAGCGGGATAATAGGACATAGCAAGCTGCCATCGCTCTTCGGAAGCTGCCTAAACCCTTTGAGGTCGGCTTGCAAGACATGGAGGATCGGGAAATACCGACGACTACCAGAACTCCAAGGAGGCATAATGCACCCGAGCTAGCTATTCTGCTCGAAAGTTATACCTCAATCGCACCCCACCTGAACAGAGCGCAACTATGTCGGGAGCCCCAGGCGGATATGCATTGCAGCCGACGAGACGTCAAAAGCCTCTGCAAGCTCCTCAACTGAGTGCACGCCCCCCTCTGTGGCTAGGCGAACTAAGGGCCATGGCATAAGAATATCAGCTGCTAGCCGATTTGCTTCACGCTCTCGCGTATCGGAAAGATCGCTGCGGTAGAATGTATCGTCTGTTAAGCCGTTTCCTATTTGATTTCTATGCAATAAAAAGTGAGCAACTTCATGAGCAACCGTGAAACGTTGCCGCGTTTTTGAATGACGCCGATTAACGCGAATTACCCACTTATCAGTATCTTCCCTCGTAAGTGTGCCAGAGACATTATCAGGAAGGTCCGTCTCCTTGACCTCTATGCCAAGATCACGAGCCAGAGTCCCAACTTTCACGGGATAAGACTTTTGGTGCTTCTTAAGCACTGCCATCATGTCGGGTGAGAGCATCATGTTCAATCTCTCCAATCCCTTTCAACATCTCCGACAATGCGCTGCCCTTGCTCTGCATTGGGACGATCCCCCCTTTCCGGTGAGGTCAGGGCACGCGCAACAGCTAGGCTATCAACATAGTTCTTGTATTGTTCTTCCACAAGAGCTCGTAGCTTCCGTTCCATGTCGGCGGATTGCAGATACCCATCCACCTTCTTGCGGCTAATTTCGCTGGCCCCCTTCCTTAAGGTCTGCAGTCCCCATAGCGCAGCTACAGCAATAAGCGTGCCTAGCGCAGCAATTACGATTGTGACAATCGCAAGCAATATTGTTATAAAGTCCGTCCAATTCCACCCCTCCGTCGGATGAACAATGTCTCTTATTCCGTATTGATAGCAAAGACCACAGAACATCATGATGTTTGTTACGATAAGTAAACGGAGCCCCCATTTTGAAGCAAGGTCAGCCATACTCTCTTCTTCAAGAGGCATTTTCTTCATGGAGATTTTCCATCATTATTGCCAAAGTCTTTCTGGTTAAACAAGCTTCGCCAAAGCCCCCTTTTAGCAAATTTAGCCTCTGCCTCTGCACTTATGTACCGCGACGCCTGAAGACGATTAGAAAAGGCCCAGCCTTCTGATACCATCCACGCAGCAACGTCTTTGCCATCTGCAAAACAAGTTGCCGATGCATCCCCATTTTTATTCTCCAACTCGATGCTGCAATAAATATCTTTGGAACCGACATAGCTTTCTATCGCTGCCTGAGCTGTTTGCCCACATCTCCAAGGACGTCCATTCTCGCTACAAAACAACTCAGGATCTGGAGAGATTATTCCAAAAAGCGCTAAATGACGAGCCGAGATTATCATTCTTCCCGCGCCTACAAACTGAGGCCTACCGGAGAGAATTTCTCCAGCCTCCGCATGCGTAGCCAAAATTGCTACTGCTAAACATACGATCAAAACAGAACGACCTGAAAGGGGCACGTCGGTATCCAAACCTAGTTCTTGGTAGGAATGCAATCTAACCAGCACTCTTTAGCGGCAACGCTTCCCTGCTGCAAGCTCCGTATGCGAGTGAATGCGGTTACTTGCACTTCAAACACGATGGCGCGGCCATGTGATCGCTTATCTAGAATTCTAGAGTAGTTTCTTAACCTAATCAATTTGCAAACTGACAATCCATAGCTAGCAATCATCATATCGACCTTCACCGTCTCCATCCAAACATTCGGTACAAACACCTAAACGCACTTACCCCCTCACCCCCTACGCGCCGCCTCAATCGCCGCCACGTCGATCTTCGTCATCCCCATCATCGCCTCGAACGCCCGCTTGGCCTCGTCTCCGCCGGCCGCCAGCGCATCAGTCAGCACGCGCGGCGTGATCTGCCAGGAGATGCCCCAGCGGTCTTTGCACCAGCCGCAGGCGCTCTCCTGGCCGCCGTTGCCGGTAATGGCGGTCCAATAGCGGTCGGTCTCCTCCTGGTCGTCGGTGGCGATCTGGAACGAGAAGGCCTCGCTGTGGGTGAAGGCCGGGCCGCCGTTCAGGCCGAGGCAGGGGAGGCCGGCGACGGTGAACTCGACCGTCAGCACGTCGCCCGCCTTGCCGGACGGGTAGTCGGCGGGGGCGCGGTGAACGGCGGTCACCGTGCTGTCGGGGAAGGTCGCGGCGTAGAAGCGGGCGGCGGCCTCGGCGTCCTTGTCGTACCAGAGGCAGATCGTGGTCTTGGCGACGGCCATGGCGGATCCTTTCGCGCTGGAACCGAACCGGCCGGGCCTGGACCGAGGTGTCTGGTCGAACGGGCCGGCCCCTCCCGGTCCGACACCATACCGTGTTCAGTAGGGCTTCACCACCACCAGCGTCACGATGGCGATGGCCCCGGCGATCACCGCCAGCGGGGAGAAGCGCAGCAGCGGTGACACCGGCCGCGCATCCGGCCCCGACGCCGCGTCACCCAGCCGCCGCAGCCCGGCGGAGAGCTTGCCGTGCAGGGCGGACAGGATGAGGACGACGATCACCTTCGCCACCAGCCACGGCTCGAAGCCCCAGCCGCCGACCACCACCAGCGTGATGCCCAGCAGCCACGCCAGCCCCATCGCCGGGGAGGTCACGCGGCGCTCCCAGCGGGCCATGGCGCGCAGCAGGCGGGCCGGTCCTTCCTCGGCGGCGGTCGTGGCGTCCAGGGCGCTGATCAGGATGGCGGCGGCGGACATTCCCAGGATCCAGAGCGTCACCGCCGTGACGTGCAGCCCGATAAGCCAGATATACACCGCGACCGTCCTTCGAAAGCCCGGCCCGACCTCGCGTCAGGCGCCCACTTGCAGGATGATCTTACCGCGGCCGTGGCCGGAATCGAGCCGTTCGTGCGCCTTGCCGACCTCTTCCAGCGGCAGGACGGCATCGACGATCACCTTGGCCTGCCCGCGCACGAACAGCGGCGCCATCTCGCGCAGGCGCGCACCCTCGCGGGTCAGGAAGGTGCCGTAGAGGGTCTGGTTCTTCACATAGAGCGCGTTCAGGTCGCCGGTCGGCGGCAGGATGGTGGCGATGCGGCCGAAGGGGCGCGTCACCTGGGTGCTCAGCGGCACATTGCCGCCGGCGGTGTCGAAGGCGGCGTCCACCCCTGCCCCGCCCGCCTCACGCAGGATTTGGTCCACCACGTCGGCGTCGCGATAGTCGAGCGTCACGTCGGCGCCGAGATCGCGCATCGCCTCATGGTTGGCCTTGCTGGCGGTGGCGAGCACGCGGGCGCCGGCCGCCTTGGCGAACTGGATGGCGAAGCTGCCCACCCCGCCGGCCCCGCCATGGATCAGCACCGTCTCGCCCGGCCGCACCGCCAGACGCCGCACGATGGCCTCCCACGCCGTGCCGCCGGCCAGCGGGATGCCCGCCGCCTCGACATGGGAGAGGCCGGCCGGCTTGTGGGCGACGATGGACGCGGCGGCGACGGTGTATTCGGCATAGCTGCCGTTGGGATTGCCGAAGATCTCCGGGGTGTAGAACACCTCGTCGCCGGGCTTGAAGCCGGTCACGCCGGGGCCGGCCTCCTCGACCACGCCCGACACGTCGTACCCCAGCACCGCCGGGAAGGGGATGCCGGCCCAGCTGCCGGAATGACGGATCTTGGCGTCCACCGGGTTGGTGCCTGACGCCACCACGCGGACCAGCAGCTCGCCCGGACCCGCGACCGGACGCGGCCGGTCCTGAAGCTCGAACACGTCGGGACCACCGAACCGCGAAATCACCATCGCACGCATACCGCCATCCTCCGTTCCGGCTGTTGCACTGAAGAAGCACCAACGTGGGAAGCCGGCCCCCGCCTGTCCAGCGGGGGAAGGAGAGTCAGCCGATGCGGAACTCCTCGCGGTGGATCGCGGTCATCGGCAGCCCCTCCGGCCCGATGGCGCCGCGGTACATGCCGGAGCAGTTGAAGGGCAGCGCCACCCGGCCATCGCGGTCGATGGCGATCAGGCCGCCGGAGCCGCCGATCACGCCCAACTCGTCCACCACGTCGCCGGCGGCGCGCTCCAGGGTCTGGCCGGCCCAACGCATGCGGGCGTCGATCTCGTGGGCGGCGCAGCGGCGGATGAAATGCTCGCCATGGCCGGTGGCGGAGACGGCACAGGTGATGTTGTCGGCGAAGGTGCCGGCGCCGATCACCGGGCTGTCGCCGACGCGGCCCTTGGCCTTGGCGGTCATGCCGCCGGTCGAGGTGGCGGCGGCGAGGTTGCCGTCGCGGTCGCGGGCGACGGCGCCCACCGTGCCGTGGCGGCGCTGCTCGTCCCCATCGTCGGGGGTGCCGGAGCGGCGGCGCTCCAGCTCGGCCTGGAGGGCGTCCCAGCGCGGCTGGGTGAAGAAATAGGCGGCCTCCTCCATCGGCAGACCCTGGCGGCGGCAGAGATCCAGCGCGCCCTCGCCGATCAGCAGCACATGCTCCGTGTGCTCCATCACCGCGCGGGCGGCCAGGATGGGATTGCGCGGGCCGAACAGGCCGGCCACCGCACCGGCGGCGCGGTCGCGGCCGTCCATGATGGCGGCGTCCATCTCCTGCACGCCCTCGGCAGTGAAGACGGCGCCGCGGCCGGCGTTGAACAGCGGCTCGTCCTCCAGCGCCATCACGGCGGCGGTGACGGCGTCGAGCGCGCTGCCGCCGTCGGCCAGCACCCCGTGCCCGGCGGCCAGCGCCCGGCGCAGGCCGGCGTGGTAGCCCTCGGTCAGCGCCGGGGTCAGGGCGCTGCGCTTGATGGTGCCGGCGCCGCCATGGATGGCAAGGGCGAAGGGCTGCGGGTGCGAAAGGGTCATGGGGGCGGGTCTCAGCGCAGGGTGGCCGACATGGCCGACAGGGTGTTGATCCAGCCGAGAACGGCGGCCATGCTGGCGGCCGGCAGGCGGATGGTGACGGGGTCCAGGCGCTCCGACACCGGGATCAGCGACGCCAGATCGGCCAGCGCCGGGCCGTTCATCTCGATCTCCAGCCGGTAGGGCGCGCCATCGGCCTGCGGCGGGACGCGGAAAGGCGGGATGCTGGACGCCCGGCGGACGGCGCGGCTTGCGGCCTCGCGGAGGCGGTCGCGGGCGACCGACGGGGCGACGGAGCGGGCGGCGCGCTGGCCCAGCGCCTGCTTGACGACCACCTGCTCGGCGTCCGGGAACAGCGGGGCCATCTCGGCGGCGAAGCGGTCGTCGCCGCTCAGCAGGATCACCGGCACGCCGATCTCGCCGGCATAGGCACCGTAATTGCCGGCCTCCCCCAGCTCCAGCCCGTTCACCCGGACGCGGCCGAAGGCGAAGCTGTTGGTGGTGTGGGCGAGGATGCCGTACTGGCGCGCGGAGGTGTGGAAGCCGACGCACATCACCCCGGCGGCGTCCGGCTCCAGCCCGGCGAACATGCCGATGGGCTTGGGACGGCCGAGGATCAGCTCGGCGGCCGGGTGCAGCTCGTCCGGCAGCAGGTTGACCATCGGGCCGTGGCTGTCGTTGACCAGGATCTCGCTGGCCCCGGCCTCCAGCGCGCCTTCGATGGCGGCGTTGACCTCGGCGGTCATCAGGCGGCGGGCACGCTCATACTCGGGATTGCCCTGCGTCACCTGCTGCTGGGAGACGACGCCGGCCACCCCTTCGATGTCGGCGGAGATGTAGATCTTCACGGAGTGCTCCCGAAATTCAGCAAGTCGGAGAGGCAGGGCCGGGTGGCGCCGTCGCGGCCGACCACCGGCGTGGCGGCGGCGAGAGCGTCGAGAACGGCTTCCTGCGTCGCGTCGGCCATCGCCTCGAACAGCCTATCGATGCGGTGTTCGTTCACCATGCGCAGGGCCAGGATGTCGGCCCGCTCGTCATGGTCGATGCGGTTGGCGGTGGTAAAGCCGAGCGCGATGTCGCCGCTGCCATGGCCCCAGAAGGAGCCGACACGGGCAAGCCCGACTCCCGCGCGGCGGATCACCCGGCGCAGCTGGCGGTGGTCGAGCGGCACGTCGGTGGCGGCGATGACGATGACGGAGCCCTTTTCCGGCGCGTCGTCCTTCGCAGGCGGGGCGACACGGCGGCCGTCGGGCAGGCACAGCTCACCCGGCCGGCCGAAATTCGCCAGCACCAGCACGCCCAGATGATGGCGCTTGCCGTCCAGCTTGAGGCGGCGCGAGGATGTGCCGATGCCGCCTTTGAAGCCGAAGCAGGACATGCCGCGCCCGGCCCCGACCGATCCGACCGCGACCTCCGCGCCGTCCGCTTCGGACAGTGCCGCGGCCAGGGCGGCAGCGGCATCGGCCTCGGTGACTGCCAGCGCCTGGATGTCGTTCAGCGGACCGTCGTTGCACTCCATCACCAGCGGATTGACCGTCGCGGTGCTGCGGCCGATGTCGGGGTTGGCGGCGATGGCGTGGCGGACCAGGGCGGTGGCGCAGGTGCCGACCGACAGGGTGTTGGTCAGCAGGATCGGGGTTTCCAGCGCGCCGAGTTCCTCCACCTGCATCAGCCCGACGCTCTTGCCGAAGCCGTTCAGCACCTCGGCGGCGGCGACGGGCTTGTCGCGGTAAAGGTTGCCGGCATGGGGCAGGAGGGCGGTGACGCCGGTCTGGATGGCGCCGTCATCGAGCGTGACGTGAGCGACGCGCACTCCGGCCACGTCGGTGATGGCGTTGCGCGGCCCCGTCTTCAGCCGGCCGCAGGCGAGCCCGAAGGCCCGCGCGCGTTTCGCCGGTTCAGCGCAGTTTGGGGTCGAGGGCATCGCGCAGTCCGTCGCCGAGCAGGTTGAAGGCCAGCACCGTCAGGAAGATGGCGAGGCCAGGATAGAAGGTGACGTGGCTGGCGACGCCGATGTAGCTGCGCCCGTCGGCCAGCATGGCACCCCATTCCGGGCTGGGCGGCTGGGCGCCGAGACCGATGAAGCTGAGGCTGGCCGCCGTCAGGATCGAGGTGCCGATGCGCATGGAAACATAGACGATCACGCTCGGCAGCGTGCCCGGCAGGATGTGGCGCACCATCAGCAGCCGGTCGCGCACGCCGATGGCACGGGCGGCGTCGACATAGACCGCGCGCTTCAAGGACAGCGTGCTGCCGCGCACCAGCCGGGCGAAGACCGGCACGCTGAAGATCGCCACGGCATAGATGACGTTCTCGATGCCCGGCCCCAGGACGGCGACGATGCCGATGGCGAGCAGGATGCCGGGGAAGGCCAAAAGCACGTCGCAAATGCGCATGATCAGGCTGTCGATCCAGCCGCCGCGGAAGCCGGCGATCAGCCCCAACGCCACGCCGGCCACCCCGCCGAGCATGACCGACAGCAGGCCGACCGACAGCGAGATGCGGGCCCCCCACAGGATGCGGCTCAGGATGTCGCGGCCATAGGCGTCCGTACCCGCCCAATGGTCGGCCGAGGGGCCTTCCAGGATGCGGTCGTAATCGAAGGCCGCCGGGTCGAAGGGGGCGATCCACGGTGCCGCCGCCGCCGCCAAAGCCAGTGCCAGCAGACAGATGCCGGCGGCCATGGCGGTGCGGTTGCGCCGGAACTTGCGCCAGAACTCGCGCAGCGGCGAACGGACGGCTTCGTGGGCGGCGGATGCGGCCATGCCGGTTGCGTCTGTCGTGGTCATGAGTAGCGAATCTCGGGGTTGGCGAAGGCGTACAGCACATCGACCAGCAGGTTGATGATGATGAACTCCAGCGAGAACAGCAGGATCTCCGCCTGGATGACGGTGTAGTCGCGGTAATTGACGCTATCCACCAGCAGCCGGCCCAGCCCCGGCCAGGAGAACACCGTCTCCACCACGATGGACCCGCCGAGCAGGAAGCCGAACTGCAGGCCGACCATGGTGATGATCGGGATCAGCGCGTTGCGCAGCGTGTGCTTCCACACCACCAGCCGCGACGGCACGCCCTTGGCCCTGGCGGTGCGGACGTAATCCTCGCGTGCGATCTCGATGAAGGCGGAGCGGGTGAAGCGCGCCATGACAGCGGCGACGCCGAGGCCGAGCGTCAGCGACGGCATGATGAAATGCTGCCAGGTGCCATAGCCGCTGGTCGGCAGCCAGCCGAGCTTGACCGAGAACAGGTCGATCATCAGCAGGCCGAGCCAGAAGGACGGGAAGGCGATGCCCGACACCGCGACGATCATGCCGGCATGGTCCTGCCATCGCCCGCGCTTGGTGGCCGACGCCACGCCGATCAACAATCCTGCCAGCGTCGCCCACGCCATGGCGGCGACGGTGAGGTAGAGGGTCGGCATGAAGCGTTCGCCGATCTCCTGCGACACCGGCCGCTTGGTCTTCATCGACCGACCGAACTCGCCCTGCACCGCATTGCCGAGGAAGCGGCCATACTGCACCCACAGCGGCTGGTCGAGGCCCAGATCCTGGCGCACCAGCTCGACGTCGCGCTGGGTCGCATCCGGACCGGCAACCAGCCGCGCCGGATCGCCAGGCAGCAGATGGACGAAGCCGAAGACGAAAACGGAAATCACCAGCAGAACCGGCAGGATGCCGGCGACGCGGCCGACGAGATATTTCAGCATGGGGCGGAGGTCCTGGTGGAAATGTCGGCTTCGAATGCCCCCTCCCTAACCCTCCCCCGCCTTCNGCGCCACACTCACATCACTGCAGATCGGCCTCTTCCATCTGCAGGCCGCCGTCGGCGACATAGTAGAAGCCGGTCAGCTTCTTCGACTTGCCGGCCAGCAGATTCTCGACGCCGAGGAAGATCCAGGGCGCATCCTTCCAGATCTGCTCCTGGGCGACGCGGTAGGCCTCGGCGCGCTTGGCGGTGTCGGCGGTGCCGATCCCGGTCTCGATCGCGGCGTCGACCGTGTCGTTCTTGTAGTACGCCACGTTGAAGAACTTCGGCGGGAAGCCCTTGCCCCACAGCAGCGGACGCAGGCCCCAGTCGGCATCACCGGTCGAAGCCGACCAGCCGCTGTACTGCATCTGCACCGTGGCATCCTCCGGCTTCTCGACGCTCCAGACACGGGAAGCCTCGACACCGGATTCGAGCGGGGTGACGGTCAGCTTGACGCCGACCTGGGCCAGCTGCTGCTGCACGAACTGCATGCCGCGGATGAAGTTGGTGCTGTTGCGGCCGATCATCTCGGCCTCGAAGCCGTTCGGATAGCCGGCCTCGNCTTCGCCTTGGCGAGGTCGTAGGTGTACTGGCTCGGCTGGGCGACATGGTAGCCCAGCTTGGACGGGATCGCCGAATCCAGCGGGCCGGCATAACCGCGATAGACCACCTTGGCGTAGGCGTTCTTGTCGATGGCGTAGTTCAGCGCCTGACGGACGCGCGGGTCGTTGAAGGGCTTCTTCATGGTGTTCATCGCCACATAGCGGGCAATGATCGACGGGGCGTCGATGATCTCCAGCGCCTGGTTGGCCTCCACCATCTTCACCATTTCCGGCGGCAGCGGATAGATGAACTGCGCCTCGTTGGTCTGCAGCATGGCGATGCGGCTGCCGTTCTCCGGCACGCTCTTCAGCGTCACGCTGTCGATTTTCGGCAGGCCGGGCTTCCAGTAGTTGGCGTTCTTCTCGACCTTGAGGGTGTCCGCTTCCCAGCTGACGAACTTGTAGGGGCCGGTGCCGACCGGGTGGCGGCCGATCTCCTTGCCGAAGGTCTCCAGCGCCTTCGGGCTGTGGATCATGGCGCCGGGATGGGCCAGGTTGTTGTTCAGCGCGCCGAAGGGCTGCGACAGCTTCAGGGTGATGGTGTAGTCGTCGACCACCACCGTCTCGGCCAGCATCGCCAGCAGGCTCTGGCGCTTCAGACGGTTGGCCGGGTTCGACAGGCGGTCGAAGTTGGTCTTCACAGCCTGGGCGTTGAAGGGCGTACCGTCATGGAAGGTGACACCCTTGCGCAGGCGATAGGTGTATTCGGTGGCGGTGTCGTTGACGGTGAAGCTTTCCGCCAGCAGCGGGACCAGCTTCATCTCCTTGTCGAAGCCGAACAGGCCCTGCATCATCGTGCGGCTGGCCGACTGCGACAGGGTGTCGTTGATGTCGGCCGGGTCCAGACCGGTGATGTTGTCGGGAAGGCCGACCACCAGAGTCTTGGCGGCGAAGGCCGGACCGGCCAGCGCGGTGCCGGCGAGCAGGCCGGCCAGCAGGGGAAGAGCGAAACGCGTCACGTGATGTCTCCCTTTTCTTGATTCAGAAGTCGCCGCCGACGGCGTGGCGCGCGACGAAATGGTCGTCGCCGACCGGCACCAGCGGCTGCACCGCCGGCTCGTCGCCGATGGCGCGGATGGGGCTCGGGATCTCGCCGGTCAGAAGCCGCAGGTCGCGGGTGCGGCGGCTGGGATCGGCGATCGGCACCGCCGCCATCAGGCGGCGGGTGTAGGGGTGCTGCGGATTCTCGAACACGGCGCGGCGCGGGCCGAGCTCGACGATCTGGCCGAGATACATCACCGCGACGCGGTGGCTGACCCGCTCCACCACCGCCATGTCGTGGCTGATGAACAGGTAGGACAGACCCCGCTTGGCCTGCAGCTCCATCAGAAGATTGACGATCTGCGCCTGGATCGACACGTCGAGCGCCGCCACCGCCTCGTCGGCGATGATCAGCTTGGGATCGCAGGCGATGGCGCGGGCGATGCAGATGCGCTGGCGCTGACCGCCGGAGAATTCATGCGGATAGCGGCGCGCGTGCTCGGGCTTCAGCCCGACCTGGGTCAGCAGCTCCGCCACCCGCTCCTCGATGGCGCGCCGGCGGGATACGCCGGGCTTCGCGGTCGGCACATAATCGTGGACCAGCATCGGTTCGGCGACGCTGAAGCCGACGGTCATGCGCGGGTTCAGCGAGGCGAAGGGATCCTGGAAGATGTACTGGATCTTCTCCTTCAGCTTCGCCTGGCCGTTTGAATCCAGCGTCGCGGTATCGGTTCCGTCGAAGCGGATGGTTCCGGAGGTCGCGGACTGAAGCCCCATGATGGTGCGGCCGGTGGTCGACTTGCCGCAGCCGGACTCACCGACCAGGGCCAGCGTCTCGCCCGGACGCACGGCGAAGCTGACCTTCTCCACCGCATGGACGCGGGCCTTCAGCGAGCCGAAGATGCCCTTGCGCACGTCGAACCGGGTGGTGAGGTCGCGGACCTCCAGGAGCGGGGCGTCGGCGGCGCGCACCGTATCCTGCACCGGCGGCGGGGCCGGCGGCGCAGCGTCCGCCTTGGCGTCATCGACCACCAGCAGCGGGAAACGCATCGGCAGATCCTGGCCGCGCAGCGCGCCCAGCTTCGGCACGGCGGACAGCAGCGCCTTGGTGTAGGGGTGCTGCGGCGCCTGGAAGATGCGCTCGACGCTACCCTCCTCCACCTTGCGGCCACGCCACATCACGACGACGCGGTCGGCCACCTCCGCCACCACGCCCATGTCATGGGTGATGAAGATGACGCCCATCCCCATCTCGTCCTGCAGCAGGCGGATCAGCCGCAGGATCTGCGCCTGGATGGTGACGTCCAGCGCCGTG
>NZ_CP028902.1:444469-447119 GCF_001639105.2 Azospirillum humicireducens
GCGATCATCACGCGTTGGCGCATGCCGCCCGACAGCTGGTGCGGATGGCGGTCGAGCAGCCGGGCCGGTTCGGGAATCCGCACCTTCTCCAGCATGCGCAGCGCCTCCGCCCGCGCCGCCTTGCGGTCGAGACCCTGGTGCAGCATCACCGCCTCAGCGATCTGGTCGCCGATGGTGAAGACCGGATTCAGCGACGTCATCGGCTCCTGGAAGACCATGGCGATGTCGTTGCCGCGCATGTCGGTCAGCGCCTCGGCCGGCGGCGATGCCAGGTCGCGCTCGCGCCCGTCGCGGCCCTTGAAGCGGATGCGCCCGCCGACGATGCGGCCGCCGGCATAATCGACCAGCCGCATCAGCGACAGCGAGGTCACCGACTTGCCGGAGCCGGATTCGCCGACGATGGCGACAGTCTCACCCGGCGCCACGGTGAAGCTGACGTCGTCGACGACGCGCACGGGGCCATGCTCGCCGTCGAAGGCGACGCTCAGCCCCTCTACGGACAGCAGGGCCGGCGCGGTATCGACCGCCCGCATCGCGGCGGCGCCGCTCATCGTCCCAGCCTCTCGGCGAACAGCGCGAACATGCGGCGCCACACCATGCCCGGCGCGCCGGTGCCGACCGGCTTGCCGTTCAGGCTGGTGACGGGGGTGATCTCCTTGGTGGTGCTGGCGATCCAGATCTCGTCGGCCGCGTCCAGTTCCGCCGCCGGGATGTCGCGCTCCTCCAGCCGCAGGCCGGCCTCGGCGGCCAGCCGCAGGATGACGGTGCGGGTGATGCCTTCCAGGATGCGGGTGTCGTTGAGCGGGGTGGCGATGACACCGTCCTTGACCACGAAGATGTTGGTCGCGGCCCCCTCGGTCACCAGACCGTCGCGCAACTGCAGCGCATCGACGACTCCGGCATCGGTCGCCGCCTGCTGCGCCAGCACGCTGCCGAGCAGCGCCACCGTCTTCAGGTCGCAGCGGCCCCAGCGGATGTCGGGAATGGTGATGGCGGCGACGCCCTGGTCGCGCCAGGAGGCCGGCGGACGCTTCAGCGGGCTCGCCATGCCGAACACCGACGGGGTGACGCCGGCCGGGAAGGCGTGGCCGCGGCTGGATGCTGCACCGCGGGTGACCTGGAGATAGACGGTCAGGTCGCCGTCGATGCCGGAGTCGACGGCCAGCCGCTCCATGATGGCCATCCAGTCGCCGGCCGACAGGGCACAGTCGATGCGCAGTTCGGCCATGCCGCGCTGCAGGCGGGCGATGTGCGCCTCCGGCTCGAACAGGCGGCCATTGTAGGCAGCGGTCACCTCATAGAGGCCGTCGGCGAACAGGAAACCGCGGTCCAGCGGCGACACATGGACCTCGTCCAGCGGCAGGTAACGCCCGTTCCAATAGGAGATCGTCATCGCTTTTCAGCTTCTTTGGCGCGTGGAAAGGAAAGCCCGGCTCACTCGGTCGGCCGTTTGTTTTTCGGCACGACATGGAGGTAGGGCAGGATGCGTTCGGCGACGTCGGCCGCCTGTCCGACGCTGTCGGGACCGGAGCGGGACAGCGCGGTGCCCAGCGCCACGATCAGCGCCATCAATCCGGTGGGGGAGCTGTGGCGCACGCCATGGTCGGCCCCGGCCAGCAGGGTGACGTCGGCCAGCGGGACGATCGGGCTGTCCGGCGCGTCGGTCAGCGCGATGGCCCTCGCCCCGCGCTCACGGCACAGCTGCAGATGCTCGATGGTCCGGCGCGAATAGCGCGGCGAGGTGATGGCGATCACCAGATCGCCGGGCTTCACCGTCATCAGCCGGCGGATGGTGCGCTCGGTGCCCGCGAACTCGATGGCCTCGCGGACATGGTCGACATAGGGCTCCAGCATGTCGGCCAGGAACAGGGCGAGATAGGCGCTATCTCCCAAGCCAAGCGCCACGATGCGCTTGGACTCGCGGATCAGGCGGACCGCGGCCTCGCATTGTTCAGGCTGCAGCAGCTCCATGGTGCGGGTGATGTTGCCGGCGTCGCTGGCCAGCGATTCCCGCATGATCTCGGCGTTCGAGGTGTCGCGCTGAACGGCGACGCGCAGCTTCTCCACCGGGGCGAAGGTGGATTCGAAGGCGCGCAGCAGATCCTCGCGGAACTCCGGATACCCCTCATAGCCGAGGAAACGGGCATAGCGGTTGACGGACGCGACCGACACCTCTGCCGCCGCGGCCAATTCGCCGATCTTCAACGTCGCGGTGCGGAAGGGATAGGCCAAAGCCCACTCCCCAACCTTGGCGAGCGCCGCCGGCAGTTGCGCCTGGCAGTTCTGCATCCGGATCAGCAGCGATCCCGTCTGAATGGGTGGCTCCATCCCCTCGGTGCCCTTTCGGAAAGCCCAAGCGCGGCTTGCGTGAGTTCAGAGTTACAGCTTTTCCACATTCCTGTAAATTCATTTTCACATAGTGGCGTATGACCAGGCGCATGCCAGGACATGGCGGGCGGATCGAACCGGTTCCCTGCTGCGGCGGAACCGCCGTTTTCGGAACTCCCTAGGGATTTCCTTATCGTTTGTTAACGATGTTTGCCGCAATCATCGGACAATTTTGGATTCAGCGCAGGCATGAAGGGCAGCAATGGCTCAAAAGGTTCGTGAGGACTACCGGACCCTCACCGGCCCCGAAAAGGCCGCCATC
>NZ_CP028902.1:447316-452449 GCF_001639105.2 Azospirillum humicireducens
TGGCCAAGGATCTCGCCGCCCGCGGCGAGTTGGTGCTGGCCGAGGGCAGCGGCGAAAACGAGCTGATCTACTGATCGCACTCACCGGCTACGTGGCCATAAGGGACGGGCCGCACTGATTTTTTCCCCGGCTGTAACATTGGAGGTTTGACGGATCGCTCGGAAGGGTGAACCCTTGGGGACCGAATGGGCAGGATCAGGGAGGCCGTTGTCACGATGCCTTGGCTATGGGCTGCTCGCGCAGACTCCGGCCGGGCCGGACATCCGGCTTCTGCCCACCGTCCGACCGGCCACAAGGCCGGCGGGCGCCGCTTCGGCCAACAATCAGGGAGCTTCCGAACATCATGACCGCTGACATGCTGCAATCCCGTCTCGTCGCCCGGATGGCCGGCCCGATCGTCGCCGGCCTGCTGGGGCTGGGCGTCGCCGCCGGGCCGCTGGCAGCACTCGCCGAGACCTGGGACATGCCGACCCCCTATCCCGACACGAACCTGCACACCGTGGTGGTTAAGCAGTTCGCGGAAGACGTGAAGGCGGCCACCGGCGGCAAGATCCAGATCACCGTCCATTCCAACGGTTCGCTGGTCCGCCATCCGGAGATCAAGCGCGCGGTCCAGTCCGGACAGGCACAGCTGGGCGAGGTGCTGATCAGCTCCTGGGCGAACGAGGATCCGCTCTTCGGCCTCGATTCGGTGCCCTTCCTCGCCACCGACTTCAAGGCCTCGCGCAAGCTCTACGACGTCTCCAAGCCGTATCTGGAGAAGAAGCTGGAGCGTCAGCGCCTGAAGCTGCTCTACTCGATTCCGTGGCCGCCGCAGGGCCTCTACGTCAAGGACGAGATCCAGTCGATCGACGGGCTGAAGGGGCAGAAATTCCGCGCCTACAACCCGGCAACCACCCGCATCGCCGAACTGAGCGGCGCCGTTCCCGTGAAGATCGAGGCGGCGGAGGTCGCGCAGGCCTTCGGCACCGGCATCGTCACCGCGATGATCACCTCGGCCGCCACCGGCGTCGACACCAAGGCCTGGGACTTCGTGAAGGTCTATTACGACGTCCAGGCCTGGCTGCCGCGCAACATGGTCTTCGTCAACGCGGAAGTGTGGAAGGGGCTGGACGCCAACACCCAGAAGGCGGTCCAGGACGCCGCCGCCAAGGCCGAGGCCGCCGGCTGGGCCGAGTGGGAGAAGAAGACGGCCGAGCTGAACAAGACCATGGCCGGCAACGGCATGAAGGTGCTGCCGCCGTCCGACACGCTGAAGGAAGGCCTGTCCGCCATCGGCAAGACCATGACCGGGGAATGGACCAAGGCCGCCGGTGCCGACGGCGAGGCGATCATCTCCGCCTACCGCAAGTAACCGGCCGTTTGGACCCGGCGGCGATCCGGCCGGCACGCCGCAGCATGGCGGCCGGCCGGACCGCCACCGGTCCATGACGCCCCTTCGCCCCGACCGACCGCAGGAGGTGGTTGCGCCATGCGCACCGCACTGTCCATTCTTTACCGAACCGCCGAGATCCTGGGCGCGGTCGCGCTTGCCGCCATCGCCGTGCTGATCGTCACGCAGGTGGCGAGCCGCCTGTTCGGCCGCATGGTGCCGGGGGCCGACGAGCTTGCCGGCTATTGCATGGCCGCGTCCTTCTTCCTGATGCTGGGGCCGGCTCTGCGCCGCGGCGCCCATATCCGCGTCGGCGTGCTGGTGGAGCGGCTGCACGGCGCCCCCCGCCGCGCCTTCGAACTGGCCTGCCTCGGCTTCGGCACGGCGCTCAGCGCCTATTTCGCCTGGTACTGGGCGCGCATGACCTATGATTCCTATGATTTCGGCGACCTCAGCCAGGGCGTGCTGCCGATCCCGCTGTGGATCCCGCAGGCGCTGATGGCGGTCGGGCTGATCGTGCTGGTGATCGCCTTGCTGGACGATCTTCTGGCGGTGCTGCGGGGCGGGCAAGCCTCGTACCAGCAGGCCGGCATGCAGAGCGAGGGCTGAACGATGGATCAGACGACCGCATCCCTCGTCGTCGTCGTGACGATGTTCCTGATGCTGGGGGCCGGCGTGTGGGTGGCGCTGGCGCTGGCCGGCGTCGGCTTCGTCGCCATGGCGCTGTTCACCGCAAGACCGGTGGGCATGGTGATGGCGACCAACATCTGGGGCGCCAGCACTTCCTGGACGCTGACCGCCTTGCCGCTGTTCATCTGGATGGGCGAGATCCTGTTCCGCACCCGCATCTCGTCCGACATGTTCAAGGGGCTGGCGCCCTGGACCGGCTGGCTGCCCGGCCGGCTGATGCATGTGAACGTCATCGGCTGCTCGATCTTCGCCGCCGTGTCCGGATCGTCGGCCGCCACCGCCGCCACCATCGGCCGCATGACGATTCCGGAGCTGAACCGGCGCGGCTACGACCAGATGATGACTCTGGGATCGCTGGCCGGGGCCGGCACGCTGGGGCTGCTGATCCCACCCTCGATCATCATGATCGTCTATGGCGTGGCGGCCGACGTGTCCATCGCCCGGCTGTTCATTGCCGGCGTCATTCCCGGCATCGTGCTGACCGGGCTCTTCATGGCCTATGTCGGCGGCTGGTCGCTGCTGAACCCCGGCCGGGTGCCGCCGCCGGAGCCGCCGCAGAGCTTCGGGGAGAAGATCCGCGATACGGGCGCGCTGATCCCGGTGATGCTGCTGATCGCCGCGGTGCTGGGCTCCATCTATGTCGGCATCGCCACCCCGACCGAGGCCGCGGGCATCGGCGTGCTGGGGTCGCTGGTGCTGGCGCTGGCGACCGGCACGCTGAGCTGGGCGACCTTCCGCGACAGCCTGTTCGGCGCCGCCCATACCTCCTGCATGATCGGCTTCATCCTGGCGGGTGCGGCCTTCCTGACGGTGGCGATGGGCTATACCGGCATCCCGCGCCTGCTGGCGGAGTGGATCACCACGATGCAGCTGTCGCCAGCGGCGCTGCTGGTGGCGCTGACTGCCTTCTTCATCGTGATGGGCTGCTTCCTCGACGGCATCTCCATGGTGGTGCTGACCACCTCGGTGATCCTGCCGATGGTGCAGCAGGCTGGCATCGACCTGCTGTGGTTCGGCATCTACATCATCATCGTGGTGGAGATGGCGCAGATCACGCCGCCGGTCGGCTTCAACCTGTTCGTGCTGCAGGCGATGACCGGCAAGGACATCTTCACCATCGGCAAGGCCAGCCTTCCCTTCTTCATCCTGATGGTGGTGATGGTGGCCCTGCTGTGGGTTTTCCCCGGCATGGTGACATGGCTGCCGTCGATGATGATCGGGTGAGGAGCGTGGGCGTGGAGATCCGCTTCACCACCGCAGGCGACAGCGCCTTCAACGTCGAGTTCGGCGAGGCCATCGACCGGGCGACCAACGCCCGCGTCATGGCCCTGCACGCCCGGTTGAAGGCAGCCCCGCCACCGGGACTGGTGGAGACGGTGCCGACCTTCCGCTCGCTGCTGGTGGTCTACGACCCGGTCGCCACCGGGCGGCGGGAGATGCAGGCGGCGGTGGAGGCGGCGCTGGCCGGCAGCAACGCCGCCGCTGCCGAAGGGCGGCTGTGGCGCCTGCCGGTCTGCTACGACCCGGATCTCGGCCCCGATCTGGCCGAACTGGCCGATGGGCTGGGGCTGACCGTGGAGCGGGTGGCGGAGTTGCACGGCTCGGCCGAGTATTTCGTCTACATGCTGGGCTTCATGCCGGGCTTCGGCTACATGGGCGACCTGCCGGCCGAGTTGGAACGGCCGCGCCGGACGGAGCCGCGGGTGCGGGTGCCTGCCGGCTCCGTCGCCGTCGCCGGGCGGCTGACCACCGTCTATCCGTGGGAGAGTCCGGGCGGCTGGCACCTGATCGGCCGCTGCCCGGTGCCGCTCTATGACGCCGGCCGGGCCGATCCCGTCCTGCTGACGGCCGGCGACCGAGTGCGCTTCGAGGCGGTGGACCGCGCCGCCTTCGACGGCATCGCGCAGGCGGTGGCCGCCGGCCGCTTCGACCCTGCAAGCCTGAGGGCGGCATCATGAGCGCCTTTCTGACCGTGGTGCGTCCGGGCCTGTTTGCGACGATCCAGGATCTGGGCCGCTTCGGCTTCCAGGAATTGGGCATGCCGGTGGCCGGTGCGCTCGACCCGGTGGCGCTGCGGCTCGCCAATGCGCTGGTCGGCAACCCGCAGGGCATGGCGGGGCTGGAGATCGCGCTGCTCGGCCCTGTCCTGCGGGTGGATTCTCCCGCCGTCCGCATCGCCGCGGTCGGTCCGCTGGCGATGACGCTGGAGCGCGAGGGAGAGGCCACCCGGCCGCTGGAGCCTCACCGCAGCCACAGCCTGCGCCAGGGCGACCTGCTGCGGCTTGGAGCGGTGGATGGGGCCTCGGTCGCCTATCTGGCGGTGGCCGGCGGCTTCGCGCTGGCTCCGGTGATGGGAAGTCTGTCCATCTATGTCCGCGCCGGCATCGGTCCGCTCGGCGGGCGCCCCCTGGGCCAGGACGACCGGCTGCCGCTTGCCCGCGACGGCGCTGCCGATGGGCCGCCCGATGAGCCGGACTTGGAGCTGCCGCAGCCGCCGGAGTACGGCGTCGGGCCGTTGCGCGTCGTTCTCGGGCCGCAGGACGACCGCTTCACCGAGCAGGCTTTGGCGACCTTCCTGTCGGCGGCCTACCATGTCGGCAAGCAGGCCGACCGCATGGGTTTGCGGCTGGAGGGACCGTCGCTGAAGCATCGCGGGTCGGCCGACATCCCGTCGGACGGGCTGGTCACCGGCTCCATCCAGGTGCCGGGCAACGGGCAGCCGATCCTGCTGCTGAACGACCATCAGACTGCCGGCGGCTATACCAAGATCGCCACCGTGATCTCCGCCGACCTGCCCCGCGCCGGCCGCCTGCGCCCCGGCGACCGCCTGTCCTTCCAGGCAGTGACGGTGGACGAGGCCGAAGCGATCCGCCGTCGGCAGGAACAGGCGATATCCGGCTGGATCCGTGCCATCCGCCCGGTGCGCCCGGCCGGCGGCATCGACCTGGAGGCGCTCTATGCGGAGAATCTGATCTCCGGCACGGTGGACATCGTCAATGGCGGCAGCGATCTTCCGCTGGTTTGAGGGGGGGAGCCAAGCCTTTGCCCCCTCCCCAACCCTCCCCCGCTTC